>JAZSBI010000023.1:0-2702 GCA_045602345.1 Acutalibacteraceae bacterium | reverse complement strand
TTTTTACACCCATATTGCAACCGTCCGTAATCAAATCAGCAATAGTGTGGTCAGATTCGTTCATTACAAGCTTCATATTTGTTTTCATCCACGACATACTTTTCGCCATTGGATTTGGGTCTTTACCGTCATCGTGGTATTGGTCGAGTAATTCCTGCAAATCCTTATCAAGTTTACAATGCTCTTCTCTGTTATCCGTAAGGTCTTTGCGAAGTCTTTCAGATTTGACATATTTGAGCACATCGTCAATAGACGAAACACCCATTTTTACACCTGCATCACATTCACGCAAAAGTCTTATTGTATCTTGTTCTATCATAATATCACCTTTCGTTTTTGTTTTATTGTAGTTTGCCCTGAAAATAAAAGTATATTAAAAAATTTTCAATTGTTCTTGACTGAGTTTAGTTATAATGATATAATCACCCACAGAAGAAAGTGATTTAAGCTTATTTTTACACATCCCACTTATTCACTCTTCACTATTACTTATCACTTCAAAACACGGGGGCGTAGCTCAGCTGGGAGAGCGCTTGAATGGCATTCAAGAGGTCATCGGTTCGATCCCGACCGTCTCCACCAAAAAATCCTCGTTCTTCGGAACGAGGATTTTTTTCCATTGCGAGAGCAATGGTTTATTAGAATTGAAAACCTATTCATTTAGTAGTATAATAAGCTTAAGGCGGTGGATGATAAAATGAATTTGCCCAAGAAAACTGAACAAATGAAAAAAATTATTTTTATAAACAATATCGTTATTATAATCCAGCTTGTTTTGGTTGCATTAAGCATCATTTTCAATTTTTTAATTGACGATTCTGCTGTTTTTATAACCGTGTTCGTACATATTGCGATTTTTGTTTTTTACAACATAATTGTAGAAAATATTGTGGAATATGGCTATTTAAGAAAGAAATATGCTAAAATTTGTGATACAACCCATTATCTACGATATTTTAAACTTAAAAAGCGAATGTATAAGGCATCTGTAAATAAAAATGATAGTGTATCTGCTAAGCTGATTATTCAGTCATTTCTAAAAAGCTGTATAGCAATATTGAGCATAGCATCACTTTGCTTTATGATTCCACTTGAATAAAATTCAAGGTAAGCTGCTCTACCCCTCACCTCTCAAACCGTTTTGCATAGAATGGTGTGGGAGGTGATTTTTATGTCAACATCATGCAGAGGCTGCCGTCCCGGCTGTACCTTTATAGCTGTAGTGGTGAGTCTTATTGTAGGTATAGTTACAGCTTTTCTCAGAATAACAGGTACTATCACCCTCGCACCTGCATTTTTACAGGCGCTTTTAGTTATTGCTGTTGCTTACCTTGGGTTAACGCTTATTTCAGGTGCTATTTACCGAGATGGGTGCTGTGAGGGCTTATGCAGTATAATTACAGCGCTCCTTTCGGGCGTTGTGGGCACAATACTACTTGCAATTGTATCGCTTAACATTGAGTTTGCTATAGCCAGCGTAATCGGAGCTATCGTTACAGGTGCGCTCCTTTTCTTCTTTTTCCTTACAGTAACATCCACTGCCTGTCTTATAAGATGCTTTTTTAACTGTGAAAATTAAATTTTTTTGATATATTTGTAACACACCACCAACCGGGTAAAGCGCACTGCTTTACCCGGTTAAATCTTTACAACACTTGTTTTCTTGTGGTATAATTTTACAGAAGCAATATTCACTGTGAGGTGTGTTTATGAAAAAATATGATATTGCGGCCTTTGTGTGGCCATCTTACACAGGCGATGAGCCTCGCACACGCATATTCTGGCCCGAGGGCATTGGTGAGTGGCAAACTGTAAAAGCAATGACCGACAAGGGCTACGAGGGTTGTCGTTGGCCCCGTATTCCTCTTTGGGGATATGAAAACGAGGCAGACAGCACCGTTATGGAAAAGCAGATTGACTGCGCTGTTTCTCACGGAGTAAATGTATTTATTTACGATTGGTACTGGTATGATAACAGACCTTTTTTAGAAAACTGCCTTAATGATGGCTTTTTAAAGGCAAAGAATAACACCCAAATGAAATTCTGTCTTATGTGGGCAAACCACGATGCAACCCACCTTTGGGATAAAAGAAATTCAGACAGAGATTTATCAACAGTTATCTGGAGTGGCGTAGTTACACCAAAAATCTTTTCTGAAATCTGTGATAGAACAATTGAAAAGTATTTCAAACGGGACAACTACTACTGCATAGATGGTTGCCCTGTATATATGATTTTTGATATTGACAACTTTATACGCTCATTTGGTACAAGCGACGAATGTAAAAAGGCAATTGAACAGTTCCGAAAAAAGGTAGTTGATGCAGGCTTCAAGGGACTTCACCTCCAATTTGTGCACTGGCGGGACCGTGTTTTCAACTGGCTCAAGGATGAAGATTCACAAAAAGGAGTTATCTCCTCTCAAATGTACGATTTTCTTGGTGCCGACTCAGCAACAAACTACAATTGGGGCGGTATAACTGATTTTGACGGAGATTTTACCGATGTAGCAAACAACTATATTTCTAATTTAACTACCATTGCACCTACACTTAATATCCCGTATTATCCAAATATTTCTGTTGGTTGGGACAACAATGTAAGATTCAATAAATTTATGCCCGGTGTAGTTGTAAATAATACTCCCGAAAGCTTTAAGGCAGCCTGTCAAAAGATAAAGGCATTTGCCGACAATTCAATG
>JAZSBI010000022.1:0-13796 GCA_045602345.1 Acutalibacteraceae bacterium | reverse complement strand
GGAAATTATATGTTCTGATTCTTTCACTTCTGTCACCCGTACCAACTTGGGAACGGCGTTCATCTGCAATTTCTGCATTTTGTTTTTCCCTTTCTGCTTCAAGCAAACGGGAACGAAGTATTTTCATTGCTCTATCTCTGTTTTTATGCTGACTTCTTTCATCCTGACATTCAACTACTGTGCCTGTGGGTATATGAGTTATACGAATAGCAGACTCTGTTTTATTAACATGCTGACCGCCGGCACCACTTGAACGGAAAGTATCAATCTGCAAATCTGTAGGATCAATAGCAATATCAACCTCTTCAGCCTCAGGAAGAACAGCTACTGTTACTGTTGATGTATGAATTCTGCCACCTGATTCAGTTTCAGGCACACGCTGAACACGGTGAACACCACTTTCAAATTTAAAGCGTGAATACGCACCCTCGCCGGTTATCATAAAGCTTATTTCTTTAATACCACCTAAGCCTGTTTCGTTAATTGATAAAACCTCCGGTTTCCAGCCACGTCCCTCAGAATACATAGAATACATTCTGAAAAGAGAGTTACCGAAAAGTGCTGCCTCTTCACCGCCTGCACCTGCACGAATTTCAATAATAACGTTTTTATCGTCGTTAGGATCTTTGGGTAAAAGTAAAATTTTAAGTTTTTCGTTAAGCTCTTCTGCCTTTTCTTTACATTCCTCTATTTCAAGTTCAAGCATTTCTTTAAGCTCTTTATCAGGTTTATCAAGAAGCATTTCCTTTGCAGCTTCACCGTCATTTACAACCTTCTTATATTCTCTGTATGTCTCAACTAAAGGGGTTAAATTTTTAAGTTCCTTCATTAAAGAGGCGTATTTGCTTTGGTCTGAAACTGTTTCGGTCAAACACAACAACTCATTAACTCTTTCGAAACGTTCTTCGACCTGTTGGAGTTTATCAATCATCGGTATTCTCCCTTGTTACTTTTTTTATATTTTTTTCTGCTTTTGAACGAGGAATTAAAAACTCTCTGCCGCAACCGTTACAATGCAAACGAAAATCCATCCCCGAGCGCAAAACAGTAAACTCTTTTGAACCGCAAGGATGTTGTTTTTTCATTTCAAGAACATCGCCAACCCGAATATCCACCAAAACTCCTCCAACTTTAAATTTATTGAAATATTGTAACATACTTTTACATAAAATTAAAGAGTAGTTAAAGAAAAATAAAAATAAATAAGCTAGGTGATTAAGAAATGAACAAATATCTTCCCGAAGGATTTTTAATCAACACACCGGACAATATACGCTATCTGTCATCTTATGATTTTTTTTACAAAGCATACATAGAAAAAGTGCCGTTGGAAGCACGTGCTGCTTACTGTGACAGAGATCACAATTTACATATAGATTTTGGTTTTATTCACGGAATAATTCCCCGAGAAGAGTGTGCAATAGGAATTAAAGAAGGTACTACTAAAGATATTGCGATAATCGCAAGAGTAAATAAACCTGTCAGATTTATAATTGAAGACATCCTTTTTACAGGCGAGAAAAAAACTGCATATTTAAGTCGAAGAAAAATTCAAAAGGAATTCCAAAACGAATTTTCATCAACAGTATCAGCGGGTGATATTATTACTGCAAGAATCACACACCTTGAAAATTTTGGTGCCTTTTGTGATATAGGTTGCGGTGTAAATGCACTTTTGCCAATAGACAATATTTCGGTGTCTAGAATACCGCACCCAAACGTAAGGTTTGATGTGGGGGATGATATAAAGGTTGTGGTTAAAAGCTTTGACGAAAATAATAGAGCAACACTTTCCCACAAAGAGCTTCTGGGCACCTGGGAAGAAAATGCAGAAAAATTCCACATTGGTGAAACCGTCAGCGGTATTGTACGTAGTGTTGAAAATTATGGAATTTTTGTTGAATTAACACCTAACCTTGCGGGATTAGCAGAATACACACCATCCGTTTTTGATGGGCAACAAACCAGTGTATATATAAAAAGCATAATCCCGGAAAAAATGAAGGTAAAACTTATTATTGTGGATTCCTTCGATGCAGACTACCCGAGAAAAAAACACGATTATTTCATAAAAGAAGGGCATTTGGATTATTTCAGATACTCCCCTTACACATGTAATAAAATTATAGAAACATTCTTTTAAATTCACTTGAAATGACTAGCTGCTGTATTGTATAATCATCCTATATAATCATGATAGGAGTTTTGATTATGCAATACAGCAATTTTAGTTCTATCGACAAAAGCATTTCCAAGCTGGGTTTCGGACTTATGCGATTACCTAAAAAAGAAGAAAATAGTGAGATTATTGACAGAGAGGAAGCATTCAAACTAATTGATTTGGCAATGAAATCCGGAGTAAACTACTATGACACCGCTTATTTTTACCACGGTGGCGATTCAGAGCAATTTGTAAAAGAGGTTTTAAGCAGGTATCCTCGTAACACTTTCAACCTTGCAACAAAGCTCCCAAGTGGTTTGATTAAAGACAAAGAAAAAAACACCGAAGAAATTTTCAAAGGGCAGCTTGAAAAATGCGGTGTTGATTATTTTGATTTTTATCTTCTTCACGCAGTTAATCGTGATAACATGCAAGTCTTTGAAGATGATAACTCCTACGAATACCTTTCAGAACAGAAAAAACTTGGTAAAATCAAACACCTCGGCTTTTCTTACCATGGTGATTTAGAGTTTTTCTTAAAACTTATTGATAAATACAAATGGGATTTTGTTCAGCTCCAAATCAACTATTATGACTGGGAAAACCAGAATGCTAAAGCATACTATGAGGCTCTTGCTGAAAGAAATATTCCCTGTATTGTTATGGAGCCTGTTCGTGGCGGCTCTTTACACACACTTAACGATGAAGCAAAAAAGGTATTTGAAGAACTTGGTGATGCGTCTGCTGCATCTTATGCTTTAAGATATGTTGCACAGCTTCCCAATGTTATGGTTACTCTCAGTGGTATGTCCACATACGAACAGGTTGCAGATAACATTAAAACCTTTGAAGAATGTAAGCCCCTTACCGACATTGAACAAGAGGCGATTGACAAAGCTAACATACTCTTCAGAAAGAATTTTGCAATTCCTTGTACTGATTGTAAATACTGTGTTGAAACCTGCCCTGCAGGAATTAATATACCTGCTTGTTTTAAGGCTTACAACGAATACAACAAAACAAGAAACACTGAAGATTTCACAAAGCACTATTCTTTAATAAACGATGAGCAAAAAGCTACACACTGTCTTGACTGCAAAGCTTGTATAGAAAAATGCCCACAACAAATTGATATTCCAAGACAATTGAGAAAGGTTTCCGAACTTTCGGAATAAGGTGTTTATTATGAAAAAAAGCTTGCTTTCGATTTTAAGCATTTTCCTTATAATTTGTCTTTTCTCCTCTTGTGGCAGCGAAAAAATTGTTGACATTGTAAACAATGCAGAAACCGTTCTTATAAACGGCCAAGAGGTTGATACCGTTGAAGCTTCAATGGGTGCATTCCAAGGGAAACAAGGTGACTTCATAGAATTCAGGTTCGGAGAAGAACAAACCTTCAACACTGTTTTCATTAATGAAAAAACAACAAGCGTAAGACAATACAACATTTATGCTGAGGTTGACGGGAAATACAAGCTTATACATACCGATAAACTTATATTTAACGAAAATATTTCTGTTGAGCGAACTACGGCAACCGCTCTCAAAATCGAAATTGTTAACACAGAAATAGGCAATAACAATTTCACCATTCAAGGTGTAAATGCATATAACATTGAGAAAAATTAAGGTGATATAATATGGCAATTAAGTTTTGTAAAGATACAAACATTTTCAAACTCGATACATATAGCTCCACATACATTTTCGGCATTTTTGAAGGCAACTACCTTGTACATTATTACTACGGTGCCCCCATTCCGGACACAGATGTTGAATCCCTTCGTATAAGACCGGGGTTTGCATCATTCTGTCCCGACAGCCCTTCAGCGAGAGTTTTCAACTTTTCTCCTGATGTAACACCTATGGAATATTCCACATTTGGTGCAGGTGATTTCCGCTTATCTGCATTTGCAGTAAAAAACAGTGACGGTAATAAAGTTACAGATTTAAGATATGTAAGTCACGAGATTTATGAAGGAAAAAAAGCCCTTCCCGGACTCCCATCTCTTTATGTTGATGAAGATGGTGAAGCACAAACTCTGGAAGTTGTAACAGAAGATAAAGTTACCGGTGTAAAAGCAACTCTTATTTACACAGTTTTTGAGAAAAAGGGTGCAATAACAAGAAGTGTTAAAGTTGAAAACCCCTCAGACAAGCCATTTTACATTGATACAATACATTCCCTTTGCGTAGATTTACCCGGCTACGACTATGATATGCTTGGCCTTTACGGAAGATGGGTAAAAGAACGTGCTGTAGACAGATACCCATTACACCGTGGTATACAATCCATAAAAAGTAAACGAGGATCATCAAGTCACAACCACAACCCCTTTACTGCACTTGTAAAAAAGGGTGCAACTGAAGAGTATGGTGATTGCTATGGTTTCAACCTTGTATACAGCAGCAACTTTTCAATTGATGTTGAGGTAGATGGTTTCGCATCTTCTCGTCTTGTTATGGGTATTAATCCCGAAGGCTTTAATTGGCTACTTAATCCCGGTGAAGAATTCTATTCACCTGAAGCAGTTATGATTTACACCAACAAAGGTATTGGCGAAATGAGTCGTATGTTCCATAGACTTTATTCCAACAACCTTGTGCGTGGTAAATGGAAAAAAGCAAAACGCCCCCTCCTCATTAATAACTGGGAAGGAACTGGAATGAATTTTGACCACGACAAGCTCGTTTCTTTTGCACGTCACGCCAAAGATATGGGTATTGAAATGCTTGTTATGGATGATGGTTGGTTCGGCAAACGCGACGACGACAAATCCTCACTCGGTGACTGGTTTGTTGCTGAATACAAACTCAAGCATGGTCTTTCAGGTCTTATTAAAGAGGTTAATGATTTAGGTCTTAAATTTGGTATTTGGTTTGAACCGGAAATGGTTTCACCCGATTCTGATATCTACAGAGCACACCCTGATTGGTGCTTACACACAGAAGGAAGAGATAAATCAATTGCCCGTACGCAGTATGTAATCGACTATTCAAGGAAAGAGGTTCGTGATCACATCTACTCAATGATGCACAAAATCCTTTCCGAAAACAATATCGACTATGTTAAATGGGACTTTAACAGAAACCTCACAGAGGTTTCCTGTGCACAGCTCCCCCCTGAAAGACAGGGTGAAGTTTTCCATCGCTTTGTTCTTGGTACTTATGAAATCATGGACAGACTCACAACAGATTTCCCGGATTTACTTCTTGAAAACTGCTCCGGAGGTGGCGGAAGATTCGATCCCGGTATGCTTTACTACTCACCTCAGATATGGACAAGTGACAACACCGATCCCATTGAAAGACTTACAATTCAATTCGGTACATCCCTTTGCTACCCTGCTTCCACAATGGGTGCACACGTTTCCGCAAGCAGAAGAGCAAATTATGAAACTAAAAAGAATGTTGCTCTTTGGGGCTCGTTCGGTTACGAGCTTGACCCTGATAAACTTACCGAAGAAGAAATAGCTGAAATTAAAGAGCAAGTCAAGGAATACCACAAATATTATGATGTTATTCATTATGGTGAGCTTTACAGACTCATAACGCCTTTTGAAAACGAATTCAAGGTTGCTTGGGAATTTGTAAGCGAGGATAAGAAAGAAGCTCTTGTTACAGTTGTTCACATAAAACTTCCTTATGATGACTTCTTCTTATTAAAGCTTAAAGGTCTTGACCCCGAAAAGATTTACAAAATCGAGGATACAGGTGAAACCTACAGTGGTGCATTCCTTATGAATGCAGGCCTTAACCTAACCCACAGACCTAAGGGTGACGGAATTTCATTCATAATTCACTTAACTGAAGCATAAAGATAAAAAACAACTCCTTTTTTAAGGAGTTGTTTTTTGTCTTTATAAATCTTTTTTAGGCTTAACATTAACAGAATAGTAAGTGTAATAAACCACAAATCCCGGCTTTGAGCCATTGGGTTTCTTAATATTTTTAACATCAGTATAGTCAACTGTAACAACAGTACCGTCCTTTGCAGAACTATAATATGCAGCAATCTCCGCAGCTTCAACAATTGCATCATCCGGAATTTCGCCGCCATTACTTAGAAGAAGCACATGAGAACCGGGACATTTTTGGGCATGAAGCCACATATCCCCCTTTTTACCCATTTTAAAAGTTAATTTATCGTTCTGAATATTATTTCTACCAACAAGTACGGTAAGGCCTTGACTTGTTTTAAACTCAAGAGGGGGCAAAGCCTGTTTTTTTATTTGCTTTTTCCCCGATTTTTTAGGTTTAATAAAGCCTTGGGAAATAAGTTCATCTTTTATTTCACTAAACTCCCTTTCAAGAGTTGAACGTTCAAGCAAATCCTTAACACTCTTAAGGTAGTCTAAATCCTGTTCGCCTTCTTCAATAAGTCTTATAAGCATATTCTCAGCTGTGCAGGCTTTTTTGTATTCCTTGTAAAGCTTTTGAGAGTTCTGAGAAGGTGTAAGTGCAGGGTCAACAAAAATCTTCATTATATTGTTGTTATCGTAATAATTTTCAACCTCGTACACACTTAAGCCTTTTTCAAGCTTATACTGTGCTGCTGTTATCAGTTCGGCTTTAATTCTTAACTCATCTCTATCAGCACATTTACGTAAATCTTCCTGCTGATTATTAAGTTTTCTTGAGGTTCTTTCTATTGCATTGTCGAGAAGTTTAAACAGTTCTGCACCCTTTGATCGGGTACGAAGAACCCTGTCTCGTTCCGAATAAAAACCCTCCAAAAGGGAAAAAACATCGTTTTTTTCTATGATTCTATACGCCCCACCATATTGTGTAATGGGCATAAAAGAGAACTCCATTGGTTTTTCCGATTCATCTAGCACCATTGTTGGTTTTGGTTCACCGTTATTAACCATAGTTTTAAGGGCACTTACTTCACAAAGTAGTGCCATTTTTTCTTCAGCTGTAAGTTCAGTTATACCTTTATCATCACCGCAGACTCTGTAAGCAATTTCTCTTGATAAAAGCGGTGAAACGCCCTGCATTGTTTTAAGAACTGCCGAAGACAGTTTTGCATTGGTTAATTCAAGAACACTCTTACATATTTCTTGCGGCTCTACACTGCGTATATCAAGTTTTTCCTGTGGGGGTGGTAATTTATACTGTGCGCCAGGCAAAACAAGTCGGTAAGAGGATTTCTCACTATCAACACGTCTCAAAGCATCAACAATTCTGTTGTCGCTATCAAATAAAATCACGTTACTGTGTTGTGCCATTATCTCAACTGCAAGTGTCAGTTTTACTCTGTCACCTATTTCATTTGTAGCATCAAATTTAAAAAACGCTATTCTGTCCAGTCCGTACTGTTCCACATTCAAAAGAGTTGCACCAACAAGTCTCTTTCTGAAAAGCATACATAACATCGGCGGTGTCTGTGGGTTTTCAGGAACGGAATCCACCACAGCAAAACGAGGACTGTTTGCATCCGCTGAAAAATACAACTTGTGCATACCGCCCCTTGTTCGCATTATAAACACCAACTCATTTTTAGAGGGTTGGTGAATTTTATCAACCTTTGCACCTGCCAGAGTTTCATTAACCTCCGACACGAGAAAATTCAAATAAATACCATCTAAAGCCATTATAGTTTCCTTTTAGATATAATTTACAGGATGTTTTAAATTTGAAACCTTTACTTCTATTTCGCTTCCGAATTTATCTGTAAGAGATTTTTCAAGATATTCACAAACTATGTTTTCTGTTTCAAAATGACCTGCAACAAATAAAGATATTCCCAAATCCTTAGCAAGCAGATATTCGTGATGCTTAGCTTCACCTGTAAGGAAAGCATCAGCATTTAAAGCCATTGCTTCAGCAACCATATCGCCACCTGCACCTGAACACATTGCAACAGTTTTAATAGTTTTTCCCGAATCTGTAAAAGATACAGCACCACCAAGAGCAGACTTGATATTTTTCGAAAACTCTTCTGCTGAGCAAGGCTCAACTTCACCATATTTGAGGAAATCATTTTCGCAAGATGTTTTCAAATCCTTAACCCCAACCTTATTTGCAAGGCAGTCATTTACGCCGCCTGTAGCTTTATCAAGGCAGGTGTGGGATGCAATAAAGCTTATCCCCGATGCTACTGCTTTAAAAACTAAACTATCACAAAGGATCTGCGAAACGGGAGTAAAAATCATGGGATGATGAGTAATAACAAGGTCTGCACCAAAGGACTTTGCAGCCTCTAAAACCTCGTTTGTTACATCAAGTGCAATATAAATCTTTTTAACCGTTTTATTAAATGAACCAACAGTAAGTCCGCAATTGTCCCACTCTTCCGCGGTATCAAAGGGAGCTATCAAATTAAGGTGGTCATAAATATCTTTAACAGTCATTTTTCTTTACCTTTTCTTTCTTCAATATATCATACCTTACAATTGCAATTATAAGAGAGCCCATAACAATACACTCTGTTATAATTCCGGCAACAGAACCTGTTATTATATTATAGATAAGCCAGCATGGTGAACTTGGAAAGGTAACAAGACGAATTTTTGTTTCACTTTTTAACCAATAGCTGACAGTTGTTAAAATCATCGCCATAGCAGGAAGGAAAGAATACCAATCCACCCAAGTTAGTACACTTGAAATTGCACTTACAACAACAAAAAGAGCCAACCAAACGGGACTTTTAGCCCATTTCTTATCATTATTTATAAATATAAAAGACCTTAACAAGCTTATGAAATTAAGTGCTGCACCAGTATAAGCGCCTAAAAGTATGTAATGAATTATAAAAAGTACCGCTGCCCCTATCTGGACACCTATTATTCCCTTTCTTTTCTTCTGTTGGAAAGAAAGTCCGTTAAGAGCCGCACCACCGAAACCAATAATTTGTGCTACTGTTTCAATCATTTATAAAATCCTTTAATTTCTGTATTGTTTCAAAAAGGTTGTTATCTGTTTCACCGATTTCTTTTGTTGCTTCATACCTTTTCTCAAGTCGGTTAATTTGCTTTTGTATATGTATTTTTGCGTCTTCTGTTTTTGGAAGTTTACCCAAAAAGCAATCTGCAACAGTAAAATCACGCATTTCACCCGTATAAAAAGCATCAAAGGCAATATAAAATCTGTTACCTTCGTGGGTAGCAATTTCCTTACCAATCTCAAATCCGTTGGAGAAAAGGAATTGACGCAAATCCTCTGCTCTGCTTTGAGGTTGAAAAACAAAATGAAGTTTTTCGTTTTTAATCCAAGGGATTTCTTTCAGCTTTTCCGCAATAAGAGTACCACCCATTCCTGCGAAAACGATTTCATTGACCTCATTTTCGCTGAATGAGTTAAGCCCATCAGAAAGACGGAGTTCAATTTTGTCCGTCATCCCATATTGCACAACAGACTTCCTTGCATTCTCGAGGGGCAACTTTCCAATATCTGCAGCAATTGCTTTATGGATTTTACCTGACTGTATTAAAAAAACAGGCAAATAGCCATGATCAGTACCGATATCGGCAACACTGCCGCCGCCTTTTATGAGAGAAGCGGCGGCAGAGAGCCTTGGTGATAAATTAATAATCATTTATTCTCAAGAAATGCGTTAATTTTTGCAATAAGTTCGTCTGCATCTACACCATGAACCATACATGCCTGTTCAATTGTTTCGCCACGGGAAGCGGGACAACCGAGACAATGCATACCCATTTCAAGAAAGAATGGTGCTGTATCGGGTGCTACATCAAGAATTGAACCGATTATTGTATCTTTATTAATTGTCATTTTGATTACTCCTTTGTTATGGTTTTTTACATAGTATATCATAACCTTAAATAAAAATAAATACAAATATGAAACTTTTTAACATATTTTAATAATTGTAATTGTTTGTTTTTACGATTGAATTAAAGCAATGCAAATGTTAGAATTATTGTGTATAATTTTGTATTTTCCGGAGGGTATTTTATGTTACAAAAAGATTTTAAGCCGGTCCTCAGATTTATGGTTACAAGTGATGTTCACATTAAAGACGATAAATGTATCGAAGAGGAAAGATTAGAAAAAGCAATCAAAAGAGTTTATCAACTATGTGAAGAAAGTGAAAGCTACAAAAAACTGGACGCATTCTATTCCGTTGGCGACTTTGCAAATAGCGGAACAGAAACACAGATGAGAAAATTTAAAGAAATTGTTGAGAAAAACCTTAAACCCGAAACCCAATACGCACTTACAATGGCCAGCCACGAATATCATAGCGAAGGTGTTGAGGCTGCACACGAAAAGTTCGCAAGAGTATTCAATTTTCCTGTTGATGAGCATAGAGTTATTAACGGCTTCCATTTCATCAGCCTTACTTGTTCGCACGGAACAAATTTTAATGGCGAAAAAATTGCATATATGGCAAAAGAGCTTAAGAAAGCACGAGAGGCAGACCCTAAAAAGCCTATTTTTGTTTTCCAGCATCCCCACATTACTGATACAGTTTATGGTAGTATGCTTTGGGGTGAAGATGAGCTTTATGCAACATATATGGACTACCCGCAGATGATAAACTTCTCAGGTCACTCACACGCTCCCATTAACAATCCACGTTCGATTCACCAAAAACATTTCACATCTTTGGGAACAGGCTCCCTTTCATACACAGAGCTTGACGAATTTGATAAATACTACGGCACTGTTCCTCCTAAGAAAGCCAATTTTGCTCAATTCCTTATTGTTGAAGCGGACAAGGATGGCAGAGTAAGAATTTACCCCTACGATATTTTCACAGATAATTTCTTCCCTTATGTTTGGGAAATTGATGAGCCTTGGAATCCCGAAAGCTTCAAATACACCGATGATATCCGTTTTAAAACTGCAGTTACACCTTATTTTGCTGAGGATGCAAAAATTGAATTTGAAGATCTTGACAATGACGGTTTCAGAATCAAATTTCCTCAGGCAAAAATTGACGAGGATTATGTGAACGATTACAAAGTTGTTGTTATTGAAAAAACAACAAATACAATTGTTAAACAAACAGGTATGTGGTCTGAATATTATTTTTATAATATGCCCGAATACCTTGAAATTGCTTACACTGATTTAAACCCTGCTACAGAATACGAAGTTAAAATTTTTGCGGGTAGCTTCTGGAAAACAACTTCTGCTCCCCTTTGTGCAGATATTAAAACTTTATAATAAACTACCCCCACATATAAGGAGGACTATACAATGGATCAAATAAAAGTTTCCGGAATGAGATTCCTTGACGAACACGGAAGAGAAAGAATTTTTAGTGGTATGAATGTTGTTGACAAAAAGGACTTTGATGAAAACAACAAAGGCTACGGCTACCCTGCCGCAACATTTCCTTTTGAAGAATTTCGTGCAAGAGGTTTTGATATTATCCGTCTTGGCTTCACCTGGAGTGCTATGGAGCCTCAACCGGGACATTATAACGAAAAACTTATTGCAGACCTTTGCGAGTTTCTTGATAAATGTGAAGAATATGGTATTTATGCTTATCTGGACTGTCATCAGGACGTTTATTCATCATATTGCTATGGTGACGGTGCTCCCCGTTGGGCAACATTAACCGATAAATACACTCCCAGAAAGCAAATTGCTGTTTGGGCAGAGCCATATTTCTATGGTAACGCTTGTTTCAGAGCTTTTGATAACTTTTGGGACAATGTTAAATACAACCGCAAAGGCTTGCAGGATTATTATGCAGATATGTGGAAACACCTTGCAGAAGCAGTAAAAGACAAACCCGCACTTTTCGGTTTTGACTTTTTTAACGAGCCACATCCAGGAAAAGACGGTGGTAGAATTTTCAGAAAAATTGTAACAGGCGTTGCTAAAACCGCTGTTACAGACAAAAGGGTTAACCTGCTTGAAATGGCTAAAATCGGTATTTTCAGTGATGAAAAGCCAAAAGCGCTTGACCAGTTTCCGGGTGAAGTTTTCAAGGAAATGAGCAAGTCCTGCAACGAAATTGTAGAAAACTTTGATAAAAATCGTTACAGTCCCTTCCTTTGTAAAATGTCAACTGCGGTAAGAGAAGTTACCGATAAAGGTATAATGTTTATGGCTAACAACTATTACTCCAATATGGGTATCCCCTGCTGTAACACTCACATTAAAACAAACGGAGAAATCGAATCTCAACAGGTATTTGCTCCCCACGCTTACGACCTTATGGTTGACACACCAGCATACAAATACGCTAACAACTCCCGTGTTGGTATGATATTTGACGAGCACAGAAAGACCCAGGAAAGACTTCAGATTCCTTGCCTTGTTGGTGAATGGGGCTCTTGTGCCGAAGGTGATGGTTGGTATCCCCACATCCGATTCCTGAGCGATAAATTCGACTCTTACAAATGGAGCAACACCTACTGGTGCTATTTTGATGACATTTTCAAACAGGATTTTATGAAGGTGTTTACTCGTCCCCGTCCCAAGGCTGTTACCGGTGAGATTATTTCCTATAAATACGATCACGATGATGGTAAATTTGAATTAAAATATAATCAAACAGAAAAATTCAAGGTTCCCACAATTGTTTATGTTGACCGTAAACCTAAAGAAATTAAATGTAATGGCAAATATAAAATAATTGAATTACCAGGCAACATCGGCTACGATATCGAATTCAAAACCGGTATTGGCGAACAGGAAATTGAAATCGAGTTCTAAAAGCAACAACCTACCGAATTTCTTCGGTAGGTTGTTTTCTTACGCTGCAACAGGTTCTGTTACATAACTATCATCTATGGCAGCTTCACCATAATACTCTTCTACTTCATCGTAGTAGTCATCAATTTCATAATACTCGTCGGAGTATTCATATTGATACTCATACCTTGATAAATCTAATTCGTTACTATTATATTTTTCAATAACCGTTTCAACAGGTATTCCATCAATATAAACATTAACTACTTTGAATCTGTTTTTATAAACCTTAAACACTGCATAAGCTTGTGTTTCCGGTCCACTGCAAAATCCGTTATTTATATTTACTTTTTCTATTTCAAGATCATACAAATCAAAATAATCATATTTATCCTGGGCTTTTGTTGTTTCAGTTTTAAATTTAAAACACCAATCCTGATTATACCAATTATACAACTTATTCTCGCTTACATATAAATCTGTTTCAGAAACAGTTGCCGTTGCTTTCAGTGTTGAAAAACCATTTTCATCTTTTACAAAAACAATAAAATCTTCATTAGTATACAGGAATTCGTCCTCTTTGATAATATGAAACTCAACTCTATTTTCGTTATAATTAGCTCTGTCTATAAGAACCTTTACTTCCTGCCCTTTTTCTTCCAATTCTTTATTCTTATAGGTTTCGTAACCCCATATACCTAAAGGAATTATAAACTGCACTATAAGTATTATTGAAAGAATTATTGTACCTTTTTTATTTTTCATCTTCTTCCACCGCCTTTTCCAATTCAAGCTGTTCTTTTTTGATTTTCTTTGAGATGCAGAAGTTTGCACCGAAAAGCGAACAACCGCTAATTAAGAACATAAGCCCAACTGTTACCATATTCCAATCGAATGCAGAAAGCACGAAGAACATTAATATAAGGAGCATTATAAGACCAACATTAAGATTAAAGTAATTCTTTTCACTTGCGCCTTTAATGAGCATTACAAGACCCTCTGCGAATGTGATTGC
>JAZSBI010000021.1:0-4430 GCA_045602345.1 Acutalibacteraceae bacterium | reverse complement strand
TTTCGAGTTAATGGAAAACGGTACACAGGTATTTGACATTGTTTGTTATGGTGGCGGAATGTTCCCGCTTTGTAAGGATTACAATGTAACAAATGGTGATGGTATTGTTCATTCAACATCCGCATCTATGGGTGCAACCTTGGCAGGGGTAGGGAAAACTCTTCCTGAAGATTATGTTGCTGCAGGTACATATTGTAATAACCCTGCTCACGACCATATTTCCCCTGACAGAACAGTTGACCCCACAACAGGTCTTCTTCCCTGTACAACTTGGTACATTAAAAACCAGGATCACGAAAAGCTTCCCAACAATGACGTTGCTCTTAAAATGGCATTTGATATTATGACAGATGATAACATTGTTGATGTTTACAGCAGACCCGATGTTTACCCACAGTACAACGAAGGCAGACTTGTACACATGGCAAGAGAATACCTTAAAATCTGGGAAGAGGCAGATAAATCTCAGCTTTCCGAAAGTGATATAGCTTCCGTACAGAAGGCAGTTGATGAAGTTAATAAGCAGCTTTCCGAAACAGTTGTTGTTACTGAAAAATGGAAAGAGGCAGAGGAAGAACTCCGTGTTGCTCTTATCAGTGCAGGTTTAATGGAAAACACAGACCCCACTGATGCTGAAAATACATTTACATCTATTCTTCAAGGTGTTAACGAAGGCGTTAATTTCACTTTCTCATATATATTTTAAAAAATAAAAAATAATCAGAAAAGTCCTTGTGA
The DNA here is from genome assembly GCA_045602345.1 of Acutalibacteraceae bacterium. GTDB lineage: Bacteria > Bacillota > Clostridia > Oscillospirales > Acutalibacteraceae > DTU089. The sequence continues at coordinate 3,692 of JAZSBI010000021.1, read as the reverse complement.
GTGTTTTGCTCACAAGGATTTTCGTGTCTTAAATATTGCAAAGAGTAAGATATGGTGTTAAAATAAACCAGATATTTGAAAAAATTTATGAAAAAGAGGATGTTATGAAAGTAGTAAGTTTGATTCTTGCATTGCTATTGTTGGTTTCGTGTATGGTTATACCGGCTGTAGGTGCAGATAATGTTGAAAGTGGTATTTCGGTAGCGGCTGATGGGACAATAACTGCTACATCTGATGATGGGGTTCAGTATGTAGTGTTTATGGTTACGAATATACACTATAATAATTTAGAATCCTATGTTTCGGAAATGGTAGCTCTTCATGGTGAAATAGATTCTTCTTCCGACAGAATGTATGCATTCGGTGTTGTGGGCCCTATGTGCCTTACACAGTCTATAGAGCAAATGAATGAAGAGGTTAATACTGTTTTTGCACTTGCAGAAAAATATAATGTACCCGTTTTCTTCCAAATGGACGACTGCACAAATTATTCCACTCATTTTGGCGATGGTGCAACTATAGATGAAGAGGGTAATAAATTTTATAATGACCCTGAAATGTGTGAATGGATTGCTTTCCCTGAGGAAGGGGAAGAATGGGGCGGTCAAAAATATGGAATGCTTCCCAGATGGCATTGTAACTGGAGTGGCACTCCCTTTGCTACTGCAGGTGGTTTTCCTTGTTTCAATTCACCCAAATATCTTGCCTGGTATGAAAAACAGGTGACAGAAGGCTTTATAGAGCCTTTGGTTGATAATTATGAAAGACTTAAAAAAGAGGGTAAGGCTTATCTCCTTGCAGGTATAAACACCGGTTGGGAAACACAGATACCCGATTACTCAGATAAAGATTATGCTTCTCTCGAAGAATTTGAAAAAGCTCAATACGGAATGCATGCTTTGCATAACCTAGGTTATGATGCCCAGTCTATTTTTGATGAAGCTGTAACCCGTATGCTCAGCGAAACCGAAGTTATAAGAGAACTTCTTTACGAGGTTATTGCAGATTATATAAAGTTTACCTGCAAAATGTTTTATGATGCAGGCATAGAAAAATCTAAAATATTTTCTCATATAGTATCTGTTTCGTCATATCTGGGTGGTTGTTCAACGGAATATCCTCCTACAGATGTGTGTATTAACGACTATTGTACTCCCGGTTGGACAATGAGTCCTAAAACTTGTCAGTATAATCTTACTCAGCTTGAAAAAGAGCTTGGAGAAAACGGCAGAAATGAATATGTTAACGCAGAAGGATATGCTCATTATGATAATGTAGAAACCTGCACAGCATATTTTGAGGAAAGCCTTTGCGGTAACGCAAAGCTCATAACAGTCTTTGGCTATGATCAGGCAACAGGTACTTATGGTTACCTTAAAGACCCTGATTTCTATTTTGTTAAGGTTGTTAAATCATGGCTTGCCCGTGAAATCGGTCCTGACTATACCTGGGCAACACGTCCCAGCCTTGTTGCAAAGCTTAATACTTGTAAAACCTGCGGTGGTACTTTATCCAATGGCTTTTGCCTTACAGATAACAGCCATTATGATGTTCCTTTTAAAGATGCAAGCGGATTTTATAAAATAGAAAACGCAGGTAATCTTTATTGGTTCTGTCAGCAGGTAAACGATGGCAACAATACTATTAACTGCAGACTTTATAGTGATATAAGTGATAACATAGATATATATGATTCTAACGGTGCTCTTAAATCTGAAAATTTCCGTGCATGGACACCTATAGGTAAAAAAGCCCTTTTAAGTAGCAATAGTGTTGCATTTAATGGCGTTTTTGACGGTTGCGGTTATACTCTCAGAAATTTTTATAATGCAAATGAAGATGATTATACAGCATTGATAGGGTATCTGGGTAGTAACGGTATTGTCAGAAATCTCAATATCAGTTCATCATATTTTAAGGGCGACCAATATGTTTCCGGACTTGTTGCGCTTAATGAGGGTACAATTCAAAACTCCTGTAGCGGTAGTGCGGTTGGTGGTGTCAGATATTTAGGTGGTATTGCAGGTCAAAATAAAGGTACTATAAGTAATTGTTATTCTGTTGGTGGAATTACCGGAGAAAAGAGTGGTGTTACTTCCACATATTATGTTGGTGCTGTGTGCGGAAATAATGGCGGAACGATTTCAAACTGTTATTATTTAACAGGCTCTGTAAGTGCAGATGGTGCTGCTCAAAATGGAATAGGAGCATCAAGATGGGGTTCTTCAACAGACAGTGCAGGAGTAACAACCGTTAAAAACATTGATCAGTTCAGCAGCGGTGAGGTTGCTTACTTGCTTCAGACGGGCAATGGTTGCCGTATATGGGGGCAAAAGAGCAATATGCCCGGTACACTTCCCATAGTATCAGGTAAACCTATGCATGCGGTTGCAAAGTATGAATCGGATGTGGGTTATTCTGTCGGTAGTATATGTGACCTGAATGCTGATAAAAGTATTGGCACAGCCGATTATCAGATTTTTGTTAATATGGCTTTAGGAGAGCATAACACAGAGGCAACTGCAAAGGATAGTGTAACCTTTGCCAGAGCAGATATTACCGGTGACAGGGTAGTGGATGTTTTGGATGTATCTCAAGCGCTCAGGCTTTATTTTGGACATCAGAAATTAGATGTGTATGGTCCGGGGGATTTCAATGGCGATGGTGTTTGCACAGATGAGGACACAACCGGAATAAAACAAACCATAACCAATAAGAATTATGTAGGCAAATCTGCCCTGATGTCCTGTGATTTTAATGGCGATGGCAATGCAGATGGCTATGATTTGGAAGAAGCCTTTAATATTTCCGCTGTAGATAATTATGTGTATTTTGATACAAAATACGGTGATAATGAAAGGCATTACTTTGATTTATACATCCCTAAAGGTAAAAAAATAGTCGGCATAGTCCTTATGCTTCATGGTGGAGCATGGATGGGCGGAGACGAAAATGAATTTGCAGGCAGACTCGAGCAGGTTGCCGAGGCGGGCTATGCAGGTGTGGCAGTAAGGTATAGATATATTGATGAAAATGTAAACCTTGATGATATAATGGATGATATTGAACAGGCTATGGCTCTTGTAAAAGAAATTGGTGACTCTCACGGCGTTGAGATTTCAGGTTTCCTTTCCACAGGTGGCTCTGCAGGTGGTCATTTGTCGTTGCATTATGCCTATTCCCGTGCAGATACCTCACCAATTCCGCCGAAAGCTGTTGCAAGCTATTGCGGTCCTGCAGATTTATCGGATGAATATTATTATTACAATGAAGATCTTCAAGCTAATAATGGACTTGGTGATGAAGAGTTTGTTGCTGAGGTCCTTGGGTATGCAAGCGGTTACCCTCACACTTACACAACACGTGACGAAGCAAAAGATGCTTTGAAATTTGTTTCACCTATTTATTATATAGATGAAAATACGGTTCCCACAATTATAAATCATGGTATGATGGATAATATAGTTCCATACAGAAATGCTGTTGATTTAGATAAAAAGCTTACGGAATACGGAATAGAGCACGTGCTCAACTCTTATCCTACCTCGGGCCATGGTTTGGAGCTGGATGCAGAAAATATGGCACTTGCAGAACAGCTTCTTTGGGAATATATAGAAAAATATCTTGATTCTGTTAATGTATAAAATTTATGCCCCGTTGATTTTATTTAATCAACGGGGCATTTGTTTTAG
>JAZSBI010000020.1:0-6820 GCA_045602345.1 Acutalibacteraceae bacterium | reverse complement strand
ACTTCACTTACAGAATCCCATGCGGCATAAGAACCGGTCCACTCTTCGTCACCAAACATATAGCCGATATGATAACTATATCTTTCGTCATAATCTGCACCTTTAGGTCCTATGCCGAGAAATGGAGTTGTAAATTTTTTTATTTTAGTGCCACTAAATGCACCAAAGCCCACCTTTTGAATTGTATCAGGTAAAACTAAATCTGAATTATTAAAACCTGAACAGTTTTTAAAAGCCCAATCATCTATTGTCACTATGTTTTTAGGAATATTCAGATTTTCTAAAGACGAGCAATTCTCAAAAGCATATTTCCCAATTATTGAAACAGAATCGGGAATATTCAAATTTTCTAAAGACGAGCAATTCCCAAAAGCATCTCTTCCAATTATTGCAACAGAATCGGGAATTTTGATTTCTTTAAGATTTTCGCAACCCCAAAAGGCAGCTTCACCTATTTCTGTTATATCACCTAATATTTCAACCTTTTCAAGACTTACAAAAGAAGCAAAGGCAATGTAACCGATAGAAGTGATACCTTCTTCAATTACAACATTCACACACTTTTCCCACATTGTGTCAAACCACTCATCCGTTGTGGTATAGTCCTCAGATAACTCACCTGTACCACTAACAATCAGGGTTTCACCATCAAATGTCCAGGTTATTCTCTCATCTGTGGCACTTGCGATGGGTGCAATATTCGTTGGTACTATTGATAAAAGCATCAACAAGCTTAAAAATATTGCTGATAATTTTTTTAATGTTTTTTTCATAACCTTACCTCCTTAAGCATCGGGTAGAAACTGAAAACTGCAGCCGCTGTATTCAACTATAACAAGCTCAGCTTCAAAATCCTCAGAATATTCCTGTTTCACAGAGTATTTACCTTCTGGAATTTCCTTCTCTGTACCATCGCTGTAAACAGCATAAACTTTCATACTCTCAACATTATAACCACCATTGAAATTGCCGTAAATGGAGTTGAGGGTTACAGGATTTTTCTCCTTCTCGGTTTTTATAGTTACATAGATGTTTGAATACATATGATTATATGTTACTGTAATTTTGGTTCTGCCGTTTTTATCAGGTTCACCTATTTTTACATCACATTCATCAATAGAAACTATTTTTACTGTATCATCAGAATAATAAATTCTTACCAATACCTGACTCAAATCTATTTTAGATACTTCAGTATATTCTGTTTTGAACCCGGGTGGTGGGCAAACAGTAACTTTATAGATATGGGGAACTGGCTTTGTAACACTCGGTGTTACTGTAACCTCTGTTTCTGTAGTTTCTGTTCCCTGTTGGTTATATGATGTTGTATTTGAGTAATTCGTTGTTTTTTCCTGTGAGGCATTCGTAGTTTCTTCCTTAGTTGTTTCATTATTTGTAACCATATGCTCATAAATATTGAAAAAATTGCCTAAAAAGCTATTTTGTTTCAAAGAACTCTGTGCATTTTGGCTTGTTAGTTTCACTGATGTTACAGCACAAATAACCGCTACTGCTGCACAAGCAACTGATGCAACATAAACACTTCTTAATTTTCTGTTATATTGCTTTATAATGCTTTCTACACCGGAAAAAGCTTCATACTTTTCAATTGTTCCACCTTGGAGTGCATTCTGGATGTTTTCAATTGCAACACAGCAATCGTCAATGAGTTCCTCATTTATTTCTTCGATATCTTTAGAAAGTTCTTCTTCAACGATTCCTTCAAGTTCGGAAATAAGAGAAGAATAAAACAAATCTTCATTGATATTCTGTTTTGTAAAAAACTGTTCAATTGCAATTTTCATATCAAATCTTCTCCTTTCATCTCTTCTGCCACCATTTCCTTCACCTTTTGTCGTAATCGTGACAGGCGTTTTGCTGTGGCATCAAAAGAAATATTTAATTCTTCCGCTATTTCTGCTATAGATTTTTGGTCGGTGTATTTTAATTGATAAAGTAATAGTTCTTTTTCATCAAGAACCTTAATAATTCTTTCAGCACATGAATCATAATCAATATTGTTGTAATCATAAACCTCGTTGGTTGCAAGTGTTTCTGCCACCTCATCCAAAGAAATAATGTTATTGGCTTTTTTATCCTGCTTCCATTGGGTTTTTATGAGATTATCTGCAATTTTATATAAAAATGCACCTATATTGACGATCTCTTCACCACTCAAAATTCGTTTATAGTAAACCATAAAACATTCCTGAACACAGTCCTCCGCCTCATTTCTGTTTTTTAGTTTAATATTGCAAAAACGCGAAATTTTGTTATAGTATGTATCATAGGATTGGTGGAGCAGTTCATCTGCCCGTTTTTTATTTTGCAAATTAATCACATCCTTTGAAAAGCTTTTCAATACTATGTGTCACAAAAAGAAAAACTTGACATAATTTTACAAAAAACATTTATAGAATTGATTAGTATTTTGAGTTTTAAAATTTTTATGCAATAAACTAAATGTATCAGGTACCTTCCTTCGAAGAAAGGGGGACCGTCCTGAATATATAAATTAGCACAACTTAGTACCAAGCGAACCTATTGTAAAATTTAATAATAAAATTCAGCGGAACGGTGGAAGGTTCTCTACGCGAGTCTACGAGCATCGTTGAATCGTCAGATTCAACGATAATAAACCAACCGAAAACAGTAACTTTATTACAGTTTCACCTTTGGTGAAATGACGCTCAAGTTTTCGCGTCAAGAACTCTCCACCGCCCGACCAACTTAACATTTAATTCTTTATAATTTGCTCACTTAAAACTCCATTTATAATAATCACAAATGAAATGGCGGTCCCCCTCTCTTCGAAGAGAGGCAGAGACTGCCATCAACTTTACTTTTCTTTAATACTCTTTGCGAAGCTTAATTCCCTTTTCCACATTCCACACTCAGCATTTCAAGTACTTTCTCTGCTTCATCTTTTGTGAACCCACCGGGTGTTTTATCAAAATTCTTGTTGCCATTTACCCAACGGGAGCACCACTCTTTTATTTGTTCGCCTGTCATCTCAAGATTTTTTACATTTGTAAGATTATTAATTATATTAACAACATTTTCTTCGCTGTCGCCAAGTATTGCTAACAACTCACAAAATCTTTCATTTTTGAATTTTTTTGCTTTTTCAAGAAGATAAGGCATAAATGCAGTACAAGCTTTTCCGTGAGGTATACCAAAATTTTCTGTCAAAACATAACCTACTGTATGAGGGAATGCAGCACCACAAACATTCAGCTCAAGCCCTGCATAAATTGAACCATAGTATAAATCTGCTCTCATTTTTTCATCGGGCAAGCCCTTGGTTTCGTCAAGATATTTGAGCCCGTTATATATAAGAGGTAATGCCATTTTTGCATATTGAGTGGGCAAATCACTGCACAAAGGCGAAAACCATCCCTCAACTGCATGAGCAAAAGCATCAAGAGCAGTTGAAACTGTAATATCATAATTCATTGAATATGTATATCTGGGATCCAAAAAAGATACTACGCCGTAGCAGTCTGCACCGGAAATGCTTTTTTTCATTCCGTCTTCGTCATTTGTAAGAACACTTACACCTGTTACCTCACTACCTGTACCACTTGTTGTACCTACAAGCACAACAGGTAAAGCCTTTGAGGGAATTTTTCTGCTATAAAGACCTTTTATGTCATATTCGGGATTTTCAGCACATATTGCCACAGCCTTTGAAGCATCAAGAGGTGATCCACCACCTATACCAATAATAAATTCTGCACCAAATTCTCTTGCTTTCTCCCCTGCCTTAATTACAGTGGAAACGAGAGGATTTTCTGTTATTTCATCAAATATATAGTATTCAATATTTTCTTTAGACAATGCAGTGATAACATCATCTAACGCGCCACTCTTTTTGGCGCTTGTCCTGCTTGTAACAATAAGACATTTTTCACCTAATTTCTTGAACTCTGTGCTGTTTTTAAATACACAATTTTCACCGCTTATAATACGTACAGGCATATAAATGTTAAATTCCATAAAAACACCTCTGTAATTTTATACATAATTATACCATATTATATAGCAAATTCCAATTGAAAAAACAAGTATTTTGTTGTATAATGTGATAGTTAAGTTATATGTTGGAGGAATGTGTCTTGAAAAACATTTTCGGGCGAAATTTAATAAAACGTCCTGATGTTTTTGTTATTTTTTTAACACTTTTACTAATTTTTTCTTCCTTTGTTTTTTTTCGACCCTCCACAGATGAAACACCTATTGCCACTATAACAGTAAATGGTAAAGTGGAAAAAGAGCTTAATTTAACCTTGCAGGAAGACTGTATAATTACTCTAAAAACGGACCCTGTTGTAACTCTCGAAATAAAAAACCATAAAATCCGTTTTATTGATTCCCTTTGTCCGGACGGCACTTGTGAAAAAATGGGGTACCTGGGTAAACCCGGCGACACCGCCGCATGCATACCTGCAAAAGTAATTGTAACCATAGAAGGATTGAATGAATCCGAAATTGATGCGGTAGTAGGATGAATACGGAATTCTTGCGATACTTTTACGAAGAGTTATCTTTATGGGGCAACCCACCACTGCTGACGCGGTCAACCGCCCTATTTGCTGAAGCAAACAGGGATGATAAAATTTCGCAATACTTTTACAATTGCCGTGTGCAGCACCCTAAATTCTTCACTATTCACTCTTCACTATTCACTGCGAGCGCAAAGGAGCTGACTATTTGAAAAAAAATAAAGCGAGCCTTGTCGCCCTTATGGGAATATTTTGTGCTCTTGCAATGGGACTTTCCTTTCTCGAATCCTTAATTCCACCTATTGCACCTGTTCCCGCTATTAAACCCGGTTTTTCAAATATAGTAACAATGTTCTGTGTAAGTGCTTTTGGGGCACCCTACGGACTTGCAGTTACTCTTTTCAAAGCATTTTTTGCTTTACTGACACGTGGTACAACAGCATTCTTTATGAGCCTTACAGGTGGACTTTTAAGTCTTCTTGTTATGGTTATCATTTTCAAATATTTCAAAAACACTTTTGGTTATATCGGTATCGGCATTTTGTGTGCCCTTTTCCACAACATAGGGCAACTTGCTGTAGCCGTTGTAATATTAGGTGAAGCAATGCTTACTCTTACACCTTTGCTTCTTCTTTCAGGCTTGGTGGCAGGTCTCGTAACGGGAACTGTTTTCAAATACACCTTACCTGTATTAAATAAGACTTTAAATCACTCACAAGGAGTAGATAAAAATGATTAAACACATTGCCGGTGTTCTTCACCCCGCTGCAAAAGGTCGCGGTGGCGTGAAAGTTCCCCACAACAAAAACACCGAAAATTGCAAAATCGTGAGAATGCCTGCCCCCGAAAAGGTAGTGCTTCCTATGCAGCAGCACATCGGCACACCTTGCTCCCCTACTGTAAAGGTAGGCGATACAGTTAAGGTGGGTCAGGTTGTCGGTGACACAGACAAGTTTATTTCCGCCCCCATTCACGCTTCTGTTTCGGGTACAGTTACTGCTATTGCAGACACAGTTCTTGCCAACGGCAGACTTGCCCCTGCTGTAACTATTGAATCCGATGGTGAAATGGCTCTTTTCGATGAAATTGCTCCCCCCGTTATTAATAATGTGAATGATTTCATTAAAGCAGTTCGTGATTCAGGTCTTGTTGGTCTTGGCGGTGCAGGTTTCCCCAGCCACGTTAAATTCCACCTTGACCCAAAGAAACCCATCGACACAATTGTTGTTAATGCTGCAGAATGTGAACCCTATATTACAGTTGACTATCGTGAATGTGTAGACAACACACTTTATATAATCCGTAGTCTGATGATAATCAAAGAATATCTCGGTATTCCTAAAGCTGTTATTGCTGTTGAGGACAATAAGCCAAAAGCAATTGAAGCACTTCAGAAGGTTGCAGATGAAATCGGTGACGGTTCAATTAAGGTTATGCAGCTTAAATCACGCTACCCTCAAGGTGCAGAAAAAATGATTGTTTATTCTGCAACAGGAAGAAAAATTCCATTCGGAAAACTTCCTGCAGACGTTGGTTGTATTGTTATGAACGTTACAAGTACCGCCTTTATAGGCAGATACCTTGAAACAGGTAAACCCCTTGTAAGCCGTTCCCTTACTGTTGATGGTTCTGCAATTCTCAAACCACAGAATGTACGAGTTCCCATTGGTACAAACCTTAACGAGCTTATTGATTTCTGTGGTGGCTTCAAGCCCGACCTTGATAAAGTTATTGCAGGTGGTCCTATGATGGGTACTGCCCTTGTAAGTACTGATGTTCCTGTTATCAAGAGTTACAATGCTGTTCTCGCATTCTCTAAAGGAACAATAAAAGACAAACCCGACAATGACTGTATTCGTTGTGGCCGTTGTAGTCAGGTTTGCCCCATGGGGCTTATGCCCACTAACGTAATGCGTTCCGTTAAGGCTAAAGATATTGACGGACTTAAAGCAAGTAATGTTGTTGCTTGTATGCAATGCGGTACCTGTGCTTACGCTTGTCCTGCAGGCAGACCCCTTGTTCAATACCTTGTACTTGCAAAAGATATGATTAGAGAGGACGGTGCTAAAAAATGAGTGAAAATGCCCTTATACAAAAAATAAAACCCACCGTTGCGGCATCGCCCCACGTAAAATCCGGTGAAACCTCACAGTCAATGATGAGGGATGTTATTATAGCTCTTGTCCCAGCTTTAGCAGCTTCTGTTTGGCTTTTCGGTCCAAGAGCACTTATAGTAAACATCGTCAGCGTTGTTTCTTGTGTACTCTTTGAATTTATTACAAGAAAAATTCTAAAAAGAACCAACACCTTAAGTG
>JAZSBI010000019.1:0-19015 GCA_045602345.1 Acutalibacteraceae bacterium | reverse complement strand
AAACGTGAAGTCGTTTTTCTCTTCGCAAAGTTTTACGACAGCCTCAGCCATAGCCTTTCCGCCCTCGCCACCGTCAGCCCAAACGGTAGAAAGAACTACGTTTACGCCAAGAGTTTTACATTTTTCAATAACGAGGTTAATTTCCGCATCCGTATCGGTGGGGAATCTGTTTACTGCTACTACGCAAGGAAGCTTATATACGTTTTTAATGTTTGAAACGTGACGAAGAAGGTTAGGAATACCCTTTTCGAGTGCTTCAAGGTTCTCTTCACCGAGCTGGTCTTTCTTAAGACCACCGTGCATTTTAAGGGCTCTTACTGTTGCAACAATAACTACTGCATTAGGCTTAATACCTGCTGCACGACATTTAATGTCAAGGAATTTTTCTGCACCAAGGTCTGCACCAAAGCCTGCTTCTGTAATTGCATAGTCTGCTGTGCTCATTGCCATTTTTGTTGCAAGAACAGTATTACAGCCGTGTGCAATATTTGCAAAAGGTCCGCCGTGAACAAATGCAGGTGTGCCTTCAAGTGTGTGAACAAGGTTTGGCTTAACTGCATCAACAAGAAGAGCTGTCATTGCACCCTGTGCTTTAATATCGCCACAAGTAACAGGTTTGCCTGAATAATCATAAGCAACAACAATTCTTGCAAGTCTTTCTTTAAGGTCTGTAACAGATGTAGCAAGGCAGAAAACAGCCATAATTTCACTTGCAACTGTAATATCAAATCCATCTTCACGGGGAACACCCTGCATTCTTCCGCCAAGGCCATCAACTATATTACGAAGCTGTCTGTCATTCATATCAACGCAACGCTTCCAAGTAATACGTTTAACATCAATACCGAGAGCATTACCCTGCTGAATGTGGTTATCAAGCATTGCTGCAAGAAGGTTGTTTGCTGCACCGATAGCGTGGAAGTCGCCTGTGAAATGAAGGTTAATATCTTCCATAGGAACAACCTGGGCATAACCGCCACCTGCGGCACCACCCTTAACACCGAAAACGGGACCGAGCGAGGGCTCACGAAGAGCAACGCAAGTATTATAACCACAAAGGTTCATTGCATCAGCAAGACCGATTGTTGTAGTTGTTTTGCCCTCACCAGCGGGTGTGGGAGTAATTGCAGTAACAAGTACAAGCTTGCCTTGTTTTTCACTCTTTTTAAGGTATGATAAGTCAATTTTTGCTTTGTACCAGCCGTAGGGCTCAAGGTACTCTTTGCCTACTCCTGCTTTTTCAGCAATTACGGTAATGGGTTTCATTTTGCAGTTCTGTGCAATTTCAATGTCGGTAAGGTAAGCCATTTTTCTTTCTCCCCTATTATATAAATTTTATTCTTGAATGTTTAATTTTTCACGACAAAGATTTTTGAAAAACTCAAAATTCTCTTCACCGCAAATTTCAATATTATTAATGAGCGAGTTCTGGTAATCATCAAAAAGCTTCTGTTTTTTAGCAGGGCTTTTTTGTGCTTCAAGCTGTTTTACCAAATCATTGAAGGATTCGTTTATGAAGCCACGGATTATTCTGTCTCTACGCTCAGTAATATCGTTCATCTGGTCCGTTGGACCGTTACCCTCAAATCGCCAATAAGGTTCAATTTTCATAAGATTTTCGGTGCTTTCAATTAAATCCTTGAAGGAAGTGAAAAACACCTGAGGGTATTTAGTTGTGTTAACATTTCTTGCTGCTGTTGAGCCGATTTTTATGTTTTTTACAACATAATTATTAATTGCTGTTATAAGCAAATCCTGAGAAAGCAGTTTTCTGGTGACTGGAATTGAAGAAACTATTTTCTGTATTTCTATTCTTTCGTCTCTGTCAAAATCACGGGGCTTATGAACATAGCCCTGAGTTTCTTTTTTCTTTTTCAAAAAGTTAAACATATTAATATTTATCCTTTATTTCGCAACCTGTTGTATCGTAAGCACTTTTATATGAACCGCTGAAGGCTCTTACTGTGTAATAGTAAGTAACACCTTTCTTGGCAGTTGTATCTTTATATGAAACTGTCGAGGCATCTTTGACTGTTGCAATTCTTGTCCATTCGTCCTCACCGCTTACTTTACGGTAAATGTAATATTTTTCTGCACCTACAGATTTGGAATAATCAATGATAACACCTGATTTTGTGCTTCTTAAACCTGTTATTACAGGTTTTTTAAGATATTTAATAGTTTTTGTATAATAGCCGCTTGATGTGCCGGAACTTATAGCTTTAACGGCATAGCTATATTTAACGCCACTTTTGACACTTTCGTCAGTGTATTTAAAGGTGCTTTTGTTAAGCTTTTTGATAAGCTCCCAGCTACCTTCCCCTGTTTTCCTGTATATTCTGTAAGATGAAGCTCCGTCTACTTCTTCCCAACCCATTTGCACACCTTTAGATGTATTTTTAAAGGTTGAAACAGTTGGTGCATCTACACATATTGTGCCAACGCCTGTTTTATTGTAAGCACTCACGCCTTTATCATCATAAGCACGTACTGTGTATTGGTATTTTTCTAAATTATTAACATCCTTATCAATATAATAAAGCTTTGATTTACTTACAAGACCGATATGCTCCCAGACTGTGCTACCTTCTGTTTTTCTGTAAATATTGTAATTGGTAGCAGTTGAAACCTTTTCCCAGGAAACCTTTATTCCGCTATAATGATTCTTTGCAGAGGTAAGCTTTGGGGTACGAATATAATAAGCGGAAATACCTTTGGTAAAATATCGGCTGACACCATTTTCATTAAAAGCTTTTACGGTATATGTATTTTTGTAAGAGGAAAATGGTTTTCTGTCTGTATAGGTTGTAGTTTCTTTTCCGTCAACAGTTGCTATCTCTTCATACTCGCCTTTTTTATTTTTACGGTAAATATAATAGCCATCTGCATCGGATGAAAGGGTCCATTCTATTAAAACGCCTTTTTCTGTGGACTCTGCAGAAATGAGCTTAGGTGTAATTGCCTGAGATGCCCGATATGTTACATCAAACATTTTGCAATAATTATGCCCAGCGGAATTTGTAGGTGCATAAACCTTAACATCCTCATTCACAATGCAGATTATAAAGCAGTCAAGTGAATACCCTGTTAAGGAAGCATAATAAACAGCATTTTCCTCTGTAACCTCTTCATGCTCTATACCCTGTTGGTCAAGCATAAATGAAAGTCCGTCAAAATCAAAAGCATAACCGAAGCCTAATGAGCAATAACCTAAATAGTTTACAGATGTGGGCAAATGAATTGCTGTAAGACTGTTACAAGCCAAAAAGGCATTGTCGTAGATGTTTTCCACACCATTCTCAATTTCGAGTGAAGAAAGATTCAGGTTACCGGCAAATGCCTGATATTGAATATCTTTCACAGTGCCCGGTATTTTGAAGGATTTATGTTGACAGTTCAAAAATGCATAACTGCTGATTTCGGTTACTGTTTCCGGGATTTTAAATGTGTTTTTACCGCCATCTGCAAATCTGCCGATAGGATATGCAACAAGCTTTGTTAAATCCTTTGAATAAACCACTCCGTCAACAGATTTGAAATAGGGGTTTTCGGGACTTACATAATAATTTTTAAAGCTTTGACTATTAAAAATTGTTCCGTTAAAGGTTTGTAGATTTTTGGGAAGCGTAACAGAAGTGATTGCAGTATCTGCAAAAGCAGAGTCACCAATAAACTCAAGAGAATTGGGTAAGGTTACGGATTTTAGTTTTTCTTCCCCGTAAAAAGCACCTTCCATAATGCTTTTTACGCCTTCTTCAATTATTAATTCAGTAATAAAGCACTGTTTTTGTTGTTGAATAATAAACCAGGATTGGTCGGTACCATTGGGCATATAACCGTCACCACTTAATTTTAAAGTGGCTGTTCCTTGCAGGGTGTTATAAGAAAACTCCCAATAAATTGTACCATTACCATCAGCAGAGGTATCCTGCATCTGTCCTGTTGCAACACCATCAAACAGACCCGCAGACGCAGTGGTACCCAAGGTTGCAAACAAGCTTATGCACATTACAAAGGTAAGTAAAACTGAAGTTATCCTTTTCACAAATGCCCCTCCTTTTAGTAAACTATAAGTCAATTATATATTATATTATCATAAAGTTAAAAAGTCAATAAAAGGAAAAAGAAAACAATGGCGCCTTACCATTGTTTTCTTTTTGATTACGTTATGGTTATTTTTTCACCATCCCATTTGCAGGTTACGGAAATCTTCTCCTTTATTTCCCCTGACAAATATTTTTCCGCAAGGTTGTCTTCCACCAAAGCGGTTACCGCCCTACGCAGTGGTCTTGCACCATAAACAGGGTCGAACCCTTTTCGTGAAATTTCATCCACCACACTTTCTTCAAAGGAAATGTCTACACCTGCACTTTTACACCTTTCCTTCAACTCCTGAAGCATACGCCGTGCAATTTCCTTTATTTCATTTTCGTTAAGTGTTTCAAAAACTATAATTTCATCAATTCGGTTTATAAACTCAGGCTTAAAAAACTTTTTGATTTCGTCATTTACAAGCTCTCTAATTCTTTCTGAACGTTTGGCAGAGCTGTTTTCACCTGCAAAACCCATAGTGTTTTTATTATTAGAAATAAGCTGAGCACCTATGTTTGATGTCATTATAATAACAGAGTTTTTAAAATCTGCCTTTCGCCCGTTAGAGTCGGTCAAAACGCCATCCTCCATTATCTGTAAAAGTATGTTAAAAACATCGCTGTCTGCCTTTTCAATTTCATCAAAAAGAATAATGGAATAAGGATTTCTTCTTACTTTTTCTGTAAGCTGCCCACCTTCCTCAAAGCCTACGTAGCCCGGTGGGGAACCCACAAGACGAGAAACCGAGTGCTTTTCCATATATTCCGACATATCAATTCTTATAATTTGTTGCTCCGAGCCGAAAAGGGTTTCTGCAAGAGCTTTTGTCAACTCGGTTTTTCCAACTCCTGTAGGGCCCAAAAACAGAAACGAACCAATAGGTCTTTTAGGGTTCTTAAATGCAGAGCGACCTCTTCTGATTGCCTTTGCAACTGCATTTACCGCTTCCTCCTGACCCACAATCCGCTTATGCAAAACACTTTCTAATTTTAAAAGTTTTTTGCTTTCCTCCTCAGTCAGACGGGAAACGGGTACTCCTGTCCAGGCAGAAACCACATCTGCAACATTCTGACCCGTAATTGTTTTTATTTCTGCCCTTGCAGAGTCCTTCCATTGTTGAGTTTTAACTCTCAACAGACTTGTGGTTTCCTTTTCCTTATCACGTAAAGTTGCAGCTTTTTCAAAATCTTGTTTTTCAATTGCCTGATGCTTTTGAGCACATATCTCTTTTACTCTGTTTTCAAGAGCTCTTATGTGTGCAGGGGGCGTATAATTTTTAAGGCGAACCCTTGAAGATGCCTCATCAATTAAATCTATCGCCTTATCAGGTAAAAACCTATCAGTAATATAACGCACACTTAAATCCACTGCCGAATTTATTGCTTCATCGCTGATTCTAACGTTATGGTGTTTCTCGTACCTTTCTTTTAGCCCTTGAAGCATTAGTATTGTAGTTTCCCGATTTGGTTCATCAACATTAACAGTCTGGAAACGCCTCTCAAGAGCCGCATCCTTTTCGATATACTTTCTGTATTCATCCAGTGTTGTTGCACCTATAACCTGAATTTCCCCTCTTGCAAGGGAAGGCTTTAAAATATTTGCAGCATCCACCGCGCCTTCCGCAGACCCTGCACCAACAATATTATGAAGCTCGTCAATAAAAAGGATTATGTTACCATCTTTACATACCTCTTCAATAATATTTTTTATTCTTTCCTCAAAATCTCCGCGGTATTTGGTACCTGCAACCATACAGGTAAGGTCCACACTTATAACCCGTTTATTTTTCAAAAGCTCAGGGACCTCTCCGTTCACAATTTCCAAAGCAAGACCCTCCGCAACGGCGGTTTTCCCCACTCCCGGTTCACCAATCAAACAAGGATTGTTTTTGGTTCTTCGGCAAAGGATTTCAATTACTCTTTTAATTTCACTATTTCTGCCAATAACCGGGTCTATCTCCCCTTTTTCGGCAAGCTCTGTCAGGTCCTTACCGTATTTACTGAGCATGGTTTTTTTACTTTCAGAAAGCTTACTGTTTTTAGTGTCGGGAGTATCATTTGAATTTAAAATATCTGTATTGATATCATAAGGGGTAACGCCTAAAGAATTCAATATTCTGCACCCTGCACACTGACTCTCTCTTAAAAGTGCTGTCAACAGCTGTTGTGTACCCGATTCCCCCAATGGTGCATTCCGACCCAAAACAAGGGCATTTTCAATTATTTTTCTGCACCGCGGGGTTATATCATCAGGTGTCAGGGTTGTGGGTAGTCCCATACCAACGATACTTTTAATTTGTTCTTCCGCTTTTTTCAATGTTATTTTTTTACTTCCCAGAATAGAAGCGGATACCATCCTTGAATCGGACAAAAGTCCCAACAAAACGTGCTCACTTCCGATATAGGTATGGCCTAAATTCTCTGCCGCTTCAATGGAATAATTCAGAGCATTGTTTGCACTTTGGGTAAACCCCGTAAATTTATACATATAATCACTCATTCTTTGTTATTGCTAATGTAAGGACTGTTAAATCATCCTTTTTTTCAGGTTGCTGACTACGAATTTTTTCACAAACTGATGTTGTAAAACCTCGCACATTACCGCCTGAAAAAGACTTTAATTCCTTTTTCAAAATAGGCATATCCTCTTCCCTCACACCATCCGAAGACATAACAAGAACATCACCGAAGCCTAAATTACCTGTGCCGCAACTGATTTCTGTATCACTTAAAATACCCAATGGAAGAGAGGAAAAGCCTACATCAAGGATTTTGCCGTTTTTCCTTACTACTGTATCCGATGCACCGCATTTGTAGAACTCAACCCGACCAGTAAAAAGGTCAATTGCTGTTAAATCAAGGGTTACTGAGCACTCCTCACCCGATTTTGAAATCAAAGAAGTGTTTACTGTATTTACAGATGCTTTTATGCCGAAGCCTGCTTTTATAAGCTTTTCCAGGAGAGTTACTGCAAGACCGGAAGACAATGCAGCCTTTGTACCTGTTCCCATACCGTCACATATAACCCCGTAAAACATACCATTATCATCTTCGAAGGTAGAAAAAGTATCACCTGAATACTTCTCACCCGAAGCACAATTCTGTACACCGGAGCTTACAACCTTATACTCATACTTTTCACGATAAGTAATTTTTGTGTTTTCCTCTGCCCTTTCAATGATCGGTAGTTCAAATTTTCTTCCGGAAATCACTTGAATTTGAGTGCTGAACGCGCTTAAATCCAGCTTTCCCTTAGAATTTTTAAAATTTAATGCCACTGTCATTTTCTCCATAGAATTTATAAAACAGCAACAATCTATAACTTCAAAACCGCAGCTGACTGCCGCAGCTTTTATTCGATTAGCCACATCTATATCAAAGCGTATTTCTTCATCAATTTTATTACACAGCGAATCCAGCAAAGAAGAAACGTTTACAAACTGTTCCGATGCCAGCTTGTGCATTTCATTGAATCTGTTTTCAAAGCGTTGACGCGTCTTATACTCCGCATAAAGCTTATTAAAGCTGCTGCTGACGTTTTCTGTTCTTATGCATTTGGCGGCAAATTGTTGAGGTACAGTTTTATATTCAAGGTACCGCCCCTCTTTTTTCATGGTAAGAAGAGTGTTGAATATATCTTGAGTAGCCTCACTATTTTCTTGCCAACAAACATCATAAAGACCGCAAGAACCGCAAACCCGCTCCTTGGTTTTTTGAGCTACTGTTCTTATATCGGATTTTTCGGATTTACTTAAAGCATCACTGACACTCATAAGAGATGAACAGATTTCTGCAGAGGTTTCAGAGGCGTATTTAAGTCTGTTGAAAATATCATTTTTCACTGTGTCCAATATGGGAGATGTTATATTGGGCTTTAAGATGCTTTTAAATTTCGGGTCAAATCTTATTGTAAGAATAAAGTAAAGTGTACCTGCGATTATTGTTTCTGCAATAATTCCCCAGGAATCAAATTTTTCATAGGAAATAGCGGTAATTGCAACTCCCGAAAACAAAAAAGCAAGAAAAGATGCTATTCTTCCGTAGGCGGAAAAAACACCTGACAAAAGTCCTCCGAACGAATAGAAACTCAAAAGTAAAACATCAGAAGCACCTAATGCGGTTATTACACCTGCACATATTCCGACAATTGCACCACCCGCCTCCTTACAATAAAAGGCACATACAAGTATCAGGAAGGTTGTAATTATATTTACGGGATGAATACCGAAAATTGAAACATTCCTTAAAGATAGAAGCAAAAGCATTGTGCTTATTGTTATAGCAGTAGCTTCCTTTGCTGTAAGCATAGAAAGAGCACCTTTCAGTGCTAATGCTTTCTGACTTTTCAAAAGAAGGAATACTGTTGCTGCACCAATTGCGCCTTCTGCAAAGGAAAGAAGAACCGAAAGCATGGTTACCTCTTCTGCAAAAACTATCGCCAGACCGGTAACAAAAAGACAGCTAAAAACCGCTATCATAGAGGTTACGGGATTATCACGAATCTGACCGAAAGGCTTAAGAGCACTCATTATGACACAAAGTGCCAGAACTACCGATGTGTAACGCAGAGCGAAAACGGAATCCAAAGAAAAAAACCAACCGATACTTGCTCCGAGTGCAGCGGTAATTGTCAAATCTTTTGGAACACTACCACAGAAAGCTACCCCAAAGGGTGAAAACTCATTATTTAATCCTGCCAGACTGAATAAAACCCCAAAAACAAATGTGACTATATGCCGTATTACAGCTGCTTTTATATGTATTTTTTTCGCCTTTTCCCATCTACTCTTTCCCACACTAACTGCAACTTTTACACTCATAAAAAATCTCCCGAAATATTCAAAAATACTCTAAGAATATTGTAAGGACAAGCAGTAGAAAAAACGGTCGCATTCAGTTGTACTTTTATATTGCTTTCTGTTATAATTGAAATAAAATACTAGAAGAAACACGAAAAACAGATTTTTTTATTTCGTAAGAAATTTGTAATAATTTTATTAGTAATTTTGTAAGAATCGAATATTAAAATAAAGGTGCAATAAAAACAGGGGGTAAAATGATGTATAACGTTCTCATTTGCGATGATGATAAAGCGATACTTAACTCTATTAATATCTATCTTGATATGGAGGGCTACAAACCTTTTCTTGCTACTAACGGAAAAGAAGCATTAAAGATTATCGACGAAAACGAAATCCATTGTATTGTTCTTGATATTATGATGCCCGAGCTTGATGGTCTTCAAACAACTCTTGAAATCAGAAAATCCAAGAACATACCAATAATTCTACTTTCCGCCAAAAGCGAAGACACTGACAAAATTACAGGTCTCGGTTTTGGTGCAGATGACTATGTTACTAAACCCTTTAACCCCCTTGAACTTACTGCAAGAGTAAAAAGCCAGATAAGGCGATACTGCTCTTTAGGAAGTCTTGAAAAGAAGCAAGGTGTTATTGTAAACGGTGGTCTTTGCGTTGACACGATTGCTCACGAAGTAACTGTAGACGGAGAACCTGTAAAGCTTACCGCTACTGAATACGGTATTGTGGAGCATCTTATGAAGAACCTTGGATGTATTCTTTCTACCGCTCAGATTTATGAAGCAGTATGGGGTGAACCATGTATGGTTGGTGACAAAACCGTTACTGTTCACATCAGACGCATACGTGAAAAAATCGAGATTAATCCGAAAGAGCCAAAATATTTAAAGGTGGTGTGGGGCATTGGATACAAAATTGAAAAACTCTAAATATCATCCGCTCATAAAGTTGGTGGCAATTCTTTTAACAATTATTTTTGCTTTTTTCACAGGAATAAATGCGCTGAGATTTTTAAGAAAAGGCGTATTTTACGCAAGCGAGGACGCTTCTTTTAAAAACACTCCCGCTTTCGCAGCACAAATAAGGAACACCCTCTGGGACAATATGTGCAATTTTAAAGAGGTCACCGACTTTTATGATGTATATTTAAGTTATGGCGACTATCTGAATACTGATATCGCAAAAGACATAATCAACATATATAACGAAAAAGAAGCCAGAGCAATTAAACTTTTTAACACTATACAGGAATTAAAAAAACTGCGTCCGGAAACAATTGAAACGGAGAACGGAACATATACCATAGACGAAAATGATAAGGTATATCTGCCGGAAGTTGATAAGTATGTTAACGCTTACGAGTTCTACAACCATTACAACCAGTATTACTATAACGGCGAATATTCAGAACAAGCTACATCCGTTGTAATTTACGATTATGAGCATAATGAGATTTCTTATCCCTCAAACGACAAAGAACTTTTTGCCATTAAGGATAGCTACACCTCTTATTCGGACTGGAACTATAAATATCAGCAGTTGAGAAGTGCTATTTTTGACATTGTAGAAAATGCGGTAAGCATCGAGCAAATCCAAGCTGAAATTAAAGAAAAAAAAGAAGCTGCATTAGATGCAAGCTATTATGAAAACATTGAACTTGTAACCTCGCAATTAAACAAATTAATCAATATCGACTTTATTTTTACAAATAACAAAAGCGGTCAGACAATTTCAAATGTACCTGTAAATGACAGAAAGGATTTTATTAAAAATTTAAAACATGATCAGTTATATTACATTGAATTTGACGGAGAAAAACTACTATCCCCTGCAAACAAACTTAACCATTCCACAAATCTTTTGAAATTTTTAACCGATTCACATTTACTGCCCGATGAAACAATTGATGAAAAATTTTTAACTGAACATTTTGCCGGTTTTTCCCTTTATCTGAAATTAAACGAAAATCTGGTTCCCGGTGATAATTATTACGCCATGTACGGTGCCTTTCAGGATGTAAGAAAAACCAATGCAAACACATATCTGGTTCTTACAATTTTATGTGCTTTACTTTCTGTTTCCTGTTTTATCGGTTGCTGTATAATCAGCGGACGTAGGAAAAACGGTACTGTAAAACTCATAATTACCGACAGAATACCTTTTGTGCTTTATCTTGCTTGTACTACTGTACTTGTGGGTCTTATAAGTGTTGGTGTAGGTTTTTTAGCACTTGTGGATTCTGATTACAATACGGGATTCATCTCGACTGACTCACCATTCATTTGGGTATTCACAAGCGAATTTATCCGCAATGTTATTGGTTTGGGCTTTTCACTTATCTCCCTTTTACTTTTAAGCTTTGTTCTTTATATTGTCAGAAATAAAAAATCGGGAACTTTCAGAAACAGATTTATAACAATTTTCATTTTCCGTAAAATCAAAACCATTGCAAGAAAAGCAAAAGCAAAGCTTTATGAAAAAGGACTAACTCCGGAACAAATTAAAAGAAGAATTAAAATACAAACAATTCTCTTTTTTTCAGGCTATATTGTAATAAATATTTTCTTTTACATTCTTGCAATTGCAGAGCTATACCCTATCTCTATTACCGGCATTATAATTTTCAATATACCGGCACTTGTGTACGCTATAATCTATATAAATGATGTTTTAAAACTTGCAAATGCCACCGAGGAAATACGCAACGGAAATTTCCAAGCAATTATTAATCCTAATAGCTATATTAAACCTTTAAGGCAATTTGCCTGTGATTTAAGTGCTTGCCGTGATGGCATTGAAAATGCTATCAACGAGGCAATTAAGGGCGAACACCTTAAAACAGAGCTTATAACCAATGTTTCTCACGATTTAAAAACTCCCCTCACTTCTATTATCAATTACGTTTCGCTTCTTAAAATGGGTAATATTGATAAAGAGGAAGAAAAAAAGTATATCGACATTCTTGACGAAAAATCCAAAAAACTTAAAAGGCTTATCGAAGACCTTACCGAAGCCAGCAAGGCAAATTCAGGGAATATTAAAATGAATATAGCTCAGGTTAACCTGAATGAAATGGCTCTTCAGGCGGTAGGTGAAAACAGTGATGTACTCGAAAATGAAGGTCTTGATGTTATTCTTACCGAAAGAGACAAAGAAATAATAGTAAATGCCGATAGTCAACACACCTTCAGAATCATAGATAACCTTTTTTCTAACGCCAAAAAATACTCCCTTAAGGGAACAAGAGTTTATGTTGATGTTTATAAAGAAAAGGGACTGGGCGTTTTTGAAATAAAGAACATCAGCAAAGAAAAGCTGAATATTGATCCTGAAGAACTTACAGAGAGATTCGTCCGTGGTGATAACTCCAGAACCACCGACGGAAGTGGGCTTGGACTTTCAATAGCCCGAAGCTTTGCAGAACTTCAGAACGGCATATTCAATATTGAAATTGATGGAGACATGTTCAAAGCGGTTGTTAAATTACCATTAATCTAATAAAAAAATCCAAGTCCATCCACAGACTTGGATTTTTTACTCTTACACACAATTCACTTAAATTTATTAACTTGAATTGCTACACACAAATTATTTTAGTGAGAAGTGCTAGTTAAGAATTAACAAGTAAAAATTCCGCACACCTTCGTGTACGGAATTTTCTGGCACCCGCAATAGGAATCGAACCTATATCTAATCCTTAGGAGGGATTTATTCTATCCATTGAACTATGCGGGCTAGTATTGAATTTTACTTTGGTATTATATCAAATATCTTTGATTTGTCAAGGTGACAGAATTATCTGTCACCTTGATTTTTCTTTTTCTTAAAAATGATAAATTTACTGAAAAAGTAGTTGAGTATTACAACAATTACCGCAAGGGCAAGTTTTGCAATTATCTGCCCTGTAATTGTAAAGCCTAAAATTGTTAAGGATTTTTCGTCAAAACCGAGAAGGTCAACAAAAAGCCACAGTCCACCCTCTTCTACACCGAAGCTGAAAATCCTTGCACCAACAAACTCTACAAACTCTTTTACGGCAATTTTACCTTGCCAGCTTTTGGATTCAAACACAAAAAGCTTATTTGTAACAAATGCAAATATCACACCTGCAACCCAGGCTATTGTATTGTTTATAAGGTAAAGCTCTTCTCCGAGTATTTCTGTAAAAATCCAGAATGTTGCAAGGTTTACTAAGGTTGTGAGAACGCCGAAAATTAAATAAGTAAGTAACTCTTTATATTTAATTATAAGTTCCTTGATTTTATTCATCTTTACCCAGATGCTCCTTTAAAATGTAGATGGGTCTGTTCTTGACTTGAACATAGATTTTTGAAAGGTATTCACCAAGAATTCCAAGACAGAAAAGCTGCATACCCCCAAGGAAAAGAAGAAGCACAACTATTGTTGCATAGCCGGGGACATCAATGCCGAAAATCAGTTTTTGAATAATAACCACAAAAAGGTAAATTACTGATGCAAAAGCAGTCAAAAGTCCTGCACCTGTTGCTAATTTAAGCGGTAAAGTTGAGAAAGAAAGGATTCCCTCTAAAGCATATTTGAAAAGCTTTCCGTATGACCATTTGGTTTCACCAAACTGACGTTCTTCCACTATATAAGGAATATACTTTGTTTTAAAGCCTACCCAACTGAAAATACCTTTTGAAAACCGGTGATACTCCGTCATTTCAAGAATTGCATCCACCATATTCCTTTTTAAAAGTCGGAAATCAGAAGCACCATTAACAAAATCAACTTCTGTAATTTTGTTAATCAATTTATAAAAAGAATATTTCATTCCTTTCATTGTTTGGCTTTCTTTTCGGTCTTCCTGATAAGCTGCAACACAATCAAGAGTGTCATCCTTTTCTATTTCCTCAAGCATTTCCAGAACAACCTCGGGGCGTTGTTGTAAATCCGCATCAATTATGCAGATCAAGTCCCCCTTTGCGTGGGAAAGACCTGCATAAATTGCAGCTTCTTTACCGAAATTTCTGCTAAAACTTAAAACCTGAATATCAGAACAAGCGTTTTCTTTATAAAGCTCTTTGAGTTTCGAGTATGTTCCATCTTTGCTTCCGTCATTAACGAAAACAAATTCAAAATCAGCAACTTTATTTTTAAAAACAGTATTTACTTCGTTAAAGAAAAGCTCTACATTTGCTTCCTCGTTATAGCAAGGGACAACAAGTGATAATTTCATGGGTTATATCCTTTCAGCATCAATTTGTTTTTAATCAGTTAAACTTGATTGTAAGAATCTTTTTACCGGTAATTTCGAATTCTACAAAGCCATCCTCACCCATTGTGAGTGCTTTGTCATCAAGCTCTTCAAGTGTAACAAGCTTAACCTCATTCCACTTTTTGCCTGAGTATGCAGGAAGCTCGAATTCTGCCTTCTGTCTTTCAACAGGTGACTGTGCTTTTTCGATAGGAGCAATACCACCATTAAGACGAATAGCATTTTTAACAGTTTTATCAGACGGATTGAAGAGACGAACAACATAACCTGTTCCGTCTTCGCTCTTCTTAACTGCACTAACATTAAGGTTTTCATCCTTAAGTTCAAGGAATGAATGTGTAAGAGGATTCTTACCATGGTCTGTGGGAGCGATCTGACCAACTGTAAGATAAAGGTTGAATCTTTCGCTCTCCTGCCATACATTGCCCTCTTCCCAGTTACCCTTATGAGGCATAAAGGCATAACGGAATGTATTTTTGCCAATACACTGTGAGCCCTTGTCCCAATCGCTGTAGTTCTGCATATCCTTTGTTACGCATATACGTAAGGGATATGCACGGATAAGAGAAAGAAGAAGTGTATTTGTTTCATCATCTGCAGCTTCGTAAGCTTTAAGACCTGTGTTAAGAAGAGCCACACCGTTTTCACCATCAGAAAGACTTACGAAAGAGTTCATGGGATGCTCTGTCATTGGAGGTTCATCGTAAAGTGAATAGTCAGGTGCTTTGATGGGTCTTCTTACAACATCGAACTGACCCTGTGCATCTGCATATTCAGCTTTGATATTTGTGGGGAATGCAACCTGAAGGTAATGGTCCTCACAACGGTTGTTAATTGTTGTTTCAATTTCAATAAATCTTGCACCCTTACGAAGAGTTACAAGGCTTTCAATATCAATGGGAAGCTTGTGTTCACTTCTTGATTTTTCATCAAATGCACGTTTTTCAGGAAGTTCCCAACGCATTGTGATTTTATATGTTGTTTCAAATTCACCATTAACAAGAAGTGTAACATTTGCTTTTTCACCGAGAGTAGTAAAGGTTTCATCAATTTCGGGAGCAACGTGCTGCCAGGGGTTGCCGATTTCACCGCTGTCTTTGAAATAGCCAAGGTTATCAAATACTTTTCCGCTTTCTTTATCGAGCACGCTGAAAGTACCATTGTGGTTAATAGAAACCTTGAGATATTCATTTTCCATAACATTTGTTGTTTTAACAAGTGTTACGGGAGTTGTTGCACGAACATTGTAAAGAGGACTAACTTTAAATGTTTTGTAGCCCATTGCAGGAATATCGCAAACCTCTGCTGCAACATAATACTGCTGTGTATGAAGTACGTTTGCAGTATCGTTGGGGTTCTGAATAATCTGTGCATTCTCTTTATTTGTGGAAATAACCTGATATTTTACCTTGTTGCCCTCTTCATCTGTAATCTGGAAGCTGTCTGCTTTCCATTCTGCAGGAATTTCAAGGCGGAGGTTAACAGTTTCTGTTCTCTTGAAGGGTGCAGGGTTGAATACTACAACTGCTGCATCATCCTTTGAGAATGTACGAAGGTTAATATCACCTGCAATATCCATAAATGCACGTTCAAATACGCACATTGAAAGCTCTCTTGCTTGTCTGTAACGGGACATAACATCCTCGTAAACAACGTCACGTCCGCAAGCACCAATACTGTCGTGGCCGTGATTCTGAAGAAGATAGTTGTAGGAAAGGTCAATAAAGTTCTGGGGATAAGGTGCACCTGAAAGAGCTGCAAATACTGCCATAGGCTCTGCGTAATTGATAATTCTTCTTTCAGTGTCAAAGTTTTCCTGCTTGATGTAGGTTCTTGCAGAAAGAATCCAACCACAAAGCTCACTTACGCTACCTTTTGTATAAGGGTCACGCATTTCGCCCTTTAGAACGGGAGAATCTGCTTTGAAATTGTCAATGATGCCCTGCTCCATCTCTTTAAGAGTGCTGTGGAAAACATCTGCATCGGGAAGTGCAGCGTTAAGATCGTTAACAAGCTGAACTTCTCTTTCGTCGGGGCATGAAGAGTCGTGACCGATGGACCAGAAACGATGGTTTGTTGTCCAGTCACCATCCTGCTCCTTCATAGCCTGCTCTGCTCTTGCCTGAACATTTTCTTTATGATACTCATAGAAGGGATGTGTGTACTGATAGTCCAGCTTCCAATCACGGTCAATGAACTTGAATACACCGTTATTGTCATTCCAGAGCATATCACGATTATTTTCATCAGTCTGATTAAAATAAACGGGTCTCTGAACTACATACCAGATGTTATAACGAGGTCTTTTTGCAAGACGTGATGCAAAAATACGTGTTCCGTCGGGGCTTTCCCAGAAAAACTCAGAATTTGGAGCTTTGTATTCGTTAATTCCGCGGTAGAAGGATGCAAAATTAATGCCAAAGCCGGAATAAATCTGGGGAAGCTGTGAAATCTGTCCCCAACCGAAGGGAGAGTAGCCTGTTTTGCTGATACCGCCCATTTCACGACCGATTTTGTGGCCGAGAAGAAGGTTTCTGATAAGAGCTTCGCTACCAACGGTAAATTCATCGGGCAAGCAGAACCAGGGGCCTACAGCAATTTTGCCCTCCTGAATGTATTTTATAAGTTTTTCTTTCTTTTCGGGGTAAACCTCAAGATAATCCTGTACAGGCATTGTCTGTGAGTCTAAGTGGAAATGCTTGTAATCAGGGTTTTTATCAAGAATATCAAGAAGCATATCAAGCATATAGCCCAGCATATACTGTGTTCTTCTTGCAGAGAAACGCCACTCTCTGTCCCAATGGGTGTTAGATATAAAATGGCATTGGATTCTGTCTTTGTTTTCCATATTTATCACCTTAACCTTTAATAATCTTCATAATTTCCTGGAAGTTGTCGCAGAAATGTGAGCAAACTGCTTTTGTGCCGCTTGATTCAATATTACCACCTGCAATACCGATTGTGGTATAGCCTGCAAGACGAACTGAACAAGCACCTGCACCGCTATCCTCAATACCAACAACTCGATTTCTGTCAGCAAATGCTTCACCAAGGCCAACAATTGAGGTTTCGCTGTAAAGCCAGGGATGGGGCTTGGGAGAAAGTTCACCCAAAGTACCTACGCTACCCTTGCGAAGGGGGAAGCCGGCGGAAATGATTGCATCGTAGAAATCCTTAGGACCACCCATGCCGAGAGTTTTGAATGCAGAAAGAATTTCGGGCCAGGCTTTTTCATAAAGTCCTGATGTAACAAGACCGATTTTGATGCCCATATCTTTAAGTTCTAAAAGGAAGTCCTTAACGCCCTCTGTGGGAGTGAAGGCACCATCCTTGCCACGACCTGCCATAATTTCTTCCATCTCTCTGTGAGTGTGCTCGAAATAGAAGTTTCTTGCCTTTTCAAGAGATGCACCGGGGCAATATTTATCAATACAATACTGAAGATGCTCTGAAACAGAGTGACCTGAAACAAATGGGATATCTGCCTCTTCAAGCTGGAATTTAGGATTACCAAGCATACTTGCAGTTGTCATTTCAATAATCCATATCCAGAATTCCTCACTACGGACTGTGGTTCCATCCAAGTCCATAAGCACAGCATTCAAGGGGTATTCTGTTTTTACGGGGTAAACGGGGTAATAAACGGGGTATGCAATTGCAGATTTAACACAAGCAAGTGAATGTGTTCCGAATGAAACAAACTCAACCTTCTGGTCGCCTGTTGCTACAACAAATTCAACACCATTTTTACCTGCTACAAATTTTCCGTCCTCAGTAGCAGGAAGAAGGTGAAAACCACTGTCCACACCTACCTCACCAAGGTCGGGTATGTATAACGTTTTGTCAAGAAGCATAATAAGTGTCCTTTCCTAATTACATAATTAATACAAGTTTAGCACATTATTTTAATTTAGTAAATCATATTTGGTAAAATATTGTAAACTTTTTTGTTTTACAGATAGAAATTTATGTGATATAATTTGAAAAAATCAAAGGGATGTGAAATTATGAAAAAACATGCAGAAAAAGCTGCTGAATTATTTGTAAATGGATGTAACTGCTCCCAGGCTGTTTTCGGCGCATTTGCAGAGGATTGCGGAATTGATTTTGAAACTGCACTCAGGCTTTCCTCCTCTTTCGGAGGTGGCATGGGCAGACTCCGTGAAACCTGTGGTGCTGTTACGGGTATGTTTATGGTTGCAGGTCTTCTTAAAGGCTATTCCGATACAAATGATAAAGAGGCAAAGGATAACCATTACAAGCTTATTCAGGAGCTTGCAAATGAGTTTAAAGCTGTTTACGGAACATATAACTGCAATGAGCTTTTGGGAAATATAGGTAAAGGTACTTATGTATCTGCTCCCCGTACTGCTGAATACTACAAAACACGCCCTTGTGTAAATTTTGTGGTAACTGCTGCAGAAATTTTGGATAAACACTTTTTTACTGAATAAATTAAAGCAAAAAATGTATTTTTTTACATTTTTCTATTTACAAAGCTTTAGTGTGGTAGTATAATAAAGCAAAATTTTAATCCGAAAGGGTGTTTTTATGGAAAAAGGTCTTAAAAAGCAATACGGACTTTTAATGGCAATTTGTATGGTTGTCGGTACAGTTGTCGGCTCCGGTGTTTTCTTCAAGGCACAGGCAATTCTTCAAAAAACAAACGGCGATATGCCCATGGGTATTCTTGCATGGATTATCGGTGGCGCCGTTATGATCTTCTGCGTTCTCGCCTTCTGTGTTATGGCACAGCGCTACGAGAAGGTTAACGGTCTTGTTGACTATGCAGAAGCAACAATAGGTAGTAAATACGCTTATTTTATGGGATTCTTCTCAACAGTTATTTACACACCTGCAATGAC
>JAZSBI010000018.1:0-4389 GCA_045602345.1 Acutalibacteraceae bacterium | reverse complement strand
TATTTTTTGTAAATCCATTATAACTGACCTACAAGGTCAAGACTTGGTTTAAGTGTTTCAGCACCTGGTTTCCAGTTAGCAGGACAAACTTCATCGCCGTGAGCGTGAACGAACTGACAAGCCTGAACCTTACGGAAAAGCTCCTCTGCATTTCTGCCCACATTACCTGCAGTTATCTCATAGCCAACAATTTTACCATCAGGATTAATAATAAAAGTACCTCGTTCAGCTAAGCCATCAGATTCAATGAGAACCTCAAAATCCTTTGCTATTGCATGTGTAGGGTCTGCAAGCATAGGGAAGTTTATCTTTTTTATTCTTTCAGAAGCATCGTGCCATGCTTTGTGAACAAAATGAGTATCAGTAGATACGGAATAAATTTCGCATCCTACATTTCTGAATTCTTCATATTTATTTGCTAAATCCTCAAGCTCTGTAGGACAAACAAAAGTAAAGTCGGCAGGATAGAAAAAGAAAACACTCCATCTGCCGAGGATATCATCCTTTGAAACGTTTTTGAATTCATTTTCGTGAAATGCGTAAGCCTTGAAATCTGAAATTTCTTTATTGATAATTGACATAATAATACTCCTTTTCTGATTCGCTATGCCTTCCAGAGGCTGTGTAGGTTACAAAAGGCATACACAGCTTTAATATCGTCACCTTTTGTTATACTGAAAGAAATATGAGGGGCCATACCCTGATTCAGTTTTTTCAACTGGAATCCATCCTCTGTTTCTAAGCACACCCAATCTATATAATGTTCGGGAGTCATTGGATGTTCAATTTCACCAACGTAAACCTTTATTGTTTCTCCCTTAACATCATAAACAGGTATATGTTTTTCTTGTGCCCCATCACTTGTTCCGGCAATTATTTCCTGCATATTTTCGCCGCAACATTTTATGGGAACACCGCAGTCTTTTATCATTGCAATTATATTTCCGCAATGCTTACAAATGAAAAATCGAATTTTCAAATCTGTTCCTCCTTTCTGAATAAAAGTATTTCCAAAAACATTTGATAAATTCACAATAAAATGGAACACTATTAACAGATCGGAAGTGAACAAAATGGAAAAGTTTTTTCAAAAGCCACATATAAAAGGCTTCACGCCTTATGCACTTGCAGCTTTTCTTGTTGGATTAGTTGGTGGATTCACCTCTTTATTCAGTCCTGCCTTTGTGGAGGAGTTGAATCTTCCATATAACAATACAACCTGGACTGCACTTGCTATGGCAATGTCAACTGCCGCTTTCGCTCCTGTTCTGGGTAAATTAGGAGACCTGATAGGACGAAGAATAACCTTATTAATCGGTATAGCAGTTTTTACAATAGGAAGTATTCTGACAGCAATAGCACCCACCTTGATTTTTATGCTTATAGCACGTTTTATAGTTGGTATCGGAACCGCGGCTATTGCACCTGTTGTAATGTCATATATTCTTACAGAATTTCCACCTGATAAAATTGCAAAAGGCTTTGCGATTTATATGTTCATTTCCAGTATTTCAGTAATTTTTGGTCCCACTATTGGCGGTTTAATTATTGAATACTCCGGTTGGCGCACAATGATATGGGTATGTGTTGCACTTTCTGTAATTACATTTTTCCTTTGCCTTATTACCGGTGATAAAAAAACATCTGCAAGAAAAAAAATCGAGAATTTTGACGGTGCAGGTGCTGTGTTTGTATTAATTTTCTTTAGTCTGCTTCTTTGTGTACCATCCTTCGGGCAGAATTTCGGTTGGAATTCAAAGCTGTTTTTGGGTGTTCTTATTGCGACAGCCATTTCGGGTGTAGGACTGTATATATCAGAAAAGAAAGCATTAAATCCTATTCTGCAATGGACTTTTATGAAAAGAAAGGCATTCATTCTTTCTGTGTTTGCACTTTTTCTCACACAGGGACTTATGCAGGCAAATATGACTAATATTATAGTTTTTGTTAATTACACTCAACCACAAAATTCTGTTATATCAGGATATGCAATTTCTATTATGTATGTGGGAATGTCTCTTGGTGCTGTAGTTCTCGGACCTCTTGCAGACCGATACGAGCCTAAAAAAGTGCTTGCAGGTTCACTTACACTTACGGGAATAGGTTGTGCTGTTATGCTTTTGTTTTCTGCCAATACCTCTGTACTTTTGCTTGCCGCTTCCCTCGGCATACTCGGATTCGGACTTGGCGGAAACGGTACAATATTTATGAAAGTTGTTCTTTCTGGTGTCTCCAATAAAGATTCGGGAGCAGGAACGGGAACATACGGACTTTTCCGTGATCTTGCCGCTCCCTTTGGGGTTGCGGTGTTTGTACCACTGTTTACTAACAGAGCAGCAAATCTTATTGTTACAGGTGTAGCTGAAATTACTGCTGCCATATATTCAATAAAACTTCTTGCCGGTGTTGAAATAGCGTGTGTTGTAATCGGAATAATTACCGTATTTTTTCTGCCAAAAATTTATACAGATAGAAAGGAAGCAAAAGTATGAAATTAAAAAATAAGGTTGTTTTAATTACAGCCTCAACCAGAGGTATAGGATTAGCCTGTGTTAAAGAATGCGCCAAAGAAGGTGCTATGGTCTATATGGCGGCAAGAAATCTTGCACTTGCCAAGGAAGAAGCAGATAAGCTTATTGCTCAGGGCTATAACGTAAAATACGTTTATAACGATGCAAGTAAGCCTGAATCCTTTATTACAATGATAGAGGATGTAATAAAAGATTCAGGACGCATTGATGTTCTTGTAAATAATTTTGGCACATCCAAGCCCGGTCAGGATATGGATTTTTCAAATACTGATACAGATGTTTTTCTTGATACTGTTAATATTAATCTTCGAAGTGTTTTTGCCGGCAGCAAAGAAGCAGTTAAATATATGGCAAAGCAAGGTGGAGGAAGCATTATAAATATTTCTTCCGTTGGTGGTCTTGTTCCCGATATTTCCCAGGTAGCATACGGAACAAGCAAGGCAGCAATAAATTACCTTACTAAATTGCTTGCAGTTCACGAAGCAAAAAACAATATTCGATGTAACGCAGTTCTTCCTGGAATGACCGCAACTGAGGCAGTAGAGAAAAATCTGTCAGGTGAATTCAGGAATGTGTTCCTTCGTCATATTCCATTAAGAAGAATGGGTGAGCCTGATGAAATTGCTAAGGCTACAGTGTATTTCGCAAGTGATGACTCTCTATATACCACAGGACAGATATTAACTGTATCCGGTGGATTTGGTCTGGCAACACCGTTATATGCAGATTTATCAGACAAGCTGAATCGCAGATAAAACCAAAAACGAACCCCCATTCTTAAAAGATAAGCAAAACGGATTAGCTATCGTGAATGGCATAACCATTCCAGTCTCTTTTACGCACCAATAATGAAAGAGTAGCTTTTTTTGTAAAATTAAATTGTTGATATTTTACACCAAATGTGATAAGATAATAAGCAAGATAATAAGCAAGTTAATTGGAGTGTTTTTATGTCAGGTTACACACCACCATATGAGATTACAGATAAAATTCTGAGCCTTGTTGCATCAATTTCAGAAAAAATCGGCAGGGTTACAGAACGCAGTAATCTTGATTCAAAACCACATTTGAGAAAAAACAATAAAATCAAATCCATACATTCATCTCTTGCAATTGAGGCTAACTCTCTTTCTTTGGGTGAGGTTAAGGATGTTATTAACGGTAAAACAGTTCTTGGTGCAGAAAAAGAAATACAAGAAGTAAAAAATGCTTATGCCGCTTATGACGAAATATCGACTGTTGATGTATATAGCATTAAAGAATTGAAACGCCTTCACGGGATTATGACAAAATATCTTGTGGATATGAGTGGTGACTTCCGCCTTGGTGAAGAAGGTGTTTTTGCAGGGGATAAATGTATATTTATGGCACCACCTGCAAAATTTGTTCCTGAACAAATGGAAAGCTTGTTCAGTTGGATGAGAAAAAACAAAAATACAGTTCATCCTTTAATTCTTGCTGCAGTCTTTCATTATGAATTTGTTTTTATTCATCCCTTTACAGATGGTAACGGAAGAATGGCAAGGCTCTGGCATTCTGCAATTCTTACAAAATGGCAACCGATTTTTGAATTCATCCCTATAGAAAGCCAGATAGAAAAATTCCAAAGCGGTTATTATGATGCAATTTCAAAATGCCATATTGACGGAACAAGTACGGTGTTTATTGAATTCATATTAGAACAGATAAATGCAATTCTTGATGAAGTTGGCAGTTCTATTACTTCACCGGGAAGCAACATTTCCGAATATGTCACGAAGCTTCTGAATGTAATGAAATTTGATACACCATATACTGCAAACGAAATTCTTTCCCTTTTGGGACTGAAATCAAAAGAAACATTGAGAAAGAATTATCT
>JAZSBI010000017.1:0-24952 GCA_045602345.1 Acutalibacteraceae bacterium | reverse complement strand
TTAGGAAACCAATATTTAGGCATTATTTCAATTTGTCTTTTAGTTCCCGGATTTATTGCCGCCCTCGTTACCCTTGCAAAGAAAACACACGATACCAAGGGTATTGACCTTGATACCGTTACGGGACTTGAGTGGGACTGAGCGACGAAGTCGCAGCGATATAAATCCTGACGGATTTGCGATAAATCTTCTGACGCGATATGCCTGTGGCGCGATATGTGCCTGAAGGCACGTGATAATAGGGATTTATATCATATCGCATTGAGCGTAGCGAAATATATCGCACAAGCTTGCTTGTATATCGCTAAATAATTCGTACTTATACACTATCTGTAAATTTTTGTTTGCAGGTAGTGTATTTGTTTTTTATTTGGAAAATATACTTTTGAGGTGAAATAATAATGGCTAAAAAAGGAATGAAACGTCCCCAAAGGACACATACACAAGAAAAAAACACTGTT
Source organism: Acutalibacteraceae bacterium (assembly GCA_045602345.1). Classification (GTDB taxonomy): domain Bacteria; phylum Bacillota; class Clostridia; order Oscillospirales; family Acutalibacteraceae; genus DTU089. The sequence continues at coordinate 24,491 of JAZSBI010000017.1, read as the reverse complement.
CCACCTGTCCCTGAAATTCAAGGAAAAGCAAAAACGTCAAACGAAAAAGCAAACCCTATTATTTCAGGTACCGAGGCACCCACCCAAAAGGTTTTCCATTCAACACCCTTTAAGGAAGAAAAACCTATTTCCGAAGCTTACCCTACCATTGACACAGATCTTGGCAGAGATAATATAGAAAACGATATTACTGCCGCAGATTTGCAGGACACTTAATATGACTTCAATATGGCAGAAAAGTGTGGAATTACCCTCATTCCCCGCTCTTGAAAACGATATAAAAACCGATGTTCTTATTGTTGGTGGTGGACTTGCAGGTATTCTTACAGCACACAAGCTACAGGAAAAAGGCGTTGACTGTATTGTTGTTGAAAAGGACAGAATATGCCAGAAGGTTACTGCAAATACCACAGCTAAAATTACAAGTCAGCACGGCTTTTGCTACAGTAAAATCCTTAAAAGCAATGGTTTTGAAAGTGCTAAAATGTATCTTCACGCAAATCAACAAGCACTTTTTGAATATGAGAAGCTTTGTAAAAATATAGACTGTAATTTTGAAAAGAAAGACAATTATGTTTATGCTCTGGAAAATATGCTATTAATTGATGATGAGTTAAAAGCTTTATGGAAAATGGGCTTCGATGCCCAATTCCAAGACAAGCTCCCCTTACCCATTAAACCAATCGGTGCAATTAAATTCAAAAACCAGGCACAATTTAATGTGTTAAAGTTCATAAATGATATAGTAAAAGACTTGAAAATTTATGAAAACACTTTTGTAAAAAAGGTTGACGGCGATTCGGCAATCACCGAAAAGAACAAAATCACCTTTAAAAAAGCGGTTATTGCCACCCACTTTCCGATTATCAATAATCACGGACTTTTCTTTATGAAAATGTATCAACACCGTTCCTATGTTATTGCTTTGGAAAACGCACAACAGGTTAACGGTATGTATGTTGACCAAAGCGATACAGGGCTTTCTTTCAGAAATTATGAAAGCCTTTTACTTTTAGGTGGTGGCAGTCACAAAACAGGAAAAGAGGGTGGTAACTGGAAAGAGCTTCGGGATTTTGCAAAGATTAACTACCCTGACTCCAAAGAGGTTGCCTTCTGGGCAACACAGGATTGCAAAACTTTAGACGATATTTCATATATTGGTCCGTATTTCAAAGGTGCAAAAAATTTATTTGTTATAACAGGCTTTAATAAATGGGGTATGACAAATGCAATGGCAGGTGCTATGATTTTAAGCGATTTAATAACAGAAAAAAAGAATCCATACGCCAAAGCCTTTGACCCTTCAAGAAGTATTTTTAAACCACAGCTATTTGTGAATGGTCTTGAGTCTGTCAAGAATATTCTGACCCCCACACCAAAACGATGCCCACATTTAGGTTGTGCTTTAAAATGGAACAAAACAGAGCACACATGGGACTGTCCGTGCCACGGTTCAAGGTTTACAGAAAAAGGGAAACTGTTAGATAATCCCGCCAATGGAGATTTGAAGTAATGCTATCTTACGATAGCATTATTTTTATTATAAAAATTGTAAATATATTCTTTACATATTGCTATATTTTAGGTATAATATTTATTTGTAAAAATATGTAATTAGGTGGTTAGTATGCGTTAATACCAAATTCAGATATATTTATTAATAAAACCACTATTGAAAGGAAAATATATATGCTTCAGTTTGAAGAATTAAGACTCGAGCTCCTCTCTTATGAGGACAAATTAAAAGACCTTGCAGAAGCTCTCGGCCTTCAGAAAATGAAGGATGAGGTTGCAGAACTTGAAGAGGAAAGTGCAAAGGACGGTTTCTGGGACGATATTCAGCGTTCACAGAAAATCACACAGCACATGGCAGCCCTCAAAAACAAAATCAAAGCTTACGAAGATCTTTGTGGGGTTTTTGACGACAGCCTTACACTTATTGAGCTTGCAAACGAAGAAGAGGATGAAAGCCTTTTCGACGAATGTCGTGCAGGTGTTGACGGATTCATTTCATCACTTGACGCAATGACACTTTCAACCCTTCTTACAGGTGAATATGACAGCAATAACGCTATTCTTACCTTCCATGCAGGTGCAGGCGGAACAGAGGCTCAGGACTGGGCTCAGATGCTTTTCCGTATGTACAACCGTTGGGGTGAGCGTCACGGCTTCAAGGTTTCAACACTTGACTACCTTGACGGTGACGAAGCAGGTCTTAAATCTGCAGTTATTCTTATTGAAGGTGAAAATGCATACGGTTATATGAAGAGTGAAAGCGGTATTCACAGACTTGTTCGTGTTTCACCCTTTGACGCATCAGGCAGAAGGCACACCTCCTTTGCATCACTTGAGGTTATGCCCGAAATTGATGATAGTATCGAAATTGAAATTGCACCCGAAGATATCAAAATGGACGTTTACCGTTCCTCAGGTGCAGGTGGTCAGAAGGTTAACAAAACCTCTTCCGCTGTTCGTCTTACACATATTCCTACAGGTATTGTTTGCTCTTGCCAGGTTGAAAGAAGTCAGCACCAGAACCGTGAAGTTGCAATGCGTATGCTCAAATCAAAGCTTATTGAAATCAAAGAGCGTGAGCACCTTGACAAAATCAGTGATATCAAGGGTGTTCAGAAGGAAATTGCCTGGGGTAGCCAGATTCGTTCCTACGTATTTATGCCCTATACCCTTGCAAAGGACCACAGAACAAGCTTTGAAAACGGTAATATCAATGCTGTTATGGACGGCGATATTGACGGCTTCATTAACGCATACCTTAAAATGCAGGCAAATCAGGAATAATTATGAGTATTAAAGAAGAATCTTTAAAAAAGCATTACGAGTGGAACGGAAAAATTGAAGTAATTGCCCGTTGCCCTGTTGAAACCAGAGAAGATATGGCTTTGGCATACACCCCCGGTGTTGCCGAGGCTTGTCTTGTTATAAAGGATGATGTTAACAAATCCTTTGAGCTTACAAGAAGGAATAACCTTGTAGCTGTTGTTACAGACGGAACCGCTGTCCTGGGTCTTGGTGACATTGGCCCCGAGGCAGGTATGCCTGTTATGGAAGGTAAATGTGCACTTTTCAAAAAATTTGCAGATGTGGATGCCTTCCCCCTTTGTATAAAGTCAAAGGATGTTGACGAAATTGTAAGAACAATTTACCTTCTTTCAGGTAGCTTTGGCGGAATCAACCTTGAAGATATTGCTGCCCCCCGTTGCTTTGAAATCGAGAAAAAACTCAAAGAAATTTGCGATATTCCCATATTCCACGATGACCAGCACGGCACCGCAGTTGTAGTTTTAGCAGGTGTTCTCAACGCTCTTAAAGTGGTAAAAAAAGATATTAAAAATGTAAAAATCGTTGTTAACGGACTTGGTGCTGCAGGTACAGCAATTTCTAAAATGCTTATTGCCGCAGGTGCACAGAATATGGTGCTTGTTGACAGATACGGCATCATTAATGAAAACGACGAATATCTTGGAGAAGAAAGGCAGAACCTTGCAAGAACAACAAACCCTGAAAAGCTTACGGGCGGTTTAGATGTTGCAATTAAAAATGCCGATGTTTTTGTTGGTGTTTCTGCACCGAATATTCTTTCACAGGAAATGGTAAAATCAATGAACACCGATGCAATTGTTTTTGCAATGGCAAACCCCACACCTGAAATTATGCCAGACAAAGCAAAAGCTGCCGGTGCAAGGGTTGTGGGAACAGGTCGTTCCGATTTCCCCAACCAGATTAACAATGTACTTGTTTTCCCCGGAATTTTCAGGGGTGCTCTTGATTGTGGTGCAACAGCAATAACAGAAGAAATGAAGCTTGCTGCAGCCTATGCCCTTGCAAATCACATTCCCGAAAATGAGCTTAACGAAGAAAATATAATCCCCTCAGCCCTTGACAGAAGCGTTGCTTTTGAAATTGCAGAGGCAGTAAAAAAATCTGCAATAGAAAGCGGTGTAATCAGATAAAAAGCTGTGACCCCCTCAACATTTTCACAAAATGTTGAAGGGGTCACTTATTTATGCCTCATTAAAATATTTTACAAGATATTCTACCACTGCACCAAACATCGGGTGAGAGTGGGAATGTGCGCCATCCCAGTTTTCCCAAAGGGTTGTTGCACCATGTTTTTTCATATTGTAGAAGGTATTTTCTTTCTCACTTGTAAGAAGTTTAAAAGCTAAATCCTTATAACCATTTTCACAAAGTGTTCTTATAAGAATATCTGTTCCGAAAATGCCTGTATCAAACTGACCCAGCTTTTCATACTTATCTACAATAGCCTTGAGGGTTTTCTCGTTACCAAGTCCCAAATCATAGCCGTAAGCATCACAAGCCTCGGTAGATTTATAGAAGGTACCTGTTTTCTTGTCATAGTATTTATCAAGAAATGCCTTTTTAACCTTCTCATAACGGAATTTAAGCTCTTTACTTGGTTTGCCGAGTACATCCGCAATTTCCATTGTCATTTTAAGGGTTTTTAAATGGAAATATGTATTCACAAAGGGTTCGGGAATAAGATTTCTGTCCTTAGGTGAACACCAGTCACCCAAACACCAGCCACCTTTTTCTTCACGTACCACCAAGCCCTTTTCGCTATGGCTTTCAAGGTAATCAAGGTATCGGAGCATATTGGGGTAATAGGTTTCAAGCAAGTCCTTGTCTCCGTAGTGCTTATAGAAAGCATATGGCACAATTACCATTGCACCGCCCCAACCACCGGGACCGCCACCGCCACCATAAAATGGTGCGGTATGCTGAACATGGCCATTGAAAACATCCTGACAGTCTGCAATATCACGAATCCATTTGCGGTACATACTTTCTGCATCGAAGCAAGTCATAACCACATTTGCAGTAAGCTGACCGTCACCTGTGTATCCAAGTCTTTCTCTGTGGGGGCAATCAGATGGAACACAGCCGTGAATATTTGAGTTTTGGGTTCTTATATAGGAATCAAAAATCCACTGTAAAGTTTCATTTGAGGATTCAAATTTAACAATAGGCTTTAAATCTGTATGAACAACTCTGTACTCCTTGACCTTTACCCTGCCCAGAACATCAAAATATCTCGCTCCATGCCAAGTGAATTGAGGGTGAAATTCTTTGCATTTATCATCATAAATATATGTATCCTTCTGCATACGGAATTCTCCACCTGCAGAATGGAAAGCAAGACCACCATTTTCATCCAATTCTTCTGCAAAACGCATTGTACAGCTTTCACTGATATAGGCATCCTCAATAAATTCTATTACAGGGTAGCCTGCTACGTTTTCGCCTACATCATAAATTGCATAATCGCCTTTTTTATAGATGCATTTGGGCTTTAACTTTCTGACAATTCTATCGGGGGTGAAATCCGCCTCATTAAGAACTGAAACAGGTGCAGAAATAACCTCTGCATTTTTCCAGTTTTCAGTTGAATAAGAAACATCAGAAAAATCATAATACCCGATTCTTGCATCCTGGTCTTCGCCGTAGTAAACACTTGCCCTTTGAACATAGGATTTAATATATTTAAGTTCACTATCGCTTTTGGCGATAATTTTATCACCTTGTGAAAGCTTAAAGCAAAGCTTCAGCCTTCCGTTACCGTAGCACTTAACACCCTCGTTGGGACATTCGTGCTGGGCATACCATCCGCCGCCGATATGGAAAACGATTGTGTTTTTTCCTTTTTTAAGGAACTTCGAAACATCAATTCTTTCATAAAGAGTCCTGTAGGTCATTTTATCAAATATGGGGTAAGCCATACTTGGGGTGTCCATAAAATCAAAGTTTGTCCAGGCAGGTGAAAGCACCTTGTCAGTTATGCTTTTACCATTAATGTAAACATTGCAGTAACCAAGACCTGTTACAAAAAGCTCTGCAGGAGCTTTCTTATCAACATCAAAATCACAACGGGCAATAACTGCTTCGGTATCGTTGAACTCAACCCACTCTGCACCTGCAAAAACAAGATTAAGATTATATTTTATATATCTTTTACCATCTTTTTCGAATGCAATATTTTCATAGGGAAAGCCGTTTTTAGTAAAAAATTCTACGCACTCTGCACGGCTTTCACCAACTATTCTTTTTGCACCTTGCTCTTCAGCAATTTTTTTAAGTTCCTTTAAAATTTTGCTGCCAATTTTAAATTTTCTGTAATCCATGCTGACAGCAATTTTGGAAATTTCAAATTCACCATTTCCGTTATCATAAATACTACCGCAGCCTAAAAGCTCCTCACCTATTGCACAAACAACGTGAAAGCCTTTTTCGTCACGGCAGTCTTTAATAAATACAGGCTTTTCACCACCTTCGCCGCAAAAAACTTCACGGCGAAGGGTGATAATATTTTTAAAAAGCTTGTTGGAAAACGCTATTCTTTCGTATCTTTGTTCCATAATACACCTTATTTCTCTGCTTTTTGGGGAGCAATAACAAAGTTAAATGTGTGTTCTTTTGAAGCATCTATGCTGTACTCGGGAAGAGTTGCAGGACCACAGCTGCCTGTACCTGTACCCTTTGTATAACCATTAAGGGTTACGAAGGTTGTTTTCTGGTCGTAAATATCTTCTCTGTGGTCAGCTTTCTGAAGAAGGGTTTGTGTGTAGTTGTGAACATTGAAATCAAATCTCTTATCGGAGTAAATAAGGATTTCTTCACCCTTTTCATTCTTCAATTTAAGATAAGAAACGTCTGAATGGTTAGAGTTGTCCTGAGGACGAATATATGGCTCGTGCTCATCTGCAACCTTTGCAGTATAAAGGCCTATAGGTGCATGGGAATTAAAGTCGTTATAGTTTTCCTTTTCGCCTCTGCCGAAATATTCAATTTCATTAAATTTCTTATCTGCTTCAAAGGTAAGACCAAGAGCAGCAACATCATAGAACTGTTCTTTGCTGTCTTTATCAGGTGCAATAGCAACCTCAATATCAACAACACCATTTGCACCAATGATATAAAGAATATTTGCATTGAAAAGAACATCCTCTTTTCCATGAACAGTAATATACTGGCTAACTGATGCCACACCGGATTTAACCTCTGCACTCATATCTTCAAGCACAATTTTGGGATCAACAAGATTGTGTTTTTCCCAATCCTCAATAATCCAACGGTCGTTATCTACATAAGCTCTTGAAAGGTTAAGAAGGAAGCCCTTATGGGATGCAGGTTCTTTGTTAAGCACCTGAACGCCGTTTGCCTTATAGCAAACCATTTCACCTGTTTCCTCGGAGAATTCAATTGAGCCGTTTTCATACTTAACAGTAAGCTTTTCACCATCGGAGGTAATTGAAACCTTGCCCATTTCAAGTGAGGGCTGAATAAAAGGTGCTTCGGAAAGTGTTAACTGTTCACTTGCAACTTCAAAGTCACCATCAAGGTAGGTAAGATTAAGATAGGTATTTTTATCGTAATTCACCTTAGGTAAGTCAAGCTTATAGGTAGCATCTTTTTCGGGTGCAATATCCGTTGCAAAGGAGCCACATTTAAGCACTACACCATTTTCCTGAACTTCCCAATAAACCTCAATATTAGAAGAGGAAAGGAAACGGTTAGTGTTAACAATAGTAAGCTTGTTACCGGAAAGTCTTCTTACCCTCAAGGGTCTGTAGCAGTTTTTCATTTCGTATGCACCGGTATGTGGTGTGCGGTCAGGGTAGAAAAGACCATCAACACAGAAGCAGCCATCGTGAAGAAGCTCACCATGGTCGCCGCCGTAGGTGTATTGATATTTATATTTATCTGTTCCATCGTGAAGTACGGAATGGTCTGCCCATTCCCAGATACAGCCGCCCATAAAAATATCATCGGAGAAGAAAAGCTGCATATATTCTTCTAATGCACCGGGGCCAACACCCATAGCGTGACAGTATTCGCAAAGGTAGAAGGGTACTTCATTATACTGTTTGCCACGTTTCCTGTCACGGATTTTTTTGAGGTCGTCCTGATGTGTATACATTTCGGAGAATACGTCATAGTGGTAACGCTTTGTACGGCAAACTCCTTCGTAATGAACAGGAATGTCTGTTCCTAAATCCTTAAGCATCTGGTAGCATTTATCGTGACATTTGTAACCCCATGACTCGTTACCCAAGCTCCACATAATAATTGAAGGATGTGTACGGTCACGGAAATACATTCTTCTTACTCTGTCCATGTATCGGGGAGCCCATTTTAATTTGTGACTGATTTCGCCACCCTCACAGCCTAAATCCCAGATACCGTGAGTTTCAATATCTGCTTCGTCAACGCAGTAAAGTCCGTAATGGTCGCAAAGCTCGAGGAAGAATGGGTCGGGAGGGTAGTGAGATGTACGAACACAGTTTACGTTAAACTCTTTCATAAGCTCAACGTCTTTTATAAGGTCCTCGAAGCCCATTGCATAACCCTTAGTCTGGTGGGTGTCGTGGTGGTTAACACCTTTAAGCTTAACCTTTTTGCCATTGAAATAGAAAACGGCATCCTTAATTTCGATATTTTTGAAGCCTACATACTGACGGATTGTCATAACTTCATTTTTGCCGTTGTAAAGAGTGATGAAAAGCTCATAAAGACGAGGAATTTCCGCACTCCACTCTTCTACATCAAGACCTTTAAGGGAAATTGCATTTTTCTTTTCGCCTTCAACAGTTTCTTCAGCTATGAGAGTTTTACCATCATAAAGTTCTGCTTTAACACTTGCACCCTTAAGTGCACCTTTAATTTCTGTTTCAATATCAAGGTTATATTTTTTACCCTTTTTCTTTGCTATTGCCTGGAAATCATTGATATATGTTTTTTCATAGGTATAAAGAAGAACATCACGGAAAATGCCGTTCTCTCTGAACATATCCTGTGCTTCAAGATATGAACCTGTACACCATTTATAAACAACAACGATAATTTCGTTGTCGCCCTCTTTAACAAAATCGGTAATATCAAATTCGTAGGAATTGTGAGCGGCCTCACCATAGCCAACGAAAACACCGTTTATATATAAATCCACACAAGGAGTAACACCTAAAAATGTAAGTATATAATTTTTAGAGGTATCGGAAACACTTAATATTTTACGGTAAATTCCGCATGAGAAATCCTCGGGAAGATCCGGAGGTTTAACGCCTTCACCCTTGGGAAGTCCTAATGCTCTGGGGTCAAAGCTGTAAGGACAGTTGATATATGCAGGTTCTTCGTAACCTGTTCTTTGCCATGTGCAGGGAACATTGATTTTATCAAACTTCACCTTGCTTGTATCAAGAGTTGCGGGAAGTCTTGATTTCTTTTTATAATATTTAAACTCCCATTCCCCTGAAAGAACAGTTACAATATCACTGTTGTAACGCTCGGTTTTATAGTCCGCTTTTTTTGCATCCTTATACTTTGAATGGGGAATTGCATAGGCACGGGGTGCCAACCTTCCCAATTCAACTGTTTTAAAATTGCAATGGTTCATTTTGTCTATAATATACTTCATTTTTCATTCCTCCATTGGAAAAAATGTACAAGATAATTTTACCATAGCTTAACATTCTTTTCAATTATTTTAAAAAATATCTTATAAAAATATCGCATTTATTATGGCATTATGGTAAAATAGAGATTAGTCCCCTACCTTACGGCAAACAGACGGTAAACCACACCGGATTTTGTTTTTGGAAGCTGGAGGGGTACAGCACACAATAAAATTTCTCACCATATCAGGGAGTATAAAATGGATTTTCAAGAAGAGACCATAACCGCCTCGGTTGAAGAAGTTACCTTCCAGAATCCTGCCAACGGTTTTACCGTTATGGATGTTTCTATGGATGATGACTATTTTACCGCAGTGGGAGTTATGCCCGGTGTAACCGCAGGTGAAACAGTTACCCTGACGGGTACTTTCACAATACATCAGTCCTTCGGCAGACAATTTAAGGTGTCTGCCTTTTCTCGCTGTATGCCTGAAACAACTGAACAAATTTATAAATATCTGGCATCGGGGGTTATACGTGGCGTAGGACCGAAAAAGGCTATGTCAATTATTGAAAAATTCGGCTCACAAACCTTGGAAATTCTTGATACTGCTCCTGAAAGACTAGCTTTGATAAAAGGTATTTCCGAAGAACAGGCTAAAAGCATAGGTGCGGAATTCAAAAAACAGTATGCTATGAGAACTGTTATGCTGGGTCTTGAAAAATACGGCTTTACCCCCACAGAATGTGTTAAGCTTTTTAGAAAGCTTGGAATAAACGCCGTAGAAAAGGTTGAAGAAAACCCTTATATGCTCTGTGGACTGGGTATAGGCATCACCTTTGAAAGAGCTGAAATTATTGAAAGTAAGTTACCCAAAAAGCCACTTCCCGATTACAGAATAAGTGAGGGAATAGTTCACGTTGTCCGTCACAATTCCAATTCCCGTGGCCACACCTGTATTCCCAGAGAAAAGCTTTTAACACCTTGTTCGGATTTACTCTCCGTCACACAGGATGAAATAGATATTGCCATTGATAAATTGGTAAATACAGCCCAACTGAAATTACATATTATTGACGGAAAAGAGTATATTTTCCTTCCATCTTCCTACAATGCGGAAAGAAAAATTGCAGACAGAATTGACATAATTGCAAATTTCCCGCCATCGGGTGCCCCTCTTCTTTCCAACTGGATTGAAGAAACTGAAAAATTTAATCAAATAAAATACGAAGATCAGCAACGTATTGCTATTGCCACCGCGGCTAAAAAGGGACTTCTTGTTTTAACAGGCGGACCGGGTACAGGCAAAACCACCACTATTAAGGGCATTATAAATATCTTTCAATATCAGAATTTAGATATTGCACTTGCCGCACCAACAGGCAGAGCCGCAAAGCGTATGAGTGAAGTAACGGGAATGGAAGCGAAAACCATACACCGTTTGTTAGAGGTTGAGTGGGATGAGGATGACAAGCCTTATTTCCGCAGAAATATAGAAAACCCTCTTGAATGTGATGCTTTGATTCTTGACGAGCTTTCAATGATAGATATACACCTTTTCGCAAATCTTCTTGAAGCTTTACCACTTGGTTGCCGTCTTATTCTTGTTGGCGACAGTGACCAGCTACCGCCTGTGGGCTCAGGTAATGTACTTCACGACCTTATTCTTTCCGAAAAGCTCCCCGTTGTTTGCCTTAATCAGGTTTTCCGTCAGGCGATGGAAAGCAAAATCATAACAAATGCCCACAAAATAGTAAACGGTGAAATGCCCGATTTAGCTAATGATGGCAAGGATTTCTTCCATATGGAAAGACCTAACCCGTATTTATCTGCCCAGACTGTTGTAAGCCTTTGCAGCGAAAGACTTCCTAAGGCTTACGGATGGGATTCCTTTTCTGATATTCAGGTTATTTGTCCCTCTAAAAAAGGTGAAACAGGTACACAAAATCTTAACCGACTTCTTCAAAGTGCTTTAAATCCACAGGACAAAGACAAAAATGAAATCACCATTGCAGGGCAGATTTTCCGCACCGGTGACAAAATCATGCAGGTTAAGAATAATTACAATATAGAGTGGGAAAGTGCTGATGATAAGGGCAGGGGCATTTTTAACGGCGATATCGGAATACTCAGGCGTATTGATATGAAAACCGGCACTATCGAAGTGGATTTTGATGGTAGAGTTGCTTCAATCCCTGCTGAAAGCTTAAGCGAAATTGAACTTGCCTATGCTGTTACGGTACACAAAAGTCAAGGCAGTGAGTTCAAAGCGGTTATTCTTCCCACAATCGGAATTGTACCCAATCTTGCATACAGAAATCTTCTTTACACAGCAGTTACAAGGGCAAAGGAAATGCTTATAACTGTAGGCTCCGCAGAGCAAATAGAGTATATGACCTATAACGACAAAAAAGCTAAACGCTATTCGGCATTGAAGGCGTTTTTGAAGGAGAAGGATATGTAAAGCTACCAGTCGCCGGATGTGGCGAAGCCACAGCGATATAAATCCTGACGGATTTGCGATATATCTGACGATGCGATATGCCTGTGGCGCGATATGTGCCTGACGGCACGAGTAAAAAAGGATTTATATCATATCGCGTTGAACGAAGCGAAACATATCGCATTTTGTGAAACAAAATATATCGCACAAGCTTGCTTGTATATCGCTAAATAATTAGAAATTCGAAATTCAGAATTAAGCTTCGCAAGGAGTAACAAACCAGTAAGATACCTGCTTACCTGTACCTTGGAAAAAGTAAATTTAGAACAAAAAGTTTTTGGTGGTTCATACCTCTCTTCAAAGAGAGGGGGACCACCTTTTGATTTTTTATATGCTTGGATTAAGCTTCAAGCGTGTAAAAAGTAAAGGGCAAAAGAAAAGTTGGTCGGGTGGTGGAGAGTTTTTGATGCGAGCCCACGAGCGTCATTCCACTATAGGTGGAACTATAATGCACTTATTGTTCTGATTTTATTTATTCTGTGGCACAGGCAAGCCAGTGCCTTACGGGTGTATTACAGAAGCTTGCGCTTCAACTACGCTTGAGAGCCCGCGTAGAGAATATCCCACCATTCCGACCAAACTTTATATTTACATCAAACTATGCCACCCGAAATTAACTAATTTTAAACAACAGTTGCTCACAAGAACGGTCCCCCCTTTTTCGAAAAAGGGCAGAAAAAACCGCAATTTTATTCGCCTAAATTTACATTTTCTAAAAAGACGATAGAATAAAAATTTATCGGACAGTAACAAATCGCTTGATTTGTTGCTGTCCGATTTTTATTTATCCGTTATTGCAACTGTTAAACAGAAAACCTCTGCTGCACCGCCAATGAGGAGCATTTTTGCACACTCATTAAGGGTTGCACCTGTAGTTTTTATGTCATCTATAAGCAGAATCCTTTTATTCGCCAAATCTACATTAGGCTTAAAGCTAATAGCACCCGCAAGGTTACCGCTACGCTCAACCCTTGAAAGGCTGTGTTGGGCTTGTGTAGAGAAATTTTTCACAAGTAAATCCTGACAGACCAAGCCTGTTATTTCGCTAAAATCCTTGGCAAGAAGCTCTGCCTGATTATAGCCCCTTGTTTTTAAATCCTCTTCAGAAACCGGGACAAATGTGCAAACATCAAAATCATAGCCTTGATAATGCGTTTCGAAACACTTTGCCATATCTTCAGCAAGAGGTTTTGAAAACCTGGTTTTATTGTTGAATTTCAAATTCCATATTGCTCTGCCAGCAGCACCTTTATAATAAAATGGTGCACAAATATATTTATAAAAATGTTTTTTCTGCCCACAATCACAAAGTGTAACATCCATACCGCAAAATTTACATATATTGCCTTCAATCCTTTGTAATGTGTTTTTGCAGGTGTGACACATTTCCCTTCGAAAATCTATCACATTATTACAGAACCTGCACCGCTGAGGATACAGGAACTTTATTGGTTTAATTTTCATTAAAGCATTTCTTTTCTTAATTCCTCTGCTGTTTTAGCTGAAAGATATGCAGGAGGAATATCAAAAACCGTTTTGCAACCGCTCTGCCCTTCTTTATTAAGGCGGTACGCTGCCCTTACAAAAGCAACTATTACGCTTGAGGTGAATTCCGGGTTAGAATCAAGCTTAAGGCTATATTCAATAACATGATTATGCTCAAGGTCTTTTCCTGTTTTGCCTGTTCTTATAACAAAGCCACCATGGGGGATTCCCTTGTGGTCGCGGTCAAGCTCTTCCTGAGAAATGAAGTTTACCGTTGTATCATATTCATCAAAATAGTTTTTCATAGTAACTATTTCTTTTTCAATTCTTGCAAGGTCTGCACCCTCTTGGGCCACAACAAAGCACTCTCTTGTGTGCTTCTGTCTTGTGGTAAGCTGGGGCTGGCTACCGCTTCTTACAGCCTCAAGAGCTGCTTCAACGGGAATTGTGTATTGTCTTGCATCAACAACACCTTCAACTCTTCTTATGGCGTCGCTATGACCCTGGCTGACACCCTTACCCCAGAAAGTGTAATCTGCACCATCGGGAAGAATACAACTGCCATAAAGCCTGTTAAGAGAGAACATACCGGGGTCCCAACCAACGGAAATAATACCGATGTTCCCACCATTTTTTGCAGCTTTGTCCACATTAGCGAAATGCTCGGGAATTCTCTTGTGGGTATCAAAGCTGTCAACTACGTTAAAATGCTCCGCCATAGCAGGAGTCTGCTCAGGTAAATCTGTTGCGCTACCGCCGCACATTACAAGAACATCTATATCATTTTTATACTTTAAAACATCGTCAGTTCTGCAAACCTTTGCACCTGAAATAGTTTTAACTGTTTCAGGATTTCTTCTTGTGAAAACACAAGTAACTTCCATATCCTTATTTTGTTTTACGGCACATTCAACACCCTTTGCTATATTTCCGTAGCCGTAAAGTCCTACTTTTATCATTGGTATCGCTCCTTTGAAAAACACTATGATTAATAAATACTTATGCTGTTATTTTTTAAAAGAATTATCTATCGTTTCTTTCAATGCACGTTTCCGGCTTCTTTCGTTTTTTTGTCTGTAAAGATATTTATCGGCTGACGAAATAAATTCTGCAATATTTTTTATTTCCGGAGTATGCTTGAAATAGCCAACGCTCATATGCAAATCATATTTCTTTTTATGTGCAACAACCGCATCTTTAAGAGCAGTGTTTATATCTTCAATAAATTGTTGTGGAGAAAAATCTTCTTTAACCTCACCTACAGCAACAAATTCATCGCCACCATAACGGCAGATAAAAAAGTTTGTTTTTCTTACAACTGTTTTTAAAGTTTCTGCAGTTATTATAATTGCTTCGTCACCTTCAACATGACCATAGTTATCGTTAATTTTCTTGAAACTATCCAAATCCATAATAAACAAATACAAATCCTTATTTGCATTACGGTTTTTCATCTTATTATCAAGGAAACGCATCATTTCAGCTCTGTTATTCATTTTGGTAAGTGGATCAATGGAAATTAATTGCTCACGGGTACTCACATAAACCTGAATAGCCGCAAAGGTAACACCTGCACTAATCATTGGTGAGCCTACAAAAATCACCTGCAAAGCACCGGCCAAGAGAGGCACAAAACAGAAGGATGCCAATGTTCTGTATTTTTCCTTCAACAT
This sequence comes from Acutalibacteraceae bacterium, assembly GCA_045602345.1. GTDB lineage: Bacteria > Bacillota > Clostridia > Oscillospirales > Acutalibacteraceae > DTU089. Next base: position 9,401 of record JAZSBI010000017.1, on the reverse strand, counting down.
AAAATTCTTTTTGTAGAAAGACCTTATAAACGCCTTTAATGATGTAAGTATCACATAGAAAAAGCAAATAGAAATATGAAGCAGATAGGCTTCGCCACGCTGATATTCACCTGATTCTGTGATACTGAAAACAAGTCCGTTGTAGGATGAACCCATAATAAGCGCCAAATCAAACATAAAACCAAGCAGGCTTATTCCTAAGCCGAGTTTAGTTGTTACCGTTCTTGTTTCCTGCTCACTTTCAGCAAACAAAAACCATAAATAACAAACAACAAGTGTAAAAATGTGGTATGTGCCGTTTGCAACATAATCTATAGAATCTGAAAGACTCCAGTTATATGTCATATCAATAATGCCCCAGAACAAATCACTGGCGCATAATATAAGCGAAGCTATAATAAACCAGGAATACATAACCTGTGACATCCGCTTATCAGAGCTTCGCAAAATTCTGATAAGCACCATAATGAGAATTAAAATACAAAATGTGTTTAACGTAATATAAAGTAAGCCTTCCACAAATCCACCTTCTTTTTACGTTTTTTCTTTAGGTTAAATTAAAATACACTCTTTCTTTTTGTAGTTAAATTTTAAGGTACTGTAACCAATTGTTCTAACATCCCATCTGTCGTGCTCACCATCGCAATTGGGATAATTGTCAATCCATTCCACAATCGGGAATTTTAAAATTATTGTATTTTCTTCTGTTCCGCACAAAACTTCATTGTAGGTTTCTTTTCCTCCTGTTTGTGGAGGAACATCAAAAGATGCTATCAAAGTATCTTCGCAGTCAAAAAAATCAATATGACCTTTTGCCTCAATTTTAGCAACAACTTTTTCTTTTTCAAAAAGAATTGCAGTAGAAGAAATATAGCCGTTTGCTAATTGAAAGCTCTTAAAGCCTGTGTTTTCTTCGCTATTGAAAACTTTATCGTAATCCTTCATACATAATTTCTCCTGACTTTATTTCTGTAAAAGCACAACAGTTTCCACATGGGCTGTATAAGGAAACATATCTACAGGCTGTATTTTTTTGACCTTGTAGCCATTTTTAATAAGATATTGTAAATCTCGTTGCTGTGTTTCCGGATTACAGGAAATATACACTATTTTTTCAGGAGCAGCTGCTACTGCACAGGAAAGAAATTTTTTATCACTTCCTGCCCTTGGTGGGTCCATAAAAAGAACATCGCATTTTACATTTTGTTCCTTCATAGAGAGCATAAACTCCCCTGCATCCGCACAAACAAAACGAATATTTTCAATATTATTTATTTTTGCATTTACCTTAGCATCTTTTACTGCATCAGCATTAAGCTCGCAGCCGATTACCTCACCTGCTCCCTTAGAAGCAACAATACCAATTGTACCAATACCACAATAGGCATCAATAACCTTTTCATGCCCCTGAAGATCAGCAAAATTTATTGCTTTGTTGTATAAAATTTCCGTCTGCACAGGATTAATCTGGTAAAAGGATTTAGGCGATATTCTGAATGTGCAACCACACAAAACATCCTCAATATAACCCTTGCCATAAAGAACTGTTTCCCTTTCACCCAGAACCATACTTGTAAATTTGTTATTTATATTCTGAACAATTGTTGTTATTTCAGGATGTTTTTTCAGAAGTTCTTTTACAAAATTATTTTTTGAGGGAAAAACTAGTGTGCCTGTTACAAGCACAACCATTATTTCGTTAGTAGAAAAACCGCGTTTTACAAGAACATGGCGTAAAAAGCCGTTGCCTTTACGCTCATCATATACTGTAAGTTTGAAATCCTTGACAAGCTTTCTGATTGTCAGAATGATTTTGTCAGCCTTTTCATCTTCAATAAGGCAGGAATCAGTTTTAACAATATTGTGGGTGCTTGACTGATACACGCCGGAAATTATTTCCCCACCCGGTGTTCTACCGAAAGCAGCTTGTACTTTATTTCTATAATGAAAAGGTGTTTGCATACCTATAATTTCATTAACTCTGTGAAAGCTACCCAAAAGCTTAACAACCTTAGCCTGTTTGAATTTTAGCTGCTCCGGGTATGTCATATTCATAAGCTGACAACCGCCACATTTTCTTGAAACAGGACAAATTCTGGTGTTTTGGGTTTTGTTTTTATCGGGCATTTGTTTTTTCCTTTTCTTTTTTTGCTGTATTCATACTATCTTTATATACAAAAAAACGACAGAACAAGAACTCTGTGACCATATTCGTAGCCATAGTTACACCTAAAACCAGGTATTCTGCAAAAGCCCATGTCATATTTTGAGTAGCCATCTCGCCAAGAATAGTGGAAACAGGAGTAAATACGCAATAAAAACCAAAAACCTTAAGCATAGCTACGGGTATGTTTGTAGCTGATTTAAAGGTGAATTTTCTATTAAATGTGAAATTCCAAAGAACTGAAAGTATAAGCGCTACAAGGTAGCTTGCACCATATTCAGAATTAAAAAACCATTGTAAAATTGTATTACTACTGTCAGTCTGAGGTAAAAGTTCATTAAGAAGTGTAAATGACACAACCTGAATTACTCCTGCAGATGCAGAGAACGCTGCAAATTTTATAGCCTGTAACGCATTTTCCTTTTTTGTCATTTTTTCACTCATAGATACTCCACCCCTATTGTATACAATTATATAAGATAAGTATAACACATAACATAAAGTAAATCAATTACAATTATATTACAAAAGGAAAAGACCCGCTCTTTCGAGCAGGTCTTTAAATATTTTTTAGAAATTGATACCTGCAGCCATTGCAAGAATGTCTTTTGCGTCGCTTGTTGTGATTTCATCATCACCATCAACGTCGCACAAGATAAACTTATCTTCGTCAACCTTCTTCTGACCTGCAGCAACCTTAAGTGCATATCTGGCATCTTCAGTTGTGATAGCACCGCTGCCATCCATATCGCCTAACATACCCTCAAAATTGATGGGTGTAACTTTTCTCTTGTATGTGTTGTAGAGAGAGAACTGAGGATAATTTTCTGTATCTGTGAAAACATCATACTGTTCTTCTGCACCGAGAAGCCAAACAATAACATCTGTAGTGCCGTAATCAACACTGTAAGCGTTATGCTGTAAGTTTTTGTAGAACCATGTGTATTCAGGATACATACAAGTTGAAGCATCTACCTTATAGTCCCAAGAAACGTGGTTGTGACCATCTTTAATTGCCTGGTTGTAAATATTTGTCCAGTCATCAAAGGCCTGAAGGTACTGTGCACAAGTTGCACCGCCACTTGCATATTTAACGTCGATAATTGTATCGCTCTGCTCGTAGTCATCACAAATCGGAATCATCTGGCAGTTGTAACCAACTACAATACCAAAATTCATACCGTCTGCCATAGCATTGTCGATAATTGTCTTAGCATTTGTCTGAATTTTGTTGTATGCATCGATTTTATCTTTAAGACCTGCATCAATTGCGTCGCCGAAAATTGTTTCAACACCTTTTTCGTAAAACTCTGCGGGAACAAGGCTCCAGAAACCGGGCATACCTGCGATATTTGTGTTAATTACATCTGTATACAAACGAGGAAGAATACCTGCAGCAGCTTTGTTGATGTCACCGAAATATTCTTTTGAAAGTCCGTCGTAAGTTGCTATAAATGAAATTATGAAAGCAGTAATATGAGTTGTAGCACTAACGTTAGCCATCTGCACGAGGTAGTTTTCAACTGTGAACATATCAAACTCAATGTTCTTAGTTGCAATATCACCTGCAAGACTTGTACCCTGCCATGCGGGAGCAACGAATACAAGGTTGTTGATATTCTTGCTGCCACATTCGTAAAGATATGCAAGAACTACGTTTGCACCCATGCTGTAACCGATAACGTTAACCTTTTTAACACCAAGGTCATCCTTAATATTCTGGATGTATTTGTCTAAATCTGCAGCTGCATCAATAGGAGATTTTCTCCAGTCATAGTTGAAATTGTAAACATTATCTTCACCGTATTCTTCAGCATAAGCCTGTGCAAAAACAGAAAGGTCTGCTTTCTCTTCGTCAGAATATTCTGACATAGGCTTCTCGTTCTGGTGGAAACCGATAGTTGCATCCTTAGCTGTACCATCGGGATTGAAACCGATGGGATCAATATACTTATTAACCACAGGGAAGAATTCGTCAGCAAATTTGTCGTAATCCTTTTTGTTCTGACCATACTTGATACAGCCGCCAATAAAGGAACCGAGAACCTCCTTAACCATTTCTTCCATTGCAACATCGTCCATAGCAAAAACTTCTGCCTCGTCAGCTGTACCGATGTTTGAGTACAATTTTGTTGAGAAGATACCATCAACAATAACAAGAGGGTAAACCTTTGCAGCACCAACGGGCATTGCAAAAGCTACAACCATAAGAGCTATTGCTAAGATAACACTAACAATTTTCTTTGTTGCTTTCATATTAATCCTCCTAAACAGATAAGATAGTATACACTTAAAGATAGTACACTACCATATATACAAACTGATTTTATCACACAATTCTTTTAAATGCAATAGTCTTGAGAAAATTTTACATCAATACTGTGACAATTTGGAGCGATATTTATTGTTGAAAATGAATAATTTTAAGTTAATTTAACTGATATTTCCCCTGAATACAGTTTTTTAATTGAGCCATCAGTTAACTCTACTACTAAATTACAATTATCATCAATATCTATTGCTTTTGCAGTTTCTGTTTTTTCACCTTGAATAACTAAAACCTCTTTGCCTAAGACAAAGTTTTTTTCTTTATATTCTTCAAGATGCAAATTCAAAGAAAGTTTTTTATAAAAACTAAAAAACTCGTTGAGGAAAGCAGCGACAAATTTATTCCGTAAGTTATTTTTACGTTCTTTGAAAACTGCACCTGCTATATTTTTTATTTCTTCAGGGAACCCATCTTCCGATTCATAAATATTTATACCAACACCCAAAACTGCGAAATCTAACATTCCGTTTTGCGTATTAAAGCTTGACTCCGTTAAAATACCGCAAACCTTTTTATTTTCTACAAATATATCGTTTACCCATTTGATTTTTGAATCTTTTACACCTAACACTTTCAAAGCTCTGCAAACACTTACGGCTGCCGCTGTTGTTATACGTATGGCGTCCTCGGGCTTAATTTGAGGCTTCAGCAGCAAACTCATATAAACACCCGAATCACCGGGAGAAAAGAAGGATCTGCCCATTCGGCCCCTTCCCATTGTCTGCTCCCCTGCTATAATAACAAGGCCCTCATCATTTTCATTTGCACATTCACGGACAAGTGTGTTTGTTGAAGTTGTTTTTTCTAAAACCCGCAGTTTTATTTTATTTTTCAATTCATCCTGCAAAAGCAAGGAAATTTTCTCCGAATCAATTATATCAACCATAACAATAATCCTTTAAAATTTTAAAGACTAAAAAACAGCGTCGCAAGGACGCTGTTTTTATTATGTATTTTCTGATTAATAAGTAACTGCGTATTCTGTGATAACCTCAATACCAACTCTGGCACCATTAATTGAAATAACTGCTAATTTTGCATCAAGAGAAAGGATACAAGGAGCATCGAGTTTAAGTGAAACAAGGTTACCTGTTGCTTTATCTATTGTTGCAACTGCAGTAACGTTTTCGTAATCAATGTTGATGTTGCTGAGACTAAGTCCGGGAACAGAACCGATAGCGCCTGTAATCTGAGACTCTTCAATAACGCCTGCGATTGCACCAACACCATCAGCACCTGATTTGGGGTTCTTAGCATTTTTAGCAACAAGTGTAACAACATACTTGTCGCCTTTTTCTACATAAGAAACCTTCTGAAGGCCATTTACTGTAAGAGCACTTGCATTGGGAAGCTTGCCCTTTTCCCAAGGCTCGTTCTTAACCTCGATTGATGCTTCATCAGCAACCATAAACATACCCATAAGAGTAGAAGCTGCACTTGAAAGGCCGCCTGCTTCTGCAATACCCTTATAGTTGATAGCACCATCTTTAACACGAACTACTGATTTTGATTTTGTTCTTGCAGCATTCATTGCTTTCTTGTACAAATCAACAACTTCTTTGTTGGAAAGCTTTTTGCTTGAATCTGCATTTGAAGAACCGTTGTCACCGGCGGGTGTTTTATCTGCTGTGCCGCCATTGTCTGTTGCGCCGCCGTTGTCTGTTGCGCCACCATTGTCTGTTGCGCCGCCATTGTCTGTTGCACCGCCGTTGTCAGTTGAACCGCCATTATCTGTTGAGCCATTGTCAGACTGACCCTGAGAAGAATTATTTGTCTGAACTGTCTGCTGCTTTGAAGCACCTGCTTCTCTTGAAGCTACAATAAGCATAATTGATGCCATATTGTTAGCTGTAATAAGGGATAAAGCAACTGTAATTGCTGCTAAACCGATAACTATTTTCTTGATAGGTGACATTTCCATAACAATGCACACTCCATTCCAATTTTAATCCCTTATATTATAGAGAATGAAACTGAAATTGTCAACAGATTTCAACGAATTGATAAAAGCACTTCAAAAAAATTTTATTTTCGGTATTGTTTATTTCCTATAAGTATTGTAAAATACTAAGGTATTACGTTTTTCAAGGAAGCAACTATGGTCAACATTAATAAGAAAAATAGCATAAAAACCGACATTCTTTCGGGTCTTACGGGTGCTATGCTTCTGGGTTCTTATGCCCTTTGCACAGCCGCATCTGCAGGACTCGGTCTTTGGAATGTCTTTTTTTGCATTACAATTTGCTCCTTGTTCTCAATAGGACTTAAAAATAAAATTTTTGCTCCGGATGCCTTTCTTTTTATTCCCATCCACTATGTTGTTTCTGAATGTGGCATCAATTACCTGCCTGTTTGCCTTGTATGCGGAGCTGTTATTTACTGCTTACTTTCCAAATTCATAAAGAAGAATCCCGTTACAAACGGCATTTTCGCTTGGGTCACACTGGCACTGGCTTTGGTTGCAACGGTTATTCTGACAAATTTATATTTCGGTATCGGAGCCGGCGGCAGTACCGCTATTGAAATGCTTAAAAGTTATCGTTCTTTGGGCTTTCACCCTCATTTCAGAGGACTCCTCTACGGAACAATTACCCTTTTTGCGATGATTACCTATCCCTTCAAATACAAAAGACTTAACAAAATACTTCCTGCAGAATTTATGACTCTGCTCATACCGCTTATACTTAACCTGATTCTTAATCCTCAGAAAGAATTAACTACAGTAAACGAAATTGGTAGCTTCCAGCACAACGGAAACACGCCAACACTCCCCTTCGCCTTTTTAGAAAGCCTTGAAATGACTAATGCATTGCCTTTAATTATTGGTTCTGTTTTCTTTGGCTTTGTGCTTTTCTTACGTTCCTCAGATGAAAACAAAGGCAAAAACACTCTGGTAAATTTAACAAGCGGTATCTTTTCTTTTTTACCTGTAAGGCAATTCAACATAACAAGCTACTCCCCTGTCGGGGCAATTGTAACAATATTAGTAAGCGGCATTATAATACTTCTTTGTCCGGATATTTTAGCAAGAATACCAATGCACTGTGTGGGTGCCCTTCTGATTGTTTCTGCCTGGCAACAGGTACCCTACAAAAATCTTTCCCTTTTATTCAAAAAATCTGATAAGGGGGTAAGCAAATGAAAAACGATAAGAAAAAACTAGCACGAGTAATAGCCACCTGGGTTGTAACCGTAGTTATGCTTTCTGTTTTTATTCTTGATATTATTGTTGTGGCTTTGGCAAACAAATATGTTAACCAAACCCCCATTACTGACGAAACTTTTGATTACCGGACCGGTGATGACAGAATCCACTTTCTTAACACTGCAAACTCTGACTGCATTATTATAGAAAGCAACGGCAAATTTGCGCTGATTGATTCCGGTGAGGGTAACGAAAATCCAAGAAGAAAAACCGAATACAAGGGCTATCGCGATGAGGTTATTTCATATATAAAGAAAGTTGCTTCGGACGAAACAGGTAAAGTACAATTTGATTTTATTCTGGGAACTCATATGCACTATGACCACGCAGGGAATTTCGAGGCAATTTTCAAAGACAAAAATATTTTCGCAGAAAAGGCGTATTTCAAAGAATTCAACGACAACGTTGCAACGGAAATGGAAATAGGTGCATGGGGAAACAAAGCAACCTACGAAAAAATTCTTAAAGCCCTTGAAGATAAAAACATTCCTGTAATAAGTGATTTGCCCGACACAGAATTCAGCTTTGGTGATTTTACCCTGCGTTTTATTAACACGGTAACCCCCGAAGAGGTGTATTCCAAGGGTGAAAACGCAAGTAGCGTTGGTGTTATTGTAAAAAAAGGCGATAAAACCGCTTTTTTAGCTGCGGATTTCACCAATGATTCAGGACTTGAAAAGCTTTACGGTGATGATATAGGTGATGTAGACCTGTTAAAAATTGGCCACCATGGCTACTACGGCTCCTCATCAAAGAGCTTTTTAAAAACTCTCAAACCCGAGCTTACCATAGTTACAAATCATTTAGGCAAAATCTACCCAAATGTTAAATGGAATCTCACAATGGTTGCAAAAGCTCCTACATTTTCCACCTCACACAGAAACGGAATTATTGCAACCTTTACAGACAGTAACCAAATACTGTTAACACAAAATATAATGTAAACAAAAAGGTGCTGTAAAAAAACGAACGTTTTTTTACAGCACCTTTTTTATTATATTAAACATCCCTTTATTTCTGCACAAAAAAGTTTATAAGAGGGAAAATCAAATTAAACAACTGCGGGAACACAACTGCAAACAATACGGAAATAATGAATGTCAACGAAAACCTTTCAAGAAATGAGAATCCGTAAATAATAGCATAAAATGGTGCCACAAGTATTTTGATTACAGGCTTTGTATCCTCATCAAAGAATGCATCCTTAAAGGATAAAACATCTTCAAATGAGGGTACACAGTTTGCAGCAAATGAAATACCAAGCCACAACAAAACCCATGCACTAACACTTTTTACATCACCGACATAAATAACTCTGTACGCTCCACTTAAAAGGAAACAACAAGCAAAAATAAAATTCATAACAAAAGGAATAAAGCACACAGCAAAAACATGTGATTTCTTTTTTATAATATCATGCTCAACGTGGCCGCACAGCTCAGAAACCTTAAAAGCTCTTACATCCTCAACAGGCACACCACATATACGACAAGCAATCTGCTCCCAGATGGCTCGCATTACCGTTCCGAAAAATGTCAAAGCACGTGTAGCAACATATAAATTTATCATTCTACGTCACCTGTCCCTTCTGTAAACATCTGCTTAGCGGTAATTTTGCCTTTCAGATATTTCTCCATTTTTTCTGTAAGCTCAACCTCGTGTTCTTCAAGAATATCTTTTATTTCCTGAACATTGTCTTTGTT
>JAZSBI010000016.1:0-12347 GCA_045602345.1 Acutalibacteraceae bacterium | reverse complement strand
ATATGAGAGTTTGTACATTTTCCTAAAATAATGAAAATAAAAAGTGGTGTAGTGAGTAATATTAAAATTATTTCTGAAAATATAAAATACTTTTTAAATTTGCCTTTAAAATCAGGTATGGATCTAAAATATTTATTACCTGCACCGTCACTTAGAAAAACAGAATATTTTTGGTTTGAACAAAAATAATGTAAATAAAGAAAACTGCCATATAAGTGTATTGTAAAATAAATAAAATGGTTACTGTTCAATACACTAAAGTCCATCTTTCTGTTAGTTGTAATAAATACAAAACACAGTGTAAAAATAAAACCAACTAAAAGCTGTGATATAATTTCTATTTTTAAATTAGGGTTAAAAACCTTTCTCATAAGCTCACTTCCTTTTTTAAAGATGACGTTTTCAGAATTTCTATACTTAGTTGTGATAGAGTAGGGGCTTCGCATAAAGCGCCTGTATTTTCAAAAAGACTGCGTTTTTGTGCAAGAGCAAGACCGCTGTATGAAGTTTTGTTCTGTGAACAGGTAAGTAAAGATTTCTGTACATATTTGCTGTTTAAAGTGTCACCATGTACTATTATATACTTTTCTTTTAAGTCTTCAGTAAACCCTTTTTCGATTATTTTTCCGTCATCTATAAATACAGCATAATCAGTGATGTTTTCAGCATCAGAAATATTATGTGTTGAAAATATTATGGATTTGTCACCGTTTCCGTTGTCAAGATACTGACGAAACAGGTCGTTGATAATATCACGTATAAGAGGATCAAGGTTTGCAGTTGGCTCATCAAGTATAAGTATATCGGTATCTCGTGCCAAAACAGATGCCAAATATAGCTTCATCTTATTGCCGTCTGAAAGTTTCGAAAGTGGCTGACTGAAAGTTTTTGTGTCAGTTTTGATTTTAAGTTTTTCGCATATCTGATAAAATCTTTTTTTGTCGAAATTATCAAAAGCAATATTACATGACTTGCAGATATCTTTTGCACTCCATGTCAATGGATAAAAATTCTGAGATGGACAGTAACCTGTTTTTTCTTTTATTTTTTCTGTATCATTATTATTTTCAAAGTAGATTATTTCTCCGCTACTTTTGGGAAGTACACCGGCAAGGATATCAAGCAGTGTTGTTTTTCCTGAACCGTTTGTACCGATCACAGCTGTACAGAATCCGCAAGGAATTTTCAGATCGGTTTCATCCAGGGTGAAGTTACTGTATATTTTTTTTAATTCTTTTGTTTCTATAACATATTTCATTTTTATTCGCCTCTCAATCATTCGATCATACTTAGTGTTTTCAAAATTTCAATCATTTCTCCTGTAGATATTCCTGCCAGTTTTGCAGATTCGATAGCATTCTGTAAATGCTGTTCAAGTTGACGCAGATGTTGTTCACGTATCATTTCACGATTTTGCGGATTAACGATGTAACCTTTTCCGTGAACTGCGCTTACAAGACCTTCATCAACAAGCTCTTCATAAGCTTTCATTGTAGTAATCACGCTTATTTTCAGATCACGTGCCAGTCCACGTATACTTGGAAGATAATCACCTTCGTTAATAATACCGTTTAGGATCTGTTCACGCAGTTGTGATGAGATCTGCTTGTAGATAGGAATATCGGAGTTCTGCAGTATTTTCATTTTAACTCCTTTCCATTGATTCAACTGTTTATGTGTTATATAAACAGTATAAACTGTTAATATCATTTTGTCAATAGCTTTTATGCAGTAAAATTAAAAATATTTTGTTCATAAAAAGTTTACAAATTAATTTTCACAAAAACCTTGTAAAAAATTTGTGAGTATGATATAATGATTAAGCAGTCTGAAAGAGGGACTGAAAGATGATATGCGTTGAAGCGAAAGGTGGCTGGCGGTATGTCAGGGAATTTTCGTGGAGTATGTCCGATTTTAAAACCGGGCGATTGTAATAACGAACACTGTGTGTGGTTAGAAAGAGTATCTTGCGTAAGCTATGCTTATTTTAGTGTGGGATAAATGCGCAAGGGGTATGTCTTTTTATCTGTGTTGATTACAAGCTTGGAAATTGCATTTTGCTTATTTTCAAGCTTTTTTTGATGTAAAAGAAGAAGATACACACGGCTAAGTGTTACGAATTTTAGGTATTGCCCCCATTTAATATTTCGAGGAGGCGAAAAAAGATGGCAGAAAAAGAAAAGATCAGAATCAGAATCAAGGGTTACGAACACGCAGTAGTTGATGCAGCAGCAGCTAAGATTGTTGAAGCAGCTAAGCGTAGTGGTGCAAGAGTATCAGGTCCTATCCCGTTGCCAACTGATAAGGAAATCGTTACAATTCTTCGTGCAGTTCACAAGTATAAGGACAGCCGTGAGCAGTTCGAAATGAGAACACACAAGAGACTTATCGATATTATCAGACCAACAGCTAAGACAATGGAAACTCTCGGAAACCTTGAGATTCCGGCAGGTGTACTTATCGAAATGTCTGAAAAGTAATTTCGGTACAAACACCAAAAAGTCAAGTTGACCATGTGTCAACCAATAACTTAGGAGGAATAAAAAATGCAGAAAACTATGATCGGTAAGAAAATCGGTATGACACAGATTTTCGATGAAACAGGTAAAGTAATTCCTGTAACAGTAATTGAAGCCGGTCCATGCGTAGTTGTACAGAAGAAAACAGTTGAAAACGACGGTTATGCTTCAGTTCAGCTCGGTTATGGCGATGTTAAGCTTAAGAACGTAAACAAGCCAATGCAGGGACACTTTAAGAAGGCTGACGTTGCTCCAAAGAGAACTCTTAAAGAGTTCAGACTTGATGACTGCGATGCAGTTAATGTAGGTGACGTACTTAAGGCTGATGTATTTGCAGTTGGCGATTCAGTTGACGTAAGCGGTACAAGCAAGGGTAAAGGTTTCCAGGGTACTATCAAGCGTAACAACAACTCAAGACTCAAGGAAACTCACGGTACAGGTCCTGTACACAGACATGCAGGTTCTATGGGTGCTTGTTCTTCACCATCACGTATATTCAAGGGAAAAGCTCTTCCTGGACATATGGGTGCTGAAAAGGTAACAGTACAGAATCTTGAAGTTGTAAAAATTGATGTTGAAAATAATCTTATCGCACTCAAGGGTGCTATTCCGGGTCCTAAGGGCGGAATCGTATGCATCGTTGACAGTGTGAAGAAGGCTTAATGAAAGGAGGAAGCATAAATGTCTAAGGTTTCAGTATTTGATATGAATGGTAAGCAGGTTGCAGAAACTGAACTTTCCGATGCTATTTTCGGAATTAAGCCAAACGAAGCTGTTATGCATGCTATGGTTGTTAATTACCTCGCTAATCAGCGTCAGGGTACACAGTCAACTTTGACACGTACAGAAGTTAGAGGCGGTGGTAGAAAGCCATGGAGACAGAAGGGTACAGGTCATGCAAGACAGGGTTCTATTCGTGCTCCTCAGTGGGTACATGGCGGTATTGCGCTCGGACCTAAGCCAAGAGATTACAGATATACACTTAACAAGAAAGTAAGAAGACTCGCTATGAAGTCTGCTTTATCTGTAAAGCTTCAGGATGAAAATCTTCTCGTTCTCGATTCAATCAGAATGGAAGAATTCAAAACAAAGACAATCGTTCAGATGTTAAAGGCTCTCAACGTAGAAGGCAAGGCTCTTATAGTTATGCCGGAAGTTGATAAGAAAGTTATCAAGAGTGCAGCTAACATTCCTGGTGTTAAGACAGCTCTTGTAAACACATTGAACGTTTATGATATATTAAACTATGACAAGTTTATAGTTGTTCAGGATGCAGTAGCAAAAATCGAGGAGGTGTACGCATAATGAAGGCACCACAGGATATCGTTATTAAGCCAATTATCACTGAAAGAAGTATGGATGCTCTCCAGGCAGGTAAGTACACTTTTAAGGTTGATAAGAACGCTAATAAGATCGAAATTGCAAACGCAGTTGAAAAGCTTTTTGACGTTAAGGTTGCTAAAGTAAACACAATGAACTGCAACGGTCGCACAAAGCGCGTTGGAAGATTCGTTGGTAAGACAGCTGACTGGAAAAAGGCTATCGTTACATTGAAGGAAGATTCAAAGACAATCGAATTCTTCGACGGTATGATCTGATAAAAATTTCAGGTTTTAACGGATAGCATAGAAGCTGTTCCGTATGGGAGTAATGCTCCCGCAAAAAATGCATTTTAAGGAGTGAATAAAATGGCAATTAAAACATATAAGCCGACAACTCCATCTCGTCGTCAGATGACATGTACAGATTATTCACAGTTGTCAAAGGTTGCTCCGGAGAAAAGTTTACTTGAGCCATTAAAAAATAAATCAGGTAGAAACAGCTACGGAAGAATAACAGTTCGTCACAGAGGTGGCGCTAATAAGAGAAAGTATCGTGTAATCGACTTTAAGCGTGATAAGGATAACATGGACGCTAAGGTTCTTACTCTTGAGTACGATCCAAACCGTTCAGCTCACATCGCTCTCATTCAGTATGAAGATGGCGAAAAGAGATACATCATCGCTCCAAACGGACTCAAGGTTGGCGATACAGTAAGAAGCGGTGCTGATGCTGATATCAAGCCAGGTAACGCACTTGCACTTGTTGACATCCCGGTTGGTACTTTCATTCACAACATTGAATTATATCCTGGTAAGGGTGCACAGCTCGTTCGTTCAGCTGGTAACATGGCACAGCTCATGGCTAAGGAAGGCGCTTACGCACTTCTCAGACTCCCTTCAGGTGAATTAAGAAACGTACCTAACAATTGTAAAGCTACAGTTGGTCAGGTAGGTAACATTGATCACGAAAACGTTAATTACGGTAAAGCAGGTAGAAGACGTCACATGGGTTGGAGACCTACAGTACGTGGTTCTGTTATGAACCCTTGCGATCACCCACACGGTGGTGGTGAAGGTAAATCACCAATCGGTCGTCCAGGTCCTGTTACTCCTTGGGGCAAGCCTACACTTGGCTATAAGACTCGTAAGAAGCATAACCGTTCTGACAAGTACATCGTAAAACGTAGAAACGGTAAATAAAGCTTGAAAGGAGGAAATTACAATGAGCAGAAGTATTAAGAAGGGACCTTTCGTACAGGAGGTACTTTTTAAGAGAGTTGTACAGATGAATGAAGCAGGCGAAAAGAAAGTTTTAAAGACTTGGAGCCGTTCTTCAACAATCTTCCCAGAGTTTGTAGGTCATACTTTTGCTGTTCATGACGGACGTAAGCATGTTCCGGTATATGTAACAGAAGATATGGTAGGTCACAAGCTCGGTGAGTTTGCTCCTACAAGAACTTACAAGGGTCACGTTGGTTCAAAAACATCAAATAACGGTAAGAAATAACGGAAGGAGGAATACACTATGGAATCAAGAGCTTATTTAAGAAATGTTCGTATTTCACCAAGAAAAGTTAAGATTGTTCTCGATCTTATCAGAAATAAGCCTGTAGAATATGCTATGGCTACTTTGAAACACACTCCAAAGGCTGCATGTGAAGATTTACAGAAGCTTTTGAAGTCTGCTATTGCAAATGCAGAAAACAATCATGACATGGACAAAGAAAAACTCTATGTTGCAGAGTGTTTCGTTTCTCCTGGTTCTACTATGAAGCGTATAATGCCAAGAGCACAAGGCAGAGCTTATAGAATTCTCAAGAGAACATCACACATTACTATGGTATTAAAAGAAAAAGAATAATCCCAAATAGGAGGTAGACTATGGGCCAGAAGGTAAATCCACACGGTTTCCGTGTTGGCGTTATTAAGGATTGGGATTCACGTTGGTATGCAAACAAATCTGCATTCGGCGATATGCTTGTTGAAGACTACAACATCCGTAACTTCATAAAGAAAAAGCTTTATGCAGCAGGCGTTGCAAGAATCGAAATCGAACGTTTCGCTGAAAAGACAAGAATCCACATTCACTGTGCTAAGCCCGGTATCGTAATCGGTAAGGGTGGTACTGAAATCGAAAAGCTTCGTTTACAGGTTGAAGCAATGATGTCAGGTGATTCACAGGTTTTAATAAACATTGTAGAAGTTAAGCAGCCAGATCTTAATGCACAGTTAGTTGCTGAAAAGATCGCACTTGATCTTGAAAACAGAATTTCTTTCAGACGTGCAATGAAGCAGTCAATCGGACGTGCTATCCGTCTCGGAGCAAAGGGTATCAAGACAAGAGTTTCAGGTCGTCTTGGCGGTGCTGAAATCGCAAGAGCTGAAAGCTACAACGAAGGTACAATTCCACTTCAGACAATCAGAGCTGATATTGACTACGGTACAGCAGAAGCTCACACAACTTATGGTCGTCTTGGCGTAAAGGTATGGATCTACAAGGGCGAAATTCTTAAGGGCGAATCTTCAGATAAGAATGAAGACAAGGCACCTGCAAGAAAGAGACGCGATGATAACAGAGCACCTCGCAGACCAAGAGCACCTAGAAAAGAAGAAGGAGGTAATCAGTAATGCTACTTCCAAAGAGAGTTAAATATCGTCGTGTGCACAGAGGTCGTATGACCGGTAAGGCACTCAGAGGAAATAAAGTATCAAATGGTGAATACGGTTTACAGGCATTACAGCCTGCATGGATTACTTCAAATCAGATTGAAGCAGCCCGTATCGCAATGACACGTTACATCAAGCGTAACGGTAAGGTTTGGATTAAGCTTTTCCCGGATAAGCCGGTAACAAAGAAGCCACTCGGTACTCGAATGGGTTCAGGTAAAGGTGCTCCGGAATATTGGGTAGCAGTTGTTAAGCCGGGCAGAGTAATGTTCGAAATTGCTGGCGTTCCGGAAGAAACAGCAAGAGAAGCTATGCGTCTCGCTATGCACAAGCTCCCAATTAAATGTAAATTTGTATGCAAAGAAGCAGAGGGAGGCGAGCAGTAATGAAAGCAACTGATATAAGAGAATTGTCTGTTGACGAAATGAATAACAAGTTAGAGGATCTGAAGAAGGAGCTTTTTGCTCTCCGCTTTCAGCTGGCTATAAATCAGCTTGATAATACAGCTCGTTTAAAGGCTGTAAAGAAGGATATTGCTCGTATCAAGACTTGTCTTCGTGAGCAGGAAATCCAGTCAAGCGTAAATCAGTAATAAAGGGAGGATTTAGCGATGACTGAAAGAAGCCTTAGAAAAACAAGAGTTGGTAAAGTAGTAAGCGACAAGATGGACAAAACTGTTGTTGTTGCTATCGTTGACAGTGTTCAGCACCCACTTTACAAGAAGATTATCAAGAGAACTGTTAAGATGAAAGCTCATGACGAAAACAATGAGTGCAAGATCGGCGACAGAGTTCAGATCATGGAAACACGTCCACTCTCAAAGGATAAGAGATGGAGAGTTGTTGAAATAATCGAAAAAGCTAAGTAATTTTGATTTGAAGTTTATTAATTCCATGCTGTAAAAGGCATTTATTTCTGAAAGGAGGAGAACGACTGTGATACAGATGCAAACCTACCTTAAAGTTGCAGACAACACCGGTGCTAAGGAACTCATGTGTATTAGAGTTTTAGGCGGTACACGCAGAAGATATGCAAATATCGGTGATGTAGTTGTAGCTTCAGTTAAGAAGGCAACACCCGGCGGCGTTGTTAAGAAAGGTGACGTTGTTAAAGCAGTTATCGTTCGTTCAGCAAAGGGCTTAAGAAGAGAGGATGGAACTTACATCCGCTTCGATGAGAACGCTGCTGTAATCATAAAAGAGGATAAGAATCCAAGAGGAACACGTATATTCGGACCAGTAGCAAGAGAACTTCGTGACAAGGATTATACTAAGATTTTAAGCCTTGCTCCTGAAGTATTATAATGGAGGTGTCATGATGAGTAAAGTACATGTAAAAAAAGGTGACACAGTCGTATTGCTTACAGGTAAGTACAACGATAAATTTGAAGGCAACAACAAGAGAAAAACCGGTAAGGTTCTTGAAGTTAGCCCTAAGGAAGGCAAAGTAATAGTTGAAGGTATCAACTTCGTTACTAAGCATGTTAAGCCAACAAGAATGGGCCAGGTAGGCGGAATAGTTCAGGCTGAAGCTCCTATTTACGCTTGCAAGGTACAGCTTGTTTGCCCTAAGTGTGGCAAACCTACAAGAGTAGGCCATACTTTTGAAAATGGTAAAGATGATAAGCAAGAAAAGTTACGCGTTTGCAAAAAATGCGGAGCTTCATTTAAGTAAAGGAGAAACGACATGGCTAGAATGAAAGACTATTATAATAGCACTGTAGCTCCTGCTATGATGAAGAAGTTTGGTTACAAAAGCGTAATGCAGATTCCGAAAATCGACAAGATCGTTATCAATGTCGGTGCAGGTGAAGCTAGAGAAAATGCTAAGGTTATCGACGCAATTATGAACGATTTGGCTACAATAACAGGTCAGAAGCCTGTTGTATGCCGTGCTAAGAAGTCTGTAGCTAACTTCAAACTTCGTGAAGGCATGCCAATCGGCGTTAAGGTAACACTCAGAAATGAACGTATGTACGAATTCCTCGATAAGTTCTTCAACGTTTCATTACCACGTGTTCGTGACTTCAGAGGTATTAACCCTAACTCATTCGATGGCAGAGGAAACTACTCTACAGGTATCAAGGAACAGCTCATTTTCCCTGAAATCGAATATGATAAGATCGATAAAGTAAGAGGTATGGACATCAACTTTATCACAACAGCTAACACTGATGAAGAAGCAAAGGAGCTGCTTACATTAATGGGTGCTCCATTTGCTAAGTAATGTAGGAGGATTTAGAAATGGCTAAAAAAGCGATGGTATTAAAACAGCAGAAAACTCCTAAATACTCCACACGTGCTTACAACAGATGCAAGATTTGTGGAAGACCACATGCTTATCTCAGAAAGTTCGGCATTTGCCGTATCTGCTTCAGAGAATTAGCTCATGATGGTCAGATTCCAGGAGTTAAGAAGGCTAGCTGGTAATATTATAAAGGAGGTTATTCGGCATGCAGATTACTGATACTATAGCAGATATATTGACAAGAATTCGTAATGCGAATTCAGCTAAGCACGCTACGGTTGATGTTCCCGCTTCAAACGTTAAGAAAGCTATCACACAGATTCTCGTTGATGAAGGTTATGTTAAGAGCTTTCAGGTGATTGAAGATGGTAAGCAGGGTATTATAAGAATTACTCTTAAATATGGTGAAAACAAGTCACCGGTTATTACTGGCTTACGTAGGGTTTCAAAACCGGGTTTGCGTATTTATTCAAGTTGTGAGGATATGCCTAAGGTAAGAAAGGGTCTTGGTATAGCAGTTGTTTCCACATCAAAGGGAATCATGACTGACAAGAAGGCTCGTGAACTTCATGTAGGCGGCGAAGTTCTCGCATTTGTATGGTAAGGAGGACACATAATGTCAAGAATAGGTAGAATGCCAATTAGTGTCCCAGCCGGAGTTGAAGTTAAGAACGACAATAACTTAATCACTGTAAAGGGCGCTAAGGGCGAAATCTCAAAGCAGTTTTCCAAAGAAATGGGTATTGAAATAGCTGATGGTGTTATCACAGTTACACGTCCATCAGAAAACAAGAATCATAAGTCACTTCATGGTCTTACAAGAACACTTATTGCTAACATGATCACAGGTGTTACAACAGGTTTCTCAAAGACTCTCGAAGTTGAAGGTGTTGGTTACCGTGTTGCTAAGCAGGGTAAAGATCTCGTAATGAACCTCGGTTTCTCACATCAGGTTATCATGCCTGAAAGAGACGGTATCACAATTGATGTTCCTAACCCAAACAAGATCATCATCAATGGTATCGACAAGCAGAAGGTTGGTCAGTTCGCAGCTGAAATACGTGAAAAACGTCCACCGGAGCCATATAAGGGCAAGGGTATCAGATACGAAGGCGAAAGAATTATCCGTAAAGAGGGTAAAGCCGGTAAAGGTAAGAAGTAATAAAAGGAGTGAATCGCAATGGTTAAAAAGGCTGACAAGAATAAAGCTAGAGAAGCTAGACACCGCAGAGTACGTGTTAAGATCTCCGGTACACCTGAGCGTCCACGTCTCAATGTTTTTCGCTCCTCAAAGCACATTTATGCACAGGTTATTGATGACGTAAATGGCGTTACATTGGCTTCTGCATCAAGTCTTTCAAAGGATTTTGAAGGCAACGGCGGAAACAAAGACGGTGCTCGTACAGTAGGTCAGATGATAGCTAAGCAGGCTAAGGATAAGGGTATCACAACTGTTGTATTCGACAGAGGCGGTAACATTTATCATGGCCGTATCAAAGAGCTTGCTGAATCTGCTCGTGAAAACGGATTAGAATTCTAATAAGGAGGAAAGCGCTTTGGCTAAAATAGATGCTTCAACACTGGAGCTTTCAGAAAAGGTTGTTTCCATTAACAGAGTTTCAAAGACTGTTAAGGGCGGCCGTATAATGAAGTTCTCTGCACTCGTAGTAGTAGGCGACGGAAACGGTACAGTAGGTTTCGGTCTTGGCAAATCCGGTGAAGTTCCGGATGCTATCCGTAAGGGTATTGAAGATGCTAAGAAGAACCTTGTAAAGGTTTCTCTCAGAGGTACAACAATTCCTCACGATATCATCGGTAAATTCGGCGCAGGTTGTGTTCTTATGAAACCGGCTGCTCCTGGTACAGGTGTTATCGCAGGTGGTCCTGTTCGTGCCGTTGTTGAAATGGCTGGTATCAAGGATATCAGAACAAAGTCTCTTCGTTCAAACAATCCATGCAACGTAGTTAGAGCTACAATCAAGGGATTGAGCGAATGTACTTCTGCTAAGGAAGTTGCTGAAAAGAGAGGCAAATCTGTAAAAGAAATTTTAGGTTAAGGAGTGAGTTCAATGGCAAAACAGATCAAGCTCGTAAGAAGTCTCATTGGTTGCAAGAAAAATCAGATCGAAACAGCTCATTCACTTGGACTTAAGAAAATCGGTGAGGTTGTAACACAGCCTGATAATGCACAGACAATGGGCAAAATCAAGACAATTTCTCATCTCGTTGAGGTTAAAGAAGTATAAGCAGGGAGGTGCACATAGATGAAATTACATGAATTAACTCCTGCTCAGGCTTCTAAAGAATGTAAGCGTGTAGGTAGAGGTCACGGTTCAGGTAACGGTAAGACTGCCGGTAAAGGTCATAAGGGACAGAAGGCTCGTTCAGGCGGCGGCGTACGTATCGGTTTCGAAGGCGGACAGATGCCTTTAATGAGACGTATACCAAAGAGAGGCTTCAACAACATTTTTGCTACAAAGTATGCAATCATCAATGTTTCTGATCTTAATAAGTTTAAGGACGGTACAGTTGTAGATGCAGAATTACTCAAAGCAGCTGGTTTAATCAAGAAAGAGTACGATGGTGTTAAGGTTTTAGGTAATGGTGAACTTACATCAAAAGTAACAGTTAAGGCTGCAAAGTTCTCTCAGTCTGCTACAGAGAAAATTGAGAAAGCCGGTGGGAAGACTGAGGTGATGTAATGTGCTCCAGACTATAAGAAATGCTTGGAAGGTTCAAGAAACTCGTAAAAAGCTTTTATACACATTACTGATCATTATCGTCTTCAGAATTGGTTCTATATTTATTCCTGCTCCATTCCTTGATGCCGAAGTACTCGGCGCATGGATGGACACAAACGCTGAGTCAGGCGTATTTGGTTACCTGAATCTTTTTTCAGGTGGTGCTATGTCAAAGGCTACAGTATTTGCACTTGGTATACAGCCGTTTATCAATGCATCTATTATAGTTCAGCTTTTGACCTATGCTCTTCCTCCTCTTGAGCGATTATCCAAAGAGGGCGAAGAGGGAAGAAAGAAAATCGACAAAATTTCATCATTTGTTTCTCTTGCGTTATCAATATTTATGGGATTTGCTTATTATCTCATAATGAAAAAAGCTGGTGCTGTAACATATACATCGGGTGGAGAAGGCGTATTTGCTGCTATTGTAATCATAGTATCATTCATTGCCGGTTCTATGGCTATAGTGTGGCTTGGTAACAGAGTAAATGAAAAGGGTATAGGAAATGGTGTTTCAATACTCATTTTTGCAGGTATTCTTGCTGGTATGCCGTCATCAATTGTTAGTATGGTACAGACAGCAATAAGTACACCGAACCCTTATGTGTTTGTTGATATATTTATGCTTATTGGATTTGTAGTAATAGTAGGATTTATTGTATTTATGAATGAATCCGAAAGAAGAATACCGATTCAGTATGCAAAAAGAGTTGTTGGCAGAAAACAGTACGGCGGACAGAGTACACATATTCCTGTAAAGGTATGTATGAGTGGTGTAATGCCTATCATCTTCGCAAATGCTTTTGTTTCACTGCCTATGACACTCGGAATGTTGTTCCCTCCAAAGGATC
>JAZSBI010000015.1:0-17087 GCA_045602345.1 Acutalibacteraceae bacterium | reverse complement strand
ACTAATTTTCTTCAGCTTAAAGTGCATAAGCACATTAACGATGATTGCGAAAACGGCAGTCATGGCAATAGCTATAAGGAAGCTTGTGGGCTTAAGGTTTGTGTTGAAGGTGAGCTGGTCAATATCAACAACACCTACAACTACAATATTCAAGGGTATACCAAGAACAAGTCCTAAAGCAATACCTATAAGCGTAAGGAATATATTCTCACGATAAATATAAGCGGAAACCTCACCATTATAGAAGCCAAGAACCTTTAAGGTTGCAAGTTCTCTTATTCGCTCATTGACATTGATGTTATTAAGGTTATAAAGAACAACAAATGCCAAGGACATAGCAGCTATAATAAGCACAAGAATAACAAGGTTAAGTGTATTAACAATGTTATTAAAGTTATCAATAACAACAGTTGTGAATACCGAACCATTTACTCCACGAATTTCATTAACGCTCTTTTCAAGGAAAGCCCTCTGTTCAGTTGTAAATGCTTCATCAACCTTACAGAAAAGATAGTTATAGGTTATAGGAGAGTTGATAAGTGTGCTGAAATAATAAGGTGTCATATACACATAATGGAATGTATAGTTATCAACAACACCTGTAACAACAACATCATACTCGTATGTCTTTGAGCCTTCAGTCCAGGAAACTGTGAGTGTATCTCCAATTTTTGTATTAGTTTTATCTGCAAGTTTTGTTGTAATAACTGCACCTTCGTCCGTTAACGGAATATCGGATTTGCCAAGCTTAAGGTCAATAAAGTTCTGGAAATCTGCAGGATTTTCAGGTACAAGAATATCAATTTCCATTGATTTATCTGACCTGTCAGAGAAGCCTGTGCAAACCTTAAGATAACCAAGCATTGATTGTTCAATTCCCTCAAGTGCATTCACATCGTATACTAATTGACTGTTTTCATAGTCTACCTGACCATCCTTTAAAACAACCTGAAGGTCATATTGTGCAACACCGTTTTCTTTACCATACTGGTTATCAATAACGCCACCAATAGCATCACGAAGACCAAAAGCGGCAAGAATAAGTGCGGTACAACCTGCGATACCGATTACTGTAACTGCAAAACGCTTTTTGTTTCTGAAAAGGTTTCTGACAGTAACCTTTGAGGTAAAACTGAGTTTACTCCAGATACTGCTGATATTTTCAAGGAATACTCTCTTACCTGCTTTTGGAGGCTTGGGTCGCATAAGAACTGCAGGAACTGTTGCAAGCTCTTTTCGACAAGCAAGGTACGCCGCAAGAACGGTTGAACCTATTGCAATAATAATACCCAGAACAATATACAAGGGTGAGAACTGAAGAATTGTATCCGGCATTTCGTACATAATTCCCCAAGCACCGCATATTGCTAACGGAATAACAAGTGAACCGACTATCGTACCGATAATTACACCAATAAAGCTTGCCACAGCGGAATAGAGGAGATACTTGCCCGAAATCATTTTATTGGAATAACCAAGGGCTTTAAGAGTACCCAACTGGGTTCTTTCTTCTTCAACCATTCTGGTCATTGTTGTAAGGCAAACAAGGGTTGAAACAATAAAGAAGAATGTGGGGAAAATGTATGCAAGGCGCACCATATTGTCTGCCGCCTGACCATAGCCTGTGTAACCGGGTGAATCGTGGCGGGTATATACGGACCAACCCACACCATCCTTTATGTTCTGAAGAAGGTTTTTACCTTTTTCATACTCTGTTTTTACCGAGCCGATTTTTGCATTAACCTCTTCGGAGCTTTCCTGATAGGTTTTTTCTGCTTTTGCAATAATTGCCTGAATATTCTGATAATTGGTGCTCTGCAAAGCAAGCTCTGCCTGAGCAGCCATATATTTTGTCTGTGCTTCGATTGCACCAAACTGAAGCTTGTCGCCACTTGCTTCAATCTGAGTTTTGAATTCTTCAAGCTGTCTTTCAGCATCTGCAAGCTGAACCTCAGCTTCGTCAAGCTGTTTCTTTGCTGAATTAAGCTGTGCATCTGCTGAATCATATTCTGCTTTTTTAGTATCGTATTCTTTCTGTCCTGCATCCTTTTGCTGTTTGGCTACAGCAAGTTCAGTCTGATACTGGTCAAGAAGCTGTTCAACCTCTACTATAGCATCCGCTGCCATACCCTGAGCGGTAAGGTTTGATGCAGAAAGAAGAATCTGTGCAAGTTCAGGATTAGTTTCTTCAAGACGGTCTGCAATCTGGTCAAGGTGCAAATCATCTTGTGAAACATTCTGGTTTGCCTCAAGTGTTTCAAGGGTTGACTGTGTGCTTGTTATAAGGCTTTCTGTAACTTTAATTTCAGCCTCTGCCAATGAAAGCTGCGATTTTGCCTCATCAAGCTTTTCCTTTGCACTGTCCGCTTCCATTCGCTTTGCATTATATTCTGCTTTCTTATTTGCAAGTTCAACCTTTTTATTGGCTACGGTAGTATATTTTTCGTTATACTCGTTAACCGCATCCAGGTACTGGGTATTACCGCTATCAAGCTGAGTCTGGGCTTTTGCATATTCCTCTTCAAGAGTTTTTTGTGCTTCTTCAAGCATCTGCTCCCCTTCGCGCTCCAGCTTGTAAAGGTTTTCAAGTTGTTTTTTACCATCCTCAAGCTTTTTGCCGATGGTTGCCTCTGCTTCATCAATTTTGCCTTTTGCATCAGTAAGCTTTGCTTCAAGACCAATGTTGAGTTCTGCTCTTCTTTCGGCAGCAATGCTCTCGCTTTCCTCTGCTATTTTCTGACGCATACCCTCAACAAACTCATCGTATTCCTCTGTGTACGCATCAAACTCATCTGCACCCTCAAGGGTAACATAGGCTTCGCTGTAATAGTTGATTTTATCGGTAAAGGCATCATTGGTAACGTAAATAAAGTCACCTAATTTACCACTACCTGCAGTTGTAACGCCACGCTCGTAGGAAACCCAATAAGGTGTCTGAATAATACCAACAACTGTAAAAACATTGTTTTTAAGGGAGTATGTAATTTCTTCTCCGTCACCTACAACCTTGATAGTTTCGTTCATTTTGAACTGTTCAGGGGTTGTAAGACCGCTACAGGTAATTACACATTCATTATCTGCCTCGGGGTAACGACCTTCAACAAGCTTTAATCGGTTAATGTAATTAGGGTCATCAATTCCGTTCTGGAAATCAACGGCTTTTAACAGATCGACACCTGCAACCCTTACTGTAAGCTCGGAGCCGTCAATGTCAACAATGCCTTCGTATTCTTCATTTTCCTGAGAATATGTCTGAACATAGCCATCAACAAATTTCGCACCTTGGACAGCTTTGACACCTTCAATTTCACGGACTTTTTCAAGGTCTTCCTCATAAAGTCCCAAATAAGATTGCAACCTTATATCCATAAGGTTATATTCATCGTAATATTCGTTTGCGGTTTCCTTCATATCGGGTCCTACCGCATTCAAACCGCAGAACAGTCCACTACCCATTGCAACAATTGCAATAATTGAAACAAAGCGGCTGAAGGAACGCTTTATTGAGCGCAAACTGTCTGTAACATAAGATTTTGTCATTATTACTTTCCTCTTACCATTCAATATCTGCAACTGATACGGGATTTTCGTTTGTTTCTATGCTGACAACACGACCACTCTTCATAGAAATAACTCTGTCTGCCATGGGGGTAAGTGCAGAGTTATGGGTAATAACAATAACTGTCATACCTGTTTCACGGCTTGTGTCCTGAAGAAGCTTAAGAATCTGCTTACCTGTATTGTAGTCAAGGGCACCTGTAGGTTCGTCACACAAAAGAAGCTTCGGGTTTTTGGCAAGGGCACGTGCAATGGAAACACGCTGCTGCTCACCACCTGAAAGCTGTGCGGGGAAGTTATTAAGTCTTTCGCCCAAGCCAACTCTTTCAAGCACCTTTGCAGGGTTGAGAGCCTTTGTACCAATCTGGGTGGCAAGTTCAACATTTTCAAGGGCAGTCAGGTTGGGAACAAGGTTATAAAACTGGAAAACAAAACCAACATCATAACGTCTGTATTCAATAAGACGTTTGCTGTCATATTCGTTAATAAGGTCACCTGCAACACGTACCTTACCGTCGTCGCAATCATCCATACCGCCAAGAATATTAAGAACGGTTGTTTTACCTGCACCACTGGCACCAACGATCACACAGAATTCGCCTTGCTCAACGTTGAAGGTAACGCCATCAGCAGCGTTAATAACAACCTCACCCATTTTGTATCGTTTGTAAACGGAATCAAATTCTATAAAACTCATTTATTTCAGCCTTTCGGTTTATTAAAAAAATTACTTGCCGCAATTTTACATATTGAATTAATATTCTACTATATATCACATTATAAGTCAATAAATTTAAATTTGAATTTACTGTAAATTTATGACAATGACTTATAGGTGCTTTCCATAACTGCGGAGGCTATTGGCAACGCCGCAGAGGAGCCCCACCCGCCATTTTCAACTACAACAACTATAGCAACGGGACAGGACGGATTTTCGGAAAAGCCTACAAACCAAGAATGTGGCTCTTCTTTATCAGAAATCTCCGCTGTGCCTGTTTTGCCACACATCCGGAGGCCTTTGAAATTATCATCGCCATAGTTATCTTTAACTGTAAAGCGCATCATTTCCTTCAGTAAATTTGCAACGCTTTCTGAAATGCACTCACGACTACGGGCGGTGGTTTCTTCAACAATTTTCCCTTCGGGAGTTAACACTGTTGAAACCGCATAGGGCAAAACAGCTGTGCCACCATTGGCAACTGAGCCAACCACTGTCAGCATATGATAAGGATTAACAAGTGTTGTATATTGCCCAACACTTGCCCATGCCACATCGCCTTTTTCCGCACCACTTAAATCAAATCTGCTTTTTTCTGTTTGTACATTTCCGAAGGAAAAGCTTTCACCAAAGCCGAATTTTTTTGTGGTTTCGGTTATTTTATCTTTTCCCAAAGCTGCACCAAGCTCTGCAAAAGCACAGTTACAGGAATTAGAAAAAGCTGTTTTAAAGGTCAGGGTTCCGTGACTTCGTGGGCAGGTAACTTTAACACCATCAACAACCGTTTCGCCCTGACAGGTGTATTTCCAGCTACTGATATCACTTCTATTCTCAATAACACTTGCAGCAGTGATAACTTTAAAGGTGGAACCCGGAGTATAAAGACCATCAATAAGACGATTCATATAAACCCCGTCATACTGTCCGTTTTTATTTTCCGCAATTTCCGCTTCGCTCGGTTTATTACGTATATCATAGTTGCCGCTTGAAACGGAGCAAAGCAGCTCACCGGTACGGTAGTTATATGCCGCCACAACACCTTTTCTGCCATTCAATTTATCGTAAGCAACTGCACAAATTTCACTGTCAAGAGTTAATTTAACATCATTTCCCCTGCCATTTTTAACAAGCGAATGGAGTCCGGTTACACGATTATAGCCAATTAACTGTGTTTTGTAGGCGGTCTGCACACCGGAGGAAATGTACCCCTCTGTATCACCTACAATATGAAGGGTTGAACGTCTTATTCTTTCGGAATCGTTATAAATCCTTTGACTATTTTCTGTCCTGGCGAGAATTTCGCCATTTCTGTCTATTATATTTCCTGCGGCTATAAAGCTGCCGTTTTCTGTTAAATGCTCGTTTGCACGAAGGGTCGCCCAATTTTCACCATTAACCGCAAGCTTATAGCCTAAAAAACCAAGTCCGACAAAAACGGCAACTACAAGAAGGAGCACAACAAAACCGCGTTTTGATGTCATTTTCATTTAACTATTCTCCCCTTCCTTAATACCCTGAACATTTTGTGTTCTCTGCACATTTTTCCCTTTCTGGCTTTTTTCAGGTCTTTGAGTCTGAGGCTTGAAGCTTGCGTAGGTTCTTGTATCAATTACCTTGATAAAAGCAAGTAGACAAAAGCAGCTTACAATGCTGGAGCCACCTTTACTTACAAAGGGTAAAGTAACACCTGTAAGAGGTAAAAGGTCGGTTACACCAAAAATATTAAGCATTGTCTGGAAAAGCATCATTGCACTTGCTGCAACACCTACAATTGAATAGAAAGCAGACTTTGCTTTGCCCGAATTAACAACTGACCACACTGCAATTATGCAATAGGTTACGGGAACTAAAAAGCCCATTAACATACCGAATTCTTCACAAACAACACCGAAGACCAAGTCCTCTGCCGCTGCGAAAATGCTACGTAGCTTACCATTACCCAAGCCAAGACCAAAAAGTCCGCCCGAGGCTGTATAAATAAGGGTTCTTGTCTGTTGGAAGCCACCCTCATCCATATATTCCCACACATGAAGATAGGTGGAAAAACGACTTGCAACATAGGGCTTGAACACAAGAATCAACCCTGCACCCAAAGCCGCAACAATGCAAATAAGCACAAGGGTTCTTACGTCACCCGAGCGCATAAAAGCAATTACAATAAAGGTAAAGAAAAATATCAATGCAGCACCAAAATCATACATCAGGAAAAGCTCACCAACGCATATAGCGGCAAAGATAATATACATAGTCAGATTCCTTATAGACTGAAGCTTTTCAAGTGTTACCGCTCCTGCAAAAATGAATGCAACCTTAACAAGCTCTGAGGGCTGTATTGAAATTCCACCTAAAGAAAGCCAACTCAACGCACCGTTTGTTGGCTCGGCAATAACAAGTGTTACTGCAAGAAGTCCGATTGCACCCAAAGCTACCATCCAACGCAGAGCCTTTACCACATTTACAAAACGCATAAGCATCAGAAGTGCACAATATGCCATTACACCCAGAACAATTGCAAGAAATTGCTTCAACACAGTTTCAGGATACATGCTACCCATAATAGCAAGTCCTAAAGAAGCAAACATGAAGCCTATCATTTCAAGCTCAAAATTATTTATTCGCATAACAAAGGATGAAAAAGCAAAATACAACCACTGCAAAGCGATAAAACCGATATAAACACACAAAATCTGCACACTGAATTGCCCGTTTGGGAAAAGATTCAACGCCATTGACATAAGATTAAAAATCGCCAACAAAATGAGAATAATGCCGTAGGAAGCTTGTCCCGCAACACCACTTTTATCTTTTATGTACTTGTATTTTGCTTCTTTAAGGGTGTATTCAAGCCCACCCATACCGATAACATCGCCATTATAAATATGGCTTTTACCGTTTATTTTTTCACCATTTACAGTAACACCGGATTTTGAAAATGTGTCAAATATAAGAAAACCCTTGTTACGATACACAATAACTGCATGAAGACGGGAAATTGTATCAAAAGGAAGAATAATATCGCATTTTTTATTTCTTCCCATTGACACCTCCCTGTCGTACAAAGGAATCCCCTCGCCGGTGATAGAGTTAATCAATTTTGCTCTTACAGGGTCGGTTGTCTTTTTACAAAAAAGAGCTACCAACATTCTTATTACCACAAAAAGTGCAATACCCAACATCAGGTACCTGAAAATGGGTGCAACTGTATTAATAAGCTCCACAGACAACCTCTCCTTTCATAATAATTCATTGTTGATTTTACCACATTTTATTACAATAATCAACGGCAGTTTACAAGGGAAATGTTAATGTTTTGATAAATTTATGTTAATTTCTTCCTTTAGGCTCATTAATCTTGACTTTAGCACTATTTATATAGTATATTTATATACCAGAGTTATAATTGCACATGGAGGTTTTAAAAATGTCTGTTGTAAAAAACACCTACGGCATTACTGACGGCAAACAGGTTAATGCTTTTATTATTGAAAATAAAAATGGCTTAAAAGCACAGCTTATTGAAAAGGGTGCCACTCTTGACAAGCTTTTCATAAAAGATAAAAACGGAAAATTAATTGATATTCTTATTGGCTTTGATACACTCGAAGACCATCTTACACAAGGTGACTACCAGGGTGTTATTGTTGGTCAGTACGCTAACCGTATTAAAGACGGCAAATTCACCATTGACGGTACAGAATACAATGTTACCCTTAACGAAAAAGGTATTACATCACTTCACGGTGGTGCTGAGTATTCTTCTGAAATATGGTGCGGTGAGGTTGTTGGCGACAATGCAGTTAAATTCACTTACCACAGCCCTGACGGACGAGAAGGCTTCCCCGGTAATGTTGATGTAGAGGTTACATACACATTCACAGATGAAGATGAGCTTGTACTTGAATACAAAGCTGTTTCTGACAAAAAGACTGTAATAAACCTTACAAACCACGCATTCTTTAACCTTAACGGATTTGACGGTGGCGATGTGCTTAACCATGTTTTAACCATTAACGCTGACCGTTACACACCCATTGACAAAATCAGTATTCCCACAGGTGAGCTTGAAGCTGTTGAAGGCACACCCTTTGATTTTACAGGGCCCAAGACAATTGGCAGAGATATTGCCGCTGACCATATTCAGCTTAAAAACGGCAACGGCTACGACCACAACTTCTGCATAAAGGATTTTGACGGCACATTAAAATTTGCCGCTTCTGCTATTGGTGACAAAAGCGGAATTAAAATGGATGTTAAGACAGATTTACCCGGTATACAGCTTTACACCGGCAACTTCCTTGATGGCTCACTTACAGGAAAAGGCGGACTCCCCGTACATTTCAGAACGGCTTTCTGCTATGAAACACAGGTATTCCCCGACTCACCTAACCACCCTGAATGGTGTAAATGCGTTTATGATGCCGGTGAAAAGTACAAAACAACAACAGTTTTTTCATTTTCTATTAATAAATAACCCATATATTAACAAATAATTCATTGACCTTGTAACTTTAATTTGGTATAATTCAAAGGATTTTTGAGAAAGGAGTCGAGCAAAAATGAATAAAACTTTAAAATTTCTTTCGTTCATCATTGCTGTTATCTGTTTAGTAACAGTATTATGCCCGTCTGCTTTCGCAAGGGATTTTGCTCCCACTATTGATGCCACAAACATCGGTGTAAATACTCAATACAAATACGAGGAAAATGACCCCTCATGGCTTCGCCAATTAACCATAAAGGAAGATATGCTGTCCTCCAGTGGTCTTATTAATGAGGAAATACTTCACCCTGTTTCAAGCTACCCTTACACTTGCGATGCTCCACATTTTAAAGCGCAGGTGGAGGAATACATTGAAATATACACCCTTGACGATAACACACAAAGAGCGGCCTACCTTTACCTTCTTAAGCAGGTTGGTGCTTTGGGCGTTATAGCAGAACCCGAAACCAGCGATGAGGACAAATTTGAATGGCTCAGGAATCAAGGTATTATAATCACTAAAGAGGATGAAAAAGACCCTGAAAAAAAGCTTATGGCAATAGCCCTTTATGCCCTTATGAAAAACGATTTGTACTACGTTTACACGGGCAAAACCTTGAAAATTCCCGAGGGTACTCCCTTGGAGGAAGCTGTAGTTATGTACCTTATGGCTCTTTCGGGCGAAGGCTCTGAATTAAGCGCGTTTGTACTTAAATTTTTCGGTGAGGCTTCCGTTGGAAATTTAGATGATTATATTTACTATACATCCTTGATGGCACTTTACACTCAGGGTTATGTTTCACCCTTTGAAATTCCCACCATTACAAGGGAAGAGGTTTATCGCAGAGTTGCTATAATGACAATTCGCACTGCAGGTATTTCTATAGATTCCGAAACTGCAACCGCTGAAGAAATCCGTCACAAATACCTTGCAGCTATGCTGGGTACACAGTACTCCGTAACTGTTGACCCTGCAGCCTTCAAAAAAGCTTTAGACAAAAAAACAGTCCCCTACTACATACTTCAGCGTATGGCTTACGAGGACTCTAAAGTTACAATTTCACAAAACAAATACTCCTATGAAGAGTGCTTTAAAATAGTCCTTCAAAAAACACATCGTTTTGACCTTGAAGATGAATTTTATTCAGATATTTATGAATATGACATTTATCTGGACAACATAAGAAAAAACATTTCCGTTAACACTAACCCTATAACAAAAGCCGGTACAAAAATTTCAATCAATGGCGTTGATGTAACCGCAGGGTCTTATGCACTTGTTGAATTGGCGGGTAAAGCTAAGGAAACTATTACAATCATCTGCAAAAACACTACAAACAAAAAAACAAACACATCTGTTTACAAGGTTAATGTTCACCAGGGCGTAACCGAAGCCCCTGACAGCGACCTTACAGGACTTATTCCCACTTTGGGTGTAACCGGTGGCAACAACAGTAACTCCACCCCGTCAGGTGGCTTACAAGGTCCCCCTCTCACTGATGCTTTAGGTAACATAAACAATATGGCATCACCTATAGTGGACACAATCCTTTCCCTTAATGATAAAGGGCAGCTTGTTGACCAGTACGGAAACATTGTAAGCGATTCAGTCTACGAAACACTTCCTGCCGGATATGATTATGTGCTTAACAGCGATGGTATAATTTCCGTTGTTATTACAGATAAAAAGACAACAGAACCTACCACCGAAGAAGCATCCGCAAAATCCTCAGAAGAAAGCAATAGAAAAATCGTTATTGTGGTTTCTCTTGTCTGCTTGATTTCTTTAATTATAGCCATCATTATTGTTCTGGTTCTTTCAAAAACTAAAGGCAAAATGACCGAAAGCGAAAAGATGAGAGCAAGAAAAGCTAAAGAAAAAAGAAAAAAAGAAAAACGAGAAAATAAGAAATAATAAATAATAAGAATGGCAGTATACTTAATTGAATTATGGTACACTGCCATTTTTTAGCAAAGTATAATATTTTTTTAAAAATTGTTCATAACTTCTACAATTAAATGGTATATAATATGCCTGTAGTTTGGTGAAGTACAGAATTCTTTTCACTAAAGCCTAAAAAATCGTAAAAATTCCAAAGGAGGAATTAAAATGGCTAATGAAAAAATCCTTATCGTTGATGATGATTTAAACATTTGCGAGCTTTTAAGATTATATCTTGAAAAAGATGGTTTCCATGCTGAAATTGTTACAGACGGTCTTAGCGCACTTGAAACTTTTAACACTTCAAAGCCTGACCTTGTTCTCCTTGATATTATGCTCCCCGGTCTTGACGGTTGGCAGATTTGCAGAGAAATCCGCAAAACCTCCCAGACACCTATTATTATGCTTACAGCCAAAGGCGAAACCTTTGACAAGGTATTGGGCCTTGAACTTGGCGCAGATGACTATATTACAAAGCCCTTTGAAACTAAAGAGGTTATTGCCCGAATAAAAGCCGTGCTTCGTCGAACAGCATCCAAAGAAAATATAATTTCCATAAAAAAGGAAGTTAACTTTGATAAACTTTCAATAAACCTTACAAACTATGAATTGAAAGTGGACGGCAAAGCAATTGACACTCCCCCAAAGGAGTTGGAGCTTATATTCCACCTGGCAAGTAACCCCAACAGAGTTTACACCCGTGACCAATTACTTGACGAGGTATGGGGCTTTGAATACTACGGTGACTCCAGAACAGTTGACGTTCACGTTAAACGTCTGAGAGAAAAGCTGGAAGGCGTTTCCGATGCCTGGGAGCTTAAAACCGTATGGGGCGTTGGTTATAAATTTGAAACCAAATAGTTTTGCGGTAAAATGGTGATATAATGGCTCGTTTACATTCCAAAAAAGGTGCATTCTTTTTTAAGTACTTTTTCATTTTTTCTGCAATTGTATTAGTCAGCTTTCTTATAATCGGCCTTGCTCTTTCAATTTTTGTTCTTAACTTTTTGCAAACACAGAACAGGGACACCACATCCCTTTACGCAAAGGAAATTGCTTCCACAATGTCTGAGCTGGTTGAATCCTCAACAGTAACACGTAACCCCGAAGGCTCTGCTTTGATTATTCTCAATTCAATTGACCTTATGGCGGATTGCACCGGCTACGATGTTTTTATTTGTAAAAAGGATGGCTCTGTTGCTGCCTGTGCCGAGCTTATGTCCAATTTCAGATTTAGTGACAAGCCTTGCGAAAAGCACAAAGGCTTCATTTTATCAAAAGCCTATATAGAAAAAGCAAAAAACGGAGGCAATGCCGAATTTTCCACAATGGATAATTTTTATAACAGCATCCACTCTGTTTCCATACAGCCTATTGTAATTGATGGTGATATTACAGGCTTTGCGGTGGTTGCTGCACCCCTTGAGGTTTCTATATTAAGAAATCTTGAAAACACCTTGCGAATGTTCTTATTTGCAGCAGGTCTTGCACTTATACTTGTTACAATAGCCGTTTATTTTATGACGGAAAGAATTGCGAAACCTATCAGAAACCTCGAAAATGCAACACGTTGCTATTCCTCGGGTGATTTCACATACAGAGTACCCGAGCTTCGCTCCCATGACGAGCTTGCAGGACTGATAACAAAATTCAACTCCATGGCAACATCTCTTGAGCAACTGGAAAATTCAAGACGAAGCTTTGTTGCTAACGTGTCCCACGAATTTAAAACTCCGATGACTACAATCGGTGGCTTTATTAACGGTATTCTTGACGGAACGATACCACCGGAAAAGCAGGATTATTACCTGGGTATTGTTTCTTCAGAAATCAACCGTCTTTCAAGAATGGTTACTATGATGCTCAATATTTCCAAAATCGAAACAGGTAATGCCGATTTAACAATTGAGCAATTTGATATTTCCCAGAAACTTGTTACCACATTCCTTGGTTTTGAACAACTAATTTCCGAAAAGAATATTGAAATTGAAGGCTTTGAGGATTTACCAAAAGTAGTAATACATGGTGACAGTGCAATGATAGACCAGGTTATTTACAACCTTGTTGACAATGCAGTAAAATTCACCAACAACAATGGAAAAATCATAATCAATGTCGCAGCGGATAAGAAATATGCATATTTCTCTGTTACAAACAGCGGAAGCGGTATCCCGAAAAAAGACATTAAAAGAATTTTTGAACGCTTTTATAAAGTTGACCAATCACGCAGCACAGATGTTAAAAGTACCGGTCTTGGTTTATTCCTTGTAAAAAGTATAGTTGACTTACACAGTGGAACCATAACTGCAGAAAGCGAACCCGACAACTTCACAAGATTTACGGTAAAATTACCGAAATGATAAACACATACCCCACGGAGGCTTTTTTATGAACGATTTTTTTGATCCCAACAAACCCTACAACAACAATAACATAGAGAATCAGAATCCCCCCATTGATAACAAAACAACTATGGGCACTCCCCCTAGCGGGAACAACCCATATAGCAACCCTTATAATTCTCAGTACAACGCACCAATTAACTCACCATACAATAAAACCAACCCTTACGGTGCACCTTTTAATCAGGCTCCTTATACACAAAATGGTTACAGCTCCGGCTACACACCTAAGAAAAAGAAACCTTCCAAGGGAAAAGGCGTTTTCATAGGTCTTATATGCCTTTGCATTGTTTTTGCTTCAATCTCCATTGGTCTTTCTGTTATGGATGGAAAGGAGCTTCTGAACCAGGTACCGGGCGTTGCCGGTTCAGATACAACCAAAGAAAGTTCCTCCGGTGCAACACCTAAAACAGAGGATTCCCCCATTTCATTCACCGAGTATTCCGGAAAAGGCAAAATGACGCCTGAACAGATTTATAATGCTGCAAAGGAAATCAATGTTGGTGTTATAGTTTATGCACAAAACAAAAAAGTGGGTGAGGGCTCAGGTATTGTTGTAGGTGAAGATGATGAGAATAAATTCACCTTCATCATCACCGCTGCTCATGTTATCTCCGATCAGGGGGTAAGTGTTCAGGTTCAGTTCAATAACGAATCCGAATATGATGCAGAAATTGTAGGTTTTGACACAAAAACAGATGTGGGTGTTCTCAGGGTTAAGAAAACAGGCTTTAAAGCTGCAACCTTCGGTAATTCCGACAAACTCACGGTAGGTCAGAATGTTTACGCAATCGGCAACCCCGGCGGAACAGTTTTCTTCGGCTCATTCACTAATGGTATTATTGGTGCCATCGACCGTCCCATTGCCTCTTCCACCAGTGCTTACGACCTTCCTTGTATACAGCACAATGCGGCAATTAACCCCGGCAACTCCGGCGGTGCCCTTCTTAATGAATACGGTCAGGTTATCGGTCTTAACTCCTCAAAAATTACTGATACCAACTACGAAGGTATGGGCTTCTCTGTTCCCTCCAACACTGTTATAGAAATTTACAACGATATCATTAAACACGGCTACGTTACAAACAGACCTGTGTTGGGTATTTCCTACTACACAGTTGCAAGTGACTACACCTTTTCAGCAATTGCATGGAAAAACAACCTCCCCTACGGCTCAATTGTTATTGCCGCTATGACAGATGATAGCGACATCAAAAAGCAAGGCATACAGGTTGGTGACATTATTACCGCTGTAAACGGAAAAAACCTTGATTCAACCGACATCCTTTTAGAAGCAATTGAAAAAAGCAAAGTGGGAGATAGCATAAAACTCTCTGTTTGCAGACTTAACAATTCCGGTGCAGTAAGCTCAAAATTTGATGTTGATGTAAAGCTTATGGAGGACAAGGGCGAAATAGCCATACCACAGCAAGAACCAACAACAGACCCATTCAGCAATTACTTCGGTAACGGATTTGGATATTAAAAAAAACACCGCTTCGGCGGTGTTTTTTTAGTTAGGAGTAAGTAGTTAGGAGTTAGGCGTGTAGGGTGCTGCACACAGCAATTATAAAAAAGATTCAAGACAGTTCAAATCGTCCTGAATCTTTTTATTGCTTTTTTTTATTAATTCAAAAGAGAAAGTGTTTTTGTAAGAATAATTAATATAATGTTTGGAAGCGAAGCTTCCCCTTCGCTCCTCACTCCTCATTCCTAACTCCTCACTTACTCTATATTCCACCTATCAATACTTGCCCTTTGCAGTGCACCTATAATTCTTTCGGGCACATCACCATATTCTTCGGAAAGCTTCTGAAGAAGGATTTTTGCATCCTCACGCTTAGTTTTTTCATTAACAGGGCACTTACTTTCTATAACAGGCAGGTTAAGCCTTTCTACAGCCTGTTCAACAGCTGTTTCACGTACATATATGAGAGGTCTTATCATGGTTATATCTCGCCTTGAAAGGTATGTTACAGGGGCAAAACAGCCTATTCTGCTTTCAATAAGCAAGTTCATCATAAAAGTTTCTGCTGCATCGTCAAGGTGATGCCCTAAAGCGATTTTATTGCAGCCCAATTCCTTTGCGGTATCATGTAGTATTCCCCTTCTCATTCTGGCACATAGTGAGCAAGGTGACTCCTCTTTTCTTATATTGAAAATAATTTCATATAAATCGGTCTTTTTTACTACATACTCTATGCCATACTCATCGCAAAGCTGCTTTATAGGAGTAAAATCTCCGTCTTGATTATCAAACCGCATATCAAGGGTAATGGCAACAATTTGGAAATCTGCAGGATAAAACCGTTTCAAATCACACAAAGCCTTCAGAAGCATTACAGAATCCTTGCCACCCGAAACCCCAACTGCTATTTTATCGCCATTTTCAATCATTTTATAATCGTCAACAGCGGCACGTGTTCGGCTTAAAATTTTTCTCATAAAAATTTATTCCTCTTTGTTGCTGTCTTGATCTTTTTCTTTATCTTTCTCTACTCTTTTTTTACCTGTTCCGGAAATATCTACATCCTTTTCTTCCGGAACTCGCTTGAGAGTTACAATAAGAATAACAACAGAAACCACCAAAGCTGAAACAAGTACTGCTATATACACAATACGCTTTGATTCTTTATTTTCCTTATTATAATCTGCAACGCTGTTAAGAATATCGCCGTCACTAACCTCGATAATATCTGTATAACGCTGATTATAATCCAGAGTAAACTCGATTTCTGTTTCCTTTTCTGTTTCTTTTTTGGCTGAGGCAAGGCTCACACAGCAAGGCAACAAAACCAATACACAAATTAAAACGGCTAACGCTTTTTTCATTATCTTTCACTCTCTGTTCAAAATTTTCTCTTTCAAAGTTTTAATTGATTTTTCCAAAACACTTCTGGGACACGCAACATTAAGCCTTGTGAAGCCCTTACCATTTTCACCAAACCAGAAGCCCGGGTCCTGAATAATACCACATTCGTTCTGCAAAAACAAATCCAGCTCTTCATCATTCATCCCCAATGCTCTCATATCAAGCCACATTAAATATGTACCCTGACAATCGTAAATTTTTATTCGAGGAACATCCTTTAAAATATCATTTACAAGCCTTATATTTTCTTCAATATATTCATTTACACCATCTACCCAATAATCACATTCGGTGTAGGCTGCAATGGTAGCCGGACGTGAAACACAGTTTATGCAACTGTAACCATCCTTAGACAGCTGTGTTTGAAATTTTTCTCTTAATGCTTTATCTGCAATAATTATGTTTGATGTACCCAGCCCTGCTAGATTAAAGGTTTTGCTTACTGCAGTACAGATAACTGTATTCTTGGCAAAAGAATCATCAACATTGTTAATTACAATATGCTCCTGATTCTTTCTTACAAGGTCAAAGTGGATTTCATCACTAACAAGAACAACATTGTTTTTAAGGCAGATTTCACCCACTCTTTTAAGCTCTTCCTTTGTCCACACTCTGCCCACAGGATTATGGGGACTACAAAGAAGCATTAATTTTACATCATCCTGAGAAGCAATTTTCTCAAGCTCATCAAAATTCATTTTATAGGTATTACCCTGTGGAATAAGTGAGTTGTCGGCAATAACTCTTTTATTATTGAGAATTGATTTTGAAAAAGGGTAATAAACAGGGGTCTGGATTATTACCTTGTCCCCCTCATTTGTGAAAGCACGAATAGCGGTATTGA
This sequence comes from Acutalibacteraceae bacterium, assembly GCA_045602345.1. Classification (GTDB taxonomy): domain Bacteria; phylum Bacillota; class Clostridia; order Oscillospirales; family Acutalibacteraceae; genus DTU089. The sequence continues at coordinate 271 of JAZSBI010000015.1, read as the reverse complement.
TTGTAAACACCACACCACCCACGCAGGTAATCCAATCATTTTCAATTTTAAAACTATGTCTTCTCAGAAGAAACTCGCGAACACAATCACGGTAGGTTTCGTCTGCATCTGTATAGCAGAAAAAGCCTTTTTCCGTAAACTCCTTTATGGCATTCCTTACCTCTTTTGGGGTCTGAAACTCCATATCTGCAACAGAAAGCGGGTATGCCCCTCTTTCTATCAAGCCCTCGGAAACAGTGGTGTCCCATTTATACGAGCCGGTATTTTGTCG
>JAZSBI010000014.1:0-4781 GCA_045602345.1 Acutalibacteraceae bacterium | reverse complement strand
ATACTTACCGGTTACAATATCAACAAGACTTAGTCTCACCATTTGAACAATTGAAGCAGAGTCGAGAAGAGAATTTTTTACAACATTCAATACTGTGGGCTTTTCACCAACAATATAAAAATCTTGTTGAATAAATTGTCTGCCTTCAAATTCAAACTGTTTGAACTCAACATCCTTAATAAGAAGCTTTTCGCCATCACGCAGAACGGTGATATCAAGTTTATTATCGGTGTCACGAACCATATTAAAAGCGATACCCTGTGAGGAGTATATGTGGGTGTTATTAATTTTCACAATAACATCCCCTGCCTGAAGACCACATTTGTCACTGACAGAATCTTCCCAGAAGCTATGAATTTCACGACTACCTACCAGACTAGAGCAAGAAAGACAGATAGCTACAACAACTACACCTAAAATAAGGTTTAATATTGCACCTGCTGCAACTATAATAAATCTTTGCCATGCAGGTTTATTATTGAACGCACGTGGATTATCGCTATCCTCGTCCTCACCTTCCATACTTACAAAACCACCAATGGGCAAAAGTCGTAAGGCGTAAGTTGTTTCCCCTTTTTTCTTTTTTAAGAGTTTGGGACCCATACCCAAAGAAAACTCATTGACTTGAACATCAAAAAGCTTTGCAAAGGAAAAATGGCCGAATTCGTGAATGGCGATGATCACACCAAAAAGAAAAATTGCAAGTAAAAATGGCCACACACTGCTCCAAAGAGCGCCTATATCAAAATTTTCTATGGTTAACACCTCTTGTATATTAATGCTTTAAACTTTCGCTAATTCTCTTATCTTTTCTCTCATCAAAATGTCTGTATCAAGAACATCTTGTAAGGTAAAATCCTGTTTTTTAAGGGTATATTCTGACGCCTTAGCGATAAGCTCAGGAATATCATTGAAGGATATTTTACCCTGTCTGAAAAGCAAATTTGCTTCTTCATTAGCACAGTTTACAGCTGCAGGGTAAAGACCGCCCTTTGTAATGGCATCACGGCATATATTCATACAGGGGAAATTTTCATAATCCGGCTTATAGAAAGACAAATTACCAACTTCCCATAAATCAAGTTGTTTTTCTGGTGACTCGTAACGCTCCGGATAAGTAATTGCAAACTGTATAGGCAGCCTCATATCTGGATGCCCTAACTGAGCGATAACGGAATTATCGTCATACTCTACCAAAGAATGAACAATACTTTCCCTGTGGACAACAATATCAATCATCTGTGGACTTACATCAAACAACCACACAGCTTCAATAAGCTCGAGACCTTTATTAAACATTGTTGCGCTATCTATAGTGATTTTCTGACCCATGCTCCAACTTGGGTGCTTCAATGCATCAGCAAGAGTTACGTTTTGTAGCTCCTCTTTAGTTTTACCAAAAAATGGACCACCTGATGCGGTAAGAATAATTCTTTTAAGGGCTTTATTAGAAGGTGCACCTAAAAGACATTGAAAAATTGCGGAATGCTCACTATCAACGGGCAAAATAGAAACATTATTCTTTTTTGCTGATTCTGTCACAAGGTGACCACCCGCAACAAGGGTTTCCTTATTTGCAAGGGCAATTGTTTTACCAGCATTAACTGCATCAAGTGTTGGCTTAAGACCAGCCATGCCAACAACGGAATTAAGGGTAATTTCACCGGCTGCCTCTGCACCGCAGAAGCAAACACCATTCATACCACTTAAAACTGTTACATCCATATCCGCAACCCTGACTTTAAGATCTTTAGCAGCATCTTCATCCACAAGTGCGGCATATTTGGGTTTAAATTCACGTATTTGGGCTTCAATACCCTTTACGTCAGAAAATGCGGCAAGAGCCTCGATTTTATAACCGTGGGCCCTTGCTACGTCTAGTGTCTGAACACCTATTGAACCTGTTGAACCTAATAAATTAATAGTTTTCATAGTAAATTAAAATGCATTAATGAAATATATAGCGGAATAAAGAACAGGCATAACGAACAAAGCACTATCAAATCGGTCCATAATTCCACCGTGACCCGGAAGAAGCTTACCGAAGTCCTTAATTCCGAAATTGCGTTTGATTGTGGAAGCAGCAAGATCACCGAACATACTGACAACAGAAAGCACCACACTTAATATTGCAACAGTTATGTAGGAAAGAATAGACTCGCCTTCGAAGAAAAATCGCTTGAAAACAAAGAGTAAAAGAAGGTTGAGGAGAATAGCACCAGCAACACCACCTATTGCACCTTCAACGGATTTTTTAGGGCTGATTTTGGGACAAAGCTTATGTTTGCCAAACTTACTACCAACAAAATAAGCAAAAATATCTGTCATCCAACTTGCAAAGAAAGCAAAAAGAAGAAGATAAACACCATCAATATTTGTATAGCCCTCAAAATGTTTATGAATGTCGCGGAAGACAATCATAAGCGAAAATGAAAAAGGCACACAAACGGAAGCGAATATTGCAGTAACCGCTTGTTCAAACTTTGTTGTTTCGAATTTAAGAAGCATAAATATAAAAATTAAAACAACATAAACACCGCCAAATGCGGCAATGGGCATTTTCACTCCAAAATGAACAATAAATGGAATGGCACCAGAAAGAACCAGACTAACTGCCATTATCATTTTGTTTTTTAGTCCAACTGCTTTCTCAATTTCCCACACAGCAATACCACTGAGCAATGCTACGAAAACGGGGAAAACAATTGTATTCATAAGCAATAGTGCACCAATAAATATTATACCGGACAAAACACCGGTTATTACTCTCTGTTTCACAATTTTCTCCTTGTACCACAAGTATATTTAATTACACACCACCAAAACGACGATTGCGTTTTTGGTAATCTTCAAGTATCTTGTTAACATCTTCCTCGGTGAAATCAGGCCAAAGTATGTCTGAATACCAAAATTCAGAGTAAGCTGACTGCCATGTCATAAAGTTTGAAAGACGATATTCACCACTTGGTCTTACAATTATGTCAGGGTCAGGCTGACCTGCGGTATATATATGGTTTCCTACAACCGCCTCAGTAATTTCATCAACAGACATTTCACCTGCTTTAACCTTGGCAGCGATCTCCTTTACGGCGTGAGTAATCTCAGCTCTGCCACCATAATTGAGTGCTATGTTAACAGTAACCTTGTCATATTTCGCAGACTCACGTTCAGCTTTTTCAATTAGCTTCAACAAATCTTTTGGAAGATTATCACGTTCACCGATAAATTTGAGTCTCATTTGACGGATATCGTTCTCAGCAATACGCTCATCACCCTCTTTAAGATATTCCTTAAAGAGTTTCATCAAAGCCATAACTTCCGTTTTGGGTCTGTTCCAATTCTCAGTAGAAAAAGCATAGAAGGTCATATACTTAATACCGACATCGGCACAATATTCACCGATACGACGGAAAGTCAAAGCACCTTCCTTATGACCTGCACTTCTTTCAAGTCCGCGCATTTTTGCCCAGCGACCGTTACCGTCCATAATAAAGCCGATATGCTTGGGCAAAACATCAAATTTTGGAATATTGTCGTACATAACTTAAATTTCCATTATTTCTTTTGTTTTTGCATCTGCGATTTCATCAATTTTCTTAACGAATTCATCAGTGATTTTCTGAAGCTTATCTTCAGCAAATTTCTGATCATCCTCTGTAATTTCAGAATTCTTTTTCATTGTTTTAATTTTTTCAATGCAATCACGTCTGATCTGACGAACTGCAACTTTAGTATCTTCACCATATTTTGAAACATCTTTAGCAAGCTGTTTTCTTCTTTCCTCTGTAAGTGCAGGAAAAACAAGGCGAATGATTCTACCGTCATTTGAAGGATTAATGCCAAGGTCCGAAGCAAGAATTGCTTTTTCAATAAGGCTTAAAGCAGACATATCCCAAGGCTGTATTGCGAGAATACGGGGTTCCGGAACGGAAATCGCAGCCATCTGGTTGATGGGGGTGGGAGAGCCATAGTAATCAACAGAAATTCTGTCAAGTACAGCTGCGTTAGCTCTACCTGCTCTGATTGAGTTATACTCATATTTAAGTGAGTTAATTGATTTTTCCATTTTTTCTCTTGCTAAACTGAATACTGATTCCATAAAGAATACCTCCGAAATTTATTATGTAAAAATTATTTATTGATTTGTAACGACAGTTCCTGCATTTTCGCCGCAAACAGCTTTGAGAATGTTGGATGTGTCGTTAAGATTGAAAACAAGAATAGGAATATTATTTTCCTGACAAATTGCAGCAGCTGCTGTATCCATAACTGCGAGATGTCTTTCAAGAAGCTCGTTATGAGTAATTTTATCAAACTTGACAGCATCACTGTATTTGTTGGGATCTTTATCATAAATACCGTCAACATTGGTTGCTTTTAAAAGCACATCAGCATTAATTTGTGCCGCTCTTAGAGCTGCACCTGAATCAGTTGAAAAGAAAGGATTACCTGTTCCACCGGCAAAAATAACTACTCTGCCTTTTTCAAGATGTCTTACAGCCTCGTCACGGATGAAAGTTTCCACAACGCCTGTAATCTGCACAGCGGATTGAACACGAGCCTCTACGCCGATATCAAGAAAGCCCTGTTGAAGAGCTAATGAATTCATAACAGTAGCAAGCATTCCGATTGAGTCAGCTCTTGTTCTGTCCATAGCACCACTTGAGCGGCCGCGCCAGAAATTGCCGCCACCAACAACAAGGCCAACCTGCACGCCTTTGTCTGTAACCTCTTTGATAGCTTTGCAAACATTTTCAATAACATTAAAATCAAAACCGTGA
>JAZSBI010000013.1:0-7411 GCA_045602345.1 Acutalibacteraceae bacterium | reverse complement strand
GGGTTCGAGTCCCTCTACCCCGATAAAACAAAAAGACACCAAAAGGGTGTCTTTTTTGTTTTATAATAGGAAAGGACTCGAACCCCGAGGGGGTTTTTGCGTAAAGCAAAACAGTATGGATTACTGTTTTGTAGCGAAAAGATGCGCAGGCGGGCACCGAATGCAAAGCAGTCGGTCGACAAGCAGTAAAGATTTTACGCAGTAAAAACTTTGTCCTGTCACCTCGACCATAGATATAGCGGATACCCGTTTGGGTATCCGCTTTTCTATTTATCTTGAGAGGTGACAGCGACTTGAAGGCGAGCGTGCCAAGAAGATGTGGAGCACATCGACGCAGGTAAAAAGGCTCCTGTGGAGCGTTTTTAGCGAGAGAGCAGATGTCACTTTTCTCTCCCACAATGGCAATAAACGAGGTAACTGTATCAGTTATTATGAAACATATGTCACCTCAACCACAAACCGACCTTTATAGGTCGGTTTTTTGTTTGCCCAAAAACGGCTTAACAAAGCCATTTTCGGGCGTTTTTTGTTTTAGAGAGCACTCGATTTTCACTAAAAAACGCACACCACATATTAGCTGTAAAAACTAGGACGACCACAGTTTGTCCCACTTCCAGAATTTTTCCAGTAATCCATAAGAGCATTTTTAATACTTATTTTGAGTTATTTAATAAAGTCAAAATAAAGATAGAATAAAATAAAACTTATTTTGAGATAATTTGGGATAAAATATTATAGTAATAACTTTTCCAAAACACACAAAAGCACTGAAGCAAACTTCAGTGCTTTATCTTTGTTTACTGCGGGTCAGATTTTAAAACTCTGTAATCACTCATAAGGTTGTATCTCTCATTAGTACATCCACAGTTTTTTTGAGTCTTGAATCAAAACTTATTCTCAATTAAATCTCATCCATCTCAAGAATTTCAACATTACGTTGCAATACATCTGTATACTGAAATGTATGACTTTTAGGAGAACCAGTGCTTCGTTCTTCAATCTGAAAAATATGTGGATATACGCCTTTAATAACAACAGGTTCATTCTTCAAATGCACTTTGGGACTTGTTAACGAAACGTTTATGTGAATATTTGGGTTGTATTTATATAGTTTTTGAATCTTGCTTTTAATAATATCAAGCAAAGTCATAATTACCTCCAATTTTGAAAAATCAAGCCGCCTGATTGCTCAGACGGCTTGTGGCTTACTCAAAGTATTCAGAAACATCAACCTTATAGTTGTATTGCTTTCTTACGTGAACAACGATTGAACCATCCTCCTGTGGAGTGGCGTCAACTATTTGGTATCTGGTATTTCCACGTTCAAGATTCGCCTTATATCTCTCGATCTCTTCCTGATTGATTTTTAGTGCACGTTCTTTGCTGTAACCCATTTCAGGTTTCTGTGCGAAAACCAAAGTCTGAAGAATACATGCAGCCTTAACACGCTTCACAATAACACCTCCTTTTGGTACAATACATTACGGCAGAAATATTAGACCTATAATGCAGAGAGGTGTTTGAGCAAACTTAACATTTGATACAACGGCTGCCGTCGAAGCATCGGCTGAAAGCACTCCCTAGGTAGCTTTGCTACATCACAATTATAACATAAGAATTTGAAAAAAAACACGCGAAAAAGTTTGCAATTTTTAATCTTTATGCTATAATATTCGAAAATAAATATGGCTATGAACGACACACGTAGCACCATTTGGTGCGTAAATCTGATTACGGTACACAGATTTATAGGTGTGTCTTTTTTATGCCAAAAAAGGAGTTTTGATATGCCAAGAAATCAATTTCAAAGAATGGTATTTGCGTTTATCACTGTTGTAATTACCGTTCACGCTTATGTATTTTTCAGTTTATACGTTATTCACGGTGATATGTTCAAGACATTAACCGGCGAAACTGGTGTGATTTCCGCCATAAACAAAATTGGTGGTGTTCCTGTATTTGGAGTACCTATTCCAATCTGGGCAGTTGTACTTATTGAATTTGCTTTAGCATTTACACTTGAAAACCTTTTAGGTTCTCCACTTTCTTTCAAATTCGCTTGCAAAAACTTTGACCCTCGCACAACGCATTCTGTGCTTTTTGAAACAGCAATTATCTGTGCAACAGTAGGTATTATGTGTCCTGCGATGAGCTTTATTGCAGCATTCCTTTATTACAACTATCAGGCAGGCTTTAATATGTGGACCTTGCTTGCAGACTGGCTCAAGCTTATATGTTTCAATTTTCCATTCGCATTCTTTACACAGCTGTTTTTCATTCAGCCTGCTGTAAGAACTATCTTCAAGTTCTTATTTGCAAAGGATATTAAAAATCGTGAAAACGTAGAAGAAAAACAAACCGTAACAGTATAAATTTCAAGGGTGGCTCATAAGAGTCACCCTATTTTATTTGCTTTTCTTTAGTTACCTAGATCAGCTCATTATTTCTTTGTCTGTATCCACTTATTTATAGGCTTGATATTTGGATATGAAATATCGTTTGGTAGGTCGTCAACATCAAAGAACTTCAGCTGTTCAACTTCCGTCTCCTGACACTTTAATGTACCTGAATACTTTTTGCAAAGATACACTATATCCACATTAGAAACCTCGTCACCATTCGGATAAACATAGTGCATGTCTTTACCAGAGAAAACACCGAACATATCTAATACTTCTGCAATCAACCCTGTTTCTTCGAACAGTTCTCTCTTGGCTGCTTCCTCGACTACTTCATCAAGCTCAACAGATCCACCTGCATAACCCCAACAATGGTTATCTTTTCGCAGTTGCAGTAATATACGACCAAGTTCATCTTCTACAATCACACTTGCACCAACCTGAAGTAGTGGTCTGTGACCGACTTCTTTTCTTAAGTCCATAATATAATCCGACATATTAACTCTCCTAAAATTTCGAATTCACAGGACGCTTATTTCAATCCCAACAACGCCATATTTTTCAATCTGCTCTTTAGAGTAGTATTCTAGCATATCTGACGGAAGTGCTAACTCATCACTTTTGTATCCAATTGATACCTTATCGTGATTTTTATACATTTCATCGAAATTAGCATATCTATGTACATTTTTTCACCTCTGAAAACTGGAATTGTTAACTAAGGGTTTGTGAGAATATCTGTTTGAGTACATTAGTTGGAACCTCTTGATTCACAAAAATCTGCAACATTCCTTTTGGAGTAATCTTATAGTCTGCTAGTTCTTCCTTGTGTGCTAGAACTGCTTTTGCTTCGATATTTATATGGTCTTTGAAAGCAATAAGTCTTACGAAAGAATCACCTACATAATAGCTCGGTAACTTCGCCCACAAAGTTTCTTCTACCTCAGCTTTCACACTGTCATAAATCAGACTTCTTAAGCTACCAAACAAATTTGTAATCTCACACGGAAATTTCTCCAAATGATCTTTCACTTGCTCGTTCATATAATCGACCTCACAAAATCAAATTCGTCAGTATATATAACCCATTTTTTGAAAAATTCTTTATAACATCTCCAAAAATTTCGTCTTATCTAAACTTTTCTAAGCGAAACAGCTGTTCTTCATCAACGACATCAACTCCGTTTTTGTATGCATAACCAAGCTTTCTGTAAAAATCACACGCTGTAATCGAAGCAGGGATTTCAACACGCTTTGCTCGTAAGAAGAACTCGTCTTGCTCGAGAGTTTCAATTATCTTTCTGCCTACACCTTTTCCTTGGTATTCAGGTAAAACAAAGATATTAAACAAACTGCTTTCATCTTCTTTTCCCCAATACGGACCTATTGCTCCGCATCCTACGATAGTATCGCCATCACAGATGACATAAAAGTGTGTCCAGCTTGCTCGCTCAATCACACCCTCAGGACTGAACATCTTCACATCATTCTCAATAAACTCTTCTGAATAATCTTTGATATTAGTTGTCCTTAAAGTTTTAATTATTAAAGCAGATACCTCGTCTGCATCGCTCTCGTGAAATTTTCTAACTGCATAAACTTCGTTCATATTAACCTCGCAAATCAATATAATCTTTTCTCATAACACACAATCGTCATTCCGTCTTTTATATCTTTCTCTTTACCTGTTGCAACATAACCGCATTTCTCGTATAAATGGCAAAGCTTTGCTTCCAGCTTGATTGTATCAAGGTGCCATTCTTTAACATCAGAATAAACCGACTCGATTTCAGCCATTGCCATTTGAGCGTAGCCTTTATTCTGATACTGTGGCAGAATGAAAATTGGTGATATTCTATGTATTTCTTCACTTAGTTTTACTATTCTTACCGCACCGATTTTCACGTCATCAGCTATAATAAACAGGTAATCAGTCGAATCCTGATTGAATTTAAACTCTATTTTCTCAAGAGATTCTGATGCTGGATTTGTATCATAATCCTGATATTTTTCTAGCAACCCAGTAAAAGCAGATACCTGCATTTTATGTATCTGTGCACAATCAGAAAGCACCGCTTTCTTAAGTGATATTATCATAAGATAACCTCTTTTATCCAAATTCAAGTATTTAGTTAATTTTAACACAGTACTTCTTAAATCTCAATATAGATAAGCAGAGTAAAACAAAAATGCAACACCGCAAGTTTCACTTTACAATGTTGCATCTATAAATTGATATTATTTTTTCTATTCTTCAAATTGGAATTTCCAGAACTATCAATATATTTCTTAATCAACAGCTAATGGAACAGTAGAGATTTCTTCTACTGGAAAAGTGATTTTCACTAAGCCAAGAGCTACATATTTACCCTCAGTTTTCTTAAACTCACGCAAAATCAACTCGCTTGTTTTATAGAAGGCATCCTCTTCATCCTCACCATTCAAGGCAACTGTGCAATGTGGCACCCAACCATCAGGCAAATACCACTCCCAACCCTGTGTGTCAAATTCTTTGAGTTTTTCGTGTAAATCAGCGTGCAACTGATACATACTCTTTGTCATTGTAGGATTAAGGAAAACTGTTTTTGTATCGTTGAACATTGCTACAGAATCGAGAAAAGCAGGAATGGCTTTTACGTCTTTCACAAACTCTTTCAGTAAGTCAATGCATTTGTTTTCGTCAACATCATTGAACACCGCCATTGTAACGTGTGGTCGTGTTTTCCACTCCAGAAATTTTGTGCTAAGCTTTGCGTCTGCCACCTTTTGTGCCAAATCCATAATCTTGTTTTCTGTTTCTTTATCAAAATACATCTCTATAGCGTATGTCATTTTATTTTCCTCTCTTTATTAGTTATACAAATTCAAGTTTGTTAAGCTAATTGTAACACAGCACGCTCGAAATCTCAACAAGCATACACAACCGTCCGTATCGGTTTTCTTCTGTTATTTGAGCAGTTCCTCGGCTATCTCTGTGGCTGACTGAACCATCTTAGGGCAAAACTCTACGAACAGATTATTATCAAGTGCGTACTGTTTGCCGTCCACTGATGCTATATCACAGCCTAACAGTTCATTACAGATGTATGAGCCGTTTTCTTTCTTGAACATATCAAGAAACTGCACTGCGATTTCGTTTGTCTTTACTTTGCTATCCACATCGTTAACATCGGACTGACCGTATTTCAGTCCTAATGCCATTAACGCTCCTGTACAAGCACCGCAAACTTCACCCTTGCACATTCCGCCACCGAAGCATCCGCCTAACTTTAAAGCCTGCTCCTCGCTCAGTCCTAGCTCTTCTGCAAATGCTGCAAGCACAGCCTGTGAACAATGAAATTTGTGCTCAAAATAATGTTTTGCTAATTCTGTATGTTTCATAAGAATTCTCCTGTCTTAAATATACTTCTTCTGATAATCACTATATCAGTTCATCTCTGAGCTTTAAAAGTCTACGCTCAATTTCAGCAATTACTTTTTTAAACTCTTCGTCCGATTTTCCTGTCGGGTCTTCAAGTCCCCAATCATCGTCAAATCTTCTTTCAACAAACGGACAACCTACATTACAGCCCATCGAAATTGCTACATCGGGAGCAGGTATATCCGCGATCAATTTCGAATACTGAGTCTGCTCCATATCAATGCCGTACAGCTCTTTCATAATGCGAACTGCGTCTTGATTGATTTGAGGTTTTGTTTCAGTTCCTGCTGAATATGACTCAAACACATCACTTGCAAAGTGCTTGCCAAGTGCTTCTGCAATCTGACTGCGACAAGAGTTATGTACGCAGATGAAAGCTACCTTTTTCTTAGGTTTTTTGAAAAACGGACACTTGATACTCAGACACTGTGCGTTCTCTTTGCTGAAGTCACATTCAATACTACTGCTTTCTAGAATCACATCGTAGTTTCCGTTTATGTGTTCTATTGCTTTTTGAAAGCTAAGATATGCATCTCTTTTGCAACATCTCGGGCCACCAACCTGCGACAAGCTATACAACGCTTTTGAGGTAAACTCCATATGTTTTCCCCACGAAGCATCAGTACTCAAAGGACCTGTCCCGTCAATGATAGACAGAGCTGCTCCCATTGAACTCACAGCACCGCAAACACCCCACATACCGCAGGTTGCACCAGGCATCTGCAAACCTCGTTTCATAAGCTCGCTCAAGCTTTCTTGCAGGTCAATCTTGCCACCTGAATTATAAAAAGCAGTCAGCAGTGCTGCACCGTCTAATATATGATGCTCAGGTCCGTGTATACGAATAAACTCCCTATGAGCAATATTATTGAAAATCTCAATCGGGTTCTTGCTCTTTTCTCGATTGCACGCTTCTATAATTTTCTTTACTCTTTCTTCCATAGCCTTACACCTTCAAAATTGAACCTATAAAATCATTTAAACTTTCTAGCACAGTTTTGTTTATATAATAGTGATGCCCTTGCCTTCTTTTCTGTTCTACAAATTGGGATTTAATTCCTATCTATTTTCTGTATTAATCCATATTAACACTCTCTCATCTGTTCTTTCGGTGATAATACCTCCGTTTGCCAATGCTACAGCTTGAGATGCTGTATTATCTAAACGAACAGTTACTAGTGCTTCTTCTATTCCAATTTCATGCGCCTCATTAAGCAATAATCTTAATATCTCATTGCCATATCCTTTTCCACGAAACTGAGGTGCAATTCCGTATCCTATATGTCCACCCGCCTTGCTCAACGCCTCAGTTAAAAAATGTCTAACGCTACCAAACCCAACAGGAATACCATCAGCATATAGCCAAAAAGTTGTAGAAGGTACTTTCCAACCATCTACGATACCTTCTTGCTCAGAGTCTATTTGTTTTTCAATTAGCCATTCTTTGTATTCATCATACGTTAATCCATTAGCTTTATTAAGTAATCCATTCTCCTGAGCCGGAATTTCTTGTAGCATATTATAAATATCTATTCCATCATCAACTGATAACTGCTTCAACTCTAACATCATTTTAAATTCTCCTAGTTAT
>JAZSBI010000012.1:0-81544 GCA_045602345.1 Acutalibacteraceae bacterium | reverse complement strand
CAATAACAATTCCTATTCTTCCGGTGCTTATTTCTTTTACTGTCCTCAATATATAGTGATTCATTTCTTAACCTTTATGTAAAAACTACCCTCATAGTCAACTTTCATATTAAACACCCTGCCTTTTCTCTGAATTCATCAATCTGTGCATTCGTGCACTTTTCAAGATATTTCCATGCAATAACTTTCTGCTGTGACCAAGAACAGCGGAAATCTTCTTCTATCCGAAACATATTGCCGTCAGCAAAGAAAAAGCCATTCTGGTACTGACCTCTGTAATAGTTCCAGCCGCCGCTTATGTTGTCTTGATAGAGAATTACCATAACGTCGTAGAAAATGCCGTCAGACGGCGGCAAAGCGTCTTTTACGCTTCGGTAATCGTTCGTATTTTGGATTTTTTCTTTAAGCAGTCTGTTATCGTTGCATACCTTTATAATTTCCTCATGCAAACGTTCTAAGTCAGAAGGGTATGCGTACATACCGCTTTTTTTGTAATAGACCGCTTTGACAGACTGAAAATATTCTGCAAGCCGTTTTGGAATAACGCTCTTCATTGTTCTCCTCCATCAGTCCATTTCACGCTCTACGTCTTCTCGCATTTTTATAATCTCTTTATCAGACATTCCTTTTACGTCTATGTGAGGCGAGTTGCGTATTGAATCGCAGAAAATACACGTATTATGTGTAACCAACTTATGAACGACACAATCTTTGTCGCAAGTTTCATTAAATTTTTTCATCTCTAACACCCTCTAAACCTTTACATTTTATGCAGTCAGACTTCCTAACGTCCGTTGTTCTGTCATTCCTGATACGCTCGTTTTCAGCTTCCAATTCCTCAATTCTCTTTTTCTGTTTTCGTTTCGGCGCTGGTTTTTGATTGCAGCACAACGTAACCGCCTTTAGAAAGACGTACAAGCATTTCTTCAACTGTTGGTTGATTGAGTTTCTTCCCGGCATTAAAAGCTTTTTCCATATCGTTGACAGAATAAATCGGTTGTCCAAATTTTTTAGCATCAAGCGTTTCTTCTGTTTTAAGCCATTTAGTAAAATCACTATTCATTTTCTACCTGCTCCCAATATCTAAGTTGTTTCTTTTTCATTTCATATCTCCATGTCGATAAAGCACAGTGGCAAAGATTCAGGAAAATAATTTTCATCAAAACATCGAATATCTTTTACGAGCGGATGTTTCTTTTTCTGACTCGCTAACCATGCTGCAAAATCAACTTGCTTTGTTGGTTCTTCAATGCACTTAACCCGACAAGACTGTTTGACAATAACCTGAATCTTTTTTAAGTTTTCAAGATTTATCCAAACCGCCCCGTCTTCTCCCAAATTTTGCCGCCTATACTCAATCTTTTCGCGCTTTATAATGTTTCTTACAGTGCCGGGCAAAACACAGCACATATCAGCAACAGTTTTTAAGTTGTAATAGCCTTCAATCTGCCAATTTATGCGCAATTTTGAGCTATTAAGCAGCTTGTTGCATGATGCAACAGAATATTTTTGTGTGCCCTGTACGTGTTTTAAGCGCATTGCAAATGCCATTGATTCAAGCGATGTAAGTGTTCTGCCTGAATATTCTGCTAATTGTCTTAAATTCATAGGCGATTTAACGCTAAAACGCGGCTTATATTCAAAGACTTCCGGCATTTTCTTCGTCCATTTCCTCAAGCTTTTTTTCAAGCTCTTTTTTCTTTTCAGCCATATTGCCGAAAAAATTGTGTATTGTACGTGTTACCTTTTCCGGCGACACAAGCTCTTTTTTGTATTCGATTGCTGAAATGCTGTAGTCATAACCGCAATGAACACAAATTTGCGATACTTCATCGACAATTGCATCGCATACAGGGCAGCGCTTTTTAGGTTTAACGTCTTTGCTTTCCGGCGAAGCCCGTGTCTGTTGCGCTGTTTCACGGTCAATGAAATTGTCAAGACAAAAGTTATCCGGCAAAAAACTTTTGAAGCGTTCCCAGGAAACAAACATGTCAAAGCTCTTTTTGTTCTTCCAACCATGCCATGTACCCGGATTTTTTAAGACAGCTGCATAATTTTGCACTGCTCCAAGCACATCATTGCTGTGCAAGCCCTTTAATTCTGGTGTATTATTCAGCGTTTCCATAGCTGTCGTAAAATCTCTGTCCCAAAACGAATCAAAGTTGCCAGAACAATTAGGCAGATTGTTTTTACTAAGCACATCAAAGACTTGTTTTGCACAATCTTTGTTAATACTTATATCAAGAACAAAATTTTGAGAGAGAGAAATTTGAGAATTACAAGATTCTTGAATATTATCTTGTTGTTTCTCTTTTTCTTGCTCATTCTCATTTAAATTCTCATTCTCATTCTCATTAGCATTTAAATTCTCATTAGGGTTTTTATTTTCTTCAAAAAAATAACCCATAGGGTTTTTATTTTTAAAACCCTCGTTTTGTTTTGGGTTTTGTTCTTTTTTAGGTCTTCCGCCCAAAACTCCATATTTGCCGTTATCTTGTTTTCTGATATTTGCATCGAGTTGCGGCTTAATCAGAGTAAAAGCCATTTTTTCAACGCCTTCCAGCTCAACTTCTACCTGATTAAGTGCATATTCGTTTATAGCAAACATTACATTTCCGTATTGTTCTCTGGTTAAATCTTTAAGAGCTTCATGGAAAGAACGATACAAAACAAACGATTCTTTGCTCATTCTTAGCCCTTCTGTTTTACATCAAGCACAAGAATTTGATTCTTTGCATAACAAAGACCGTTCTTTTCCATGAGTTCCTTAAAGCGGCACATTTCGGAGGCATTGCCTTCAAAACTCAATAATGGCTTATTAACAAGGCCCATGTAGTTTGCAATCTCTGCAATAGTTGCCAGATCATGCTCATTTCCACAAACTGCAAAACGGTATACCGGCTTATTAACAGCGTTTACAGGCCTTAATTCCAGTTGTTCAGGTTCTTTTGCAGGGCACTGATTAATTGCAGCCTGTTCAGCCTTTTTTGCTTCTGCCTGTTTTTGCGCTTCCATAGCGGCAATTCGTTCACGGTTTGCTTTTAATTCAGCGCCTTTGTTAAGTGCTGCCTGCAGGCTTAAAGTTGATAAATATATTTCTTTAAGCTGTGTTGTATCTTCACTGTATGAGTCCAGTGTTTGCAGGTCTGTATTAATGCTGTTAATAATGCTGTCAATTTCTTTCTCAATAGCTGACAGTTTGACAGATTTATTCAGCCACTTAGAATTAAAAATGCGGTCAAGGTTCACAAGATTGAAATTCTTGCTGTTCCAAATTTCTTGAATTTCTTGACGTTTTGCATCTTTTTCTTGACGCTCTTTTTCTTTTACAATTGCGTCAAGCTTTGCTGATGCGCTTGTTATCATTTTACAGGTTTCATCAACAATTGATTTGAATTCCTGAAACGGCGCGTTGAATTCTTTTTCAAGCTTAATTCTTTCATCGTTAAGCTTTTTAGCAGCGGCATTCAATTCAGCTTTGTCGTTAGCTGCCTGTTTTGCATCGCCCTGATAATTGTCTACAGAATAAGTCTCAAGCTTTGCCGCAACAAAATCTTTAATTTCAAGCGCATTAGTAACAAGGCTGCCAAGAGTCTTTTCTTTTACAACAAGTGTTAGTTGTGTATTCGTTAATTGTGCATTCATAGTTCAAAAACCTCTTTTTCAGAAAAATTAAAAAATACCGTCAGGAATTCCGCCCTGTGCCATTTGTGCCTGCATTTCAAAAGCTTCGTCAGCGCCCATTTCTTCCTCGTTGCTGAATTCTACAGGTTGAGTCTGTCTGGTATTGTTTGAATTAACAGGCTGTTGAATCTGTTCCGGCTGTTTTTCATCGTTTTTAACGTCAATAACGTTTTCAGGCGAAAAGTCCAAGTCATTGAAATAGCTTGTATTATTGCCATCCTGAACAATGTTTGTTCTTATAATGGCCGAGTCAGTATTGATTGATTCAGCAACTTCTACGGTTTTAGGCGCATATTTCAGAACCTTTTTAAGCACTGTCTTTTTTGCCATGCTTTCCGGGTCTGTTGTCCACGGCGATGTGTAGCCTTTCTGAACGCTTTGAGAATATTTTTTTGCATGGTTTTGAACTGCTTCCCATGACATAACTTCAAAAGCTTTTGCGCCGTTTGTAAGCTCGTAATAGGCATAAACATAAATTGGCTTTTCTGTCACATTTTGCGGAATATGCTCAAGTTTTTCGTTTAATCCGTATGAATAACTGAATGTATCACCTTCATAAACTACACGGGCCTGAATAGCCTTGTACTGTCCTGTGCGATAACACAAGTCAAGAAGGCCCTGATAGCCAAGCTGGAACTGTGTTTCAACAAGCTGCTTTTTCCCGTTGAAATATGGGATAAGATACGCCTGCCCAAGTGGTGTATTGCATTCAAGGCCAAGCTGTGCGCTTGTCAACAAAGCACCAAGAAAACTTTCAGGTGTAGAACTTGCAAGCTTAACATCCTTAGAAATTGCTGTAAGTGCAATCCGTGTCATGCGCTCCGGCGTAATATTTTTTGGCAGGGCTGTTTTAATCTGATCGCTCATTTTAGCAATCCAATTGCGCAAGGATGTTGTTTTTTCCTGCTGATTCTGTGGCAAATTGTTCTGATTGCCGCCCTGTCTCTGGTTCTGGTACTGATTGTTTTTCATGTTCATAGTGTTTGCTCCTTAAAAAAGTTTTACGCCTTTCAAATAAAGCGCTTTTGCAACATCTTTTGTTGCTCTAATGTCATTCATTGCATCATGCGCATTGTCCAGCTTGACATTTAACGCTTTCGCAATGGTTGTAAGCTTTCTGTTTGGCAGATAAGGCAAAATCCGTGCTTTTCCGGCTGCCTTTACCTGCTCAAATACATCAATTAGTTTTGGCTCAAAGAAACTGTCAAAATCCAGCTTCCAATAGTCAAACATGGCTTTTAGATGCTTAAAGTCAAAACCGCAATTATAACCGGCAAAATGCAGCTTTTCATCAAAGTCAATTTCTTTTACCTGTTTCAAGAAATTGTGCATTTCTGCCAGAACTTCTTTTGACGGCGCAAAGTTTTCTATAGTTTCCTGTGAAATTCCGTGAATTTCGTATGCTGATTCGTGAAATTTCACATACGGAATATCAAAAGGATTCATGTAAAACACACGCTCAATTGAATTGCTCACGCCGTTTTGACCGTAAACACATATACAAGCCACCTGAAAAACGCCTGAATCAGAAGTTTCAAGCCCGGTTGTCTCAACGTCACACCAGAAAGTTTTCATTCGTCTTTTCCTTTTCCGCCGCTTATGCGCAAAACCTTGTATGATGATTCTTTTGCGTATTGCTCATACAAGCCATCTGCTTTGAGCTTTGTTGTATCGACGGATTTTCTAACCTGTTCAGTCAGTAAAATCTTGAAATTTCCGACGGTTGCAACTGTTTTAGTTGAATCTGAAACGCCTGAAGCCTGATTAAGCTTAATAAGAATCTGATTTTTAACAGCTTCATGCTGTTTTTGAAGCTCATTGATTTTTTCTGCTAAAGCGCGCTCTTGATAAACAAGATTTTTAGCTTCATCATCCAGCTCAACACTGTCAGCAAAGTTAAGCGATTTAAGATAGGCCGCTTCTTGCTCTATGCCTGTCGGCGCTGGAAATTCATTCTGTTCGACAAACTTGAACCAGAAATCTTTTTCTGTTTGTATAAGGCGTTCAATAAAATTATCATTGCGCTCTACGATGTAATGCTTGCCGGTTCTTGATGTAAGAAAGAAAACAGTCAGAATAAACCAGCTGTAGCCCATAACAGCCATATAATGCTGACACTGTGCCCAATAAGAATCTGGAATCTCGTCGTCTCCAAAACCTTCGCCGTTTCCGCTTGTCTTAATCTCGTAGCCGCCTATCCCCTGAACAGTTACGCCGTCAATTGTTACCTGATTTTCTGCATGGCAAATGCCGTCAAGATTTGCATTCATAAACGGGTTTTCTACACTCGTAAACATGCCGCCGACGGTTTCAATTGTTACGCCAAGCTCTTTTTCTGTCATTTTTCTAATAGGGTCTTCAAGAATGTGCCCCCATTTTGTAGCATTGTTCCCTTTGAGCACGTCAAGACCTTTTTTCTGCATGTAGACAGTCAATGGGCTTGCGTATTTGTTCATTCCCATTATTGCACCTGCGTCGCTTCCGCCTATTCCGGTACGGCGCAATTCAAGCCATTTTTCTTCATCTTCAAATTGGTTTATAGGTGTAAATGTTGTCATTACGTTATTCCTTTTCTGTGTTTGCTTCTTCCAAAGACATTGTTCCTAAACGTCTTTGAAAACCAACAGCCGCATTTTCCCAAAAATCTGTAAGTGATTTATCACAGACAACCCGATAATGCTTTGCGTTTTCTACGCAATGCCGAATTTGCTTGTGCGTGTATTCAAATGTTGACATGGGCAAGCTCCGGCAGGTTTTTGTCAATCCACTTATCAGCCGTAACGGTAATTGCTTTGTCTTTACCGTATCTTGCAAGGAAATAGCAGACACCTGTGAGAGTTAAGAGCAGCTGATCACCTGTTTTATCAACGCCCTTAGAATAAGTGCGTATAGCAAACATTTTCTGGTAGTCTGCATATGCTCTGTATTCGCCTATACTGTTTTTGTATATGTACTTTGACTTGAGCAGAGTCATGAATTCACTCTGCTTCATTCCGAGTTTTTGCGCCATGTCGCGGAAATTAGTAAGCTTACTGCGGTCAATAAGATTGTTATAAGCGTCAATTTTCGGTTTTTGCTCAACAAGCTGTTTTTCTGCCTGTGCAAGACGTTCTTTCACATCGTTTACGGTTTTATTGGCAACTTGCAGGGCACGGGCCATAACCATTTCAGGTGTATTCCATGCCTTTTCAAGTTTGATGAAATATTCCCGGTATTCCCTGACCTTGTCGCTTCTCTGGAGCATACAGATCTGTTTAGCCATTTCAATAGTGATTTGATAATCTCCTATCTCTCTGGAAGCACCATTATTTACAACCGTACTAAAAGGTACACTTGTAAAATCTGTATTTTCTTCAAAACCGTAAGATGCGAAGCGCTCCCACCATTTTGAAAAGCGTTTACTGCTTTCAAGCTTTTCATGCAGTTCACGAGCTGAAACGGTCTGAATTCCGTCTTTTTCAGACACAGTTATCTGTGCTTGAAAATTATCTAAAGTTTTTGATGTATCAGTCGATTTTATAATCGAGTTGTTCATAAGCACTCCTTTCACCGTGTAAGTTTGGCGACCGAGCGGTGATTGTTTTTTTAAGGATATAAGCCCTATGAATAAAGCACAAATCAAAGCCGAAGCTTTTAGTTTAGCTTTTGACGAACTTAAATTCTTGAAAGAATTAGGCATTGTGCCAAAAATAAGCACACCAGAAGAATTGTTTGCAAAAGTGAAATTACTCGCTCAAAAGTATGAGCATGAACTTTCTTCCACTTTGTAACATTTTCAATTGGTTCTGCTTTCATTAAATCTCCTTGTAACAAAAAAGCCCTGCAACCACCCTCGGAAAGATTTCTCTTTCCGCTTCGACAGGGTGAATTGCAAGGCTTTTAGCTGAAAAACAGCTTGAAAAAGTCGAAGTTTTTTTCAAACTGTCTTTGTTAATCACTTAACAAGTGATTTCTGAATACAATCAATCACTTGTGATTGGTTATAATCTCTATATACATCACTTATGATGTAATGTCAAGACATTTTTCATCACTTGTGATATATTTTCTTTAGTATGAATATCTTTTTAGAAAATTTGAAAAATGAATTAGCCAAAAATCAAATTACCCAAAAAGAACTGGCTGAAAAAATAAACATTTCAGTCAATACAGTAAGAGGTTGGTTTTCTAAGGATTTAACCCCAGATGTTTATACCGCACTCAAAATCGCTAAAGCGCTAAATACTACCGTCGAATACCTTGTTACCGGCAAAGATTCAGATACTTACAGACAAAAATATGAAAAGCTCGTATCTGATATTAAAAATCTTCTGCCTTAAAACTTCTCATTGACATAATCAGCCTTGCTATAGACCCTATGCCGCTGATCAAGATTTTTAGGTTCATTCCACGGCTTAACCGTTACTGTTTCTGTCCTCCTACAAAATGGAATAAGATGTTTTATCCAGTCTCTTTCATACAAGAAAGAAATACATGTCTCAAATACAGAAAAAAGCCTTTTGACACTCTTTTTGCCAAAGCAGAACGCCGGGCAACCATAGCCGATATAGTGCACTTTAAGGCCTTTTGATTTTTTCAACATATTACCGATAATTGCACAAACCGGCGCGCCCTGACTCCATCCGGTTAAAAACCAGTCATAAGCAGCATATTCTTCCAAGTCTACGTCATAATCAATCAAAATATATTTAAAAGCGGCTTTTGCCATAAGCAAAAAGCCAAGAGTTACCCAGACAGTTTTATTGTCTGCTGTCTTAAAGGGCACTGGTATAAACATAAAATTAAAAAGCCAGTCTTTAAGTGTTTTTGTCTCTTGAAGTTCAACAAAAACCCTTCTTTCTGTTTTGTTGACGTTGTACCGCCAATTAACGCCGGTTCTTTTGTCTTCCAAATAATCACGGCTTAATTGAATTTCATTAAACAAATCCCGATACTTCACTTAAATAAACCTCAATCAAAAAAAATAAAACCGGTTGTCTTTTGACAGACAGTGTTGCTTCGCATGAAAAACCGAGTGGGTTGCAGGGAAAAACATGTCAACGGCTGCCCGGAAAACAGCTAAAACTATTACTACTTTAGCCTTGTGAAAGGCGCTACTTTCAAGGCTATTAAAACATCAGAAAACGCAAGCTTTTCTGCTTGCTGTTTATCCCCTTTAGTTTTTCACTCACCCATACGGGCACAGTGTTTTATCTATACGCCGACGGCGATAGAAATCATCTGTTATCGCCTGAACCGCTAAGAACGTTTCGGGCTTTGCGGTCTTCAAGCTTTGCAATATTCTGTTTTAGAACGTCTTCAAACTTTAAGTCTAAGACCGTGCAAATTTCTGCAATCATCCAGCAGCAGTCACCAATTTCTTTTGAAATTGCTTCTTTGTCTTTTGATGAAATTACACCGTGCTTATCCCTTAAAATTTTGGCAAATTTTCCGTTCAATTCGCCAGCTTCTTCACTTAAACCCAAACACGGATAGGCCCAATCACATGATTCCTTTACTTTTGCCTGTTTGAAATGCGCGTGCATGTTGTTTTCAGACACAAGGCAGGGTTTTTCATAATAAGCAAATGAATGTGCCTTTTTCTGGTATTCATTCGGATTCATGCTTTTACTGCCTTTGCTGCTCTTTTTGCGGCTTTCTTAGCCGCCTTATTTTCCAAGCCGCGCATATCTTGCTTTGTGAGAATGTACCAGGCAAGTTTTAATCTGTATTTAAATTTCAGCTTCCTTACTGTGTCAAAAAAGCAATTCCAGCTTTGTGACACAAGCAAAGCTTCTTTTCGTCTTACATACTGCCTAAGCTTCTTTACCTGTTTATTGCTCATTGTCTTCATCATCCTCCATGCTGTGCAATGTTTCTATGACATTTTCAAGCCTGTCATTAAGCCGGTCTATCGTTGATTCAAGCCTTAGTTTTTCACGCCGAAGCTTTTGTATTGAATCTAAGCCATTATCGCAGGGCTGTGCTTTCGGTTTTGCCTTTACAATAGCTTTTACCTGTTTAACGGTTTTTCCGTCTGCTGCTGCTTGTTTTGCTGCCTGCTGGATCATAACGTCTTTGGCACTCTTAATAGCCTTATCCATTTCGTCAGATACGGCGTTTTCATTACCAGCCATTTTGACAAAATCCCGTGCCTTTTCGCGTGTTATCTGCAGGTCATGCTCAAGAACGTCTTCAATGCGCTCATTGTTTTCAGCGCATGTTTTTTGAAGCTTGCTTATAACTTCACCAAGTTTCTTTTGTGCTTCAATAATGGCGTTTTGAAGTTCTTTAGCTTCTTTTATAAGTTCCTGTGTTTCGGTACACCTTGCGCGTGAATAAATTCCTGCTGATTCGGCTTTGTCTACCAAGTCATAGAAAAACGCCCAAAAAGCCACAGAATGCCCTCTTACCGGCTTTTCTGGTTCTGTACACATAATATGATGTGTAAACTCATGGATAGCCGTAAAAACAAGCTCATTTTCACTGCCGAAATTTCTGTTATGCAGCAGAATTTCTTTTGTAGCAGGCTTATAAAGCCCGTTCACTTTTCTGCTTTTCTTGCCCGTCATGGTTACGCTGAAATTCTTATCCTTGCAATCATGCAAAGAAAGAAGCATTTTCTTTATTTCTGTATTATTCATCGCTTTGTAGCCCCTGTATTATATTTTTGATGGTATCTCGGCAATTCATCATCAGTTATAGGCAGCCATTCTGCTACAGTTTCTCTGCTCCACACTTTACGCCCAGAAACGCGGCCGTCAGGAATTCCGCCTTTTGGCTGATAAAAACGGATGCTTTTATAAGTATTCAAAGCGCCGCCGCCTTTAAGCTCTGCACATTCCTCTAGCGTGTACCATTGCTTTTTAAGCTCCGCTATAAGAATGAGCTTTTTCAATTCCTGCATGAAAACATTGTCATTTGCCTTTTCTTCAAATCTCTCAAAGTCAGCACTGCATTTCTGCATAACTTCTAATGCTTCTGTTATAGACATTGAGTTATTCATATTTGACAAACCTCAAAAAAAAAGCCCCTGACTGCTCAGTTGTCAGGGGCAAAACTTCAAAAGAAGCCACCGCAAAAGCCGTGGAAGAACTGAGCTAACTTTCACGGCTCTTAGTTTCATTAAATGCTGAATCTTGTTTAGCTTGCCTTTAGTTCATGCTGTCAAGCATGAACTAAAAGTAGTGTACTACTTTTGCCCGGCGTTCCCTTTTCAAAGAACTTGCACGGCAGGATGTAGACTACCGTGCAAGTAGGAGAAAATCCTATGAAACAAACCTGTAGATACCCCATCAGCAAGTCAGTCAGCACAAAATCAATAATTGGCACTTGCCAATTACATATACAGTTATAATGGCGTTTGCCAATTCTGTCAAGAAAAAAATTCAGCATTTGCCAATTTTTCTTTCGATAATAAATACAAGGCTATGACTGATTTCGTAGTAAGAATTGATACGACTTTAAAAGAAAAGAACCTCAAAAGAGCTGCACTTTGTTCAGATTTAGGCTTATCGTCTACTTCTATTACAGACTGGATAAGACGTGGCACAATTCCGGCCGGTGATATTTGCCTTAAAATTGCGCAATATCTTGATGTTTCTGTAGAATGGCTTATTACCGGAAAAGAATCAGCGTATAGCAATGAAGAAAGAAAATTTCTTTCTCTTTTCGGCAGACTTGAACCTTCACAGCAAAAGACAATACTTGCAGTAATTGAACAAATGGCGGCAGAAAATGCCGCTCTTGAAAAGAACAAGCAAAACGCTTAAAAGGTTGGCGGTTAATATAAAAAAAGGCGGCACTAAATGCCGCCCTTGTTTTATTATGCAACGCCTAATTTCTCGCGCAATGCTTCTTGCAGAACTTGACTAAAATTAATTCCGGCTTTTTCTGCCATATCATTAAGCCATTCTGGAACGGAAAGAGTTTTCTTTACCGCGCGTGTATTGTTCATGCGCTGATAGGTTATTGTGTCGCACCGTACAAAGCTGACAAATTCACCGTCTTTTAACGCAATGCTTTCAGATGCAGACGGCGGCGGAACTTTTTCACCTTTTTTTTCATAATCATAAAGCGTAAATGCAAGCACATCTTCGGCCATTCTTATAGCATCTTCAAGATTGTCGCCGCAAGTATAGCAGCTTTCAATATCAGGAAAATTGACCGAAAATAAACCATTTTCTTCTGGTGTAAATACCGCCGGATATACATATTTTGCCATAAACACCCCCTATTTCAATCCAGCATCTTTTGCAATGCTGTTAGCCGTGCCGGTAGGCAGTTCTTTGCTTTGGTGTCTCGGAACTCTGAAAAATTTTCCAGTTACAGGGCTGTACCATTTATCATGTTCTGCACCATGTTCAACGATATAGCACCCGATTTTCTTA
Source organism: Acutalibacteraceae bacterium (assembly GCA_045602345.1). Lineage (GTDB taxonomy): Bacteria > Bacillota > Clostridia > Oscillospirales > Acutalibacteraceae > DTU089. The sequence goes on along the minus strand of JAZSBI010000012.1, from coordinate 69,491 downwards.
ATTTTTCTTACCATTTCCGAAACTTTCATAAACCCCTCTGTAATTTTATTATATACGTATTATTACGTATTGTCAAGTTTTAAGTAAAAAAAAGCAGATTCGCGGCATGGCTGAATCTGCTTTTCTGCATGGTAGTATTATCTAAGTTGCTTTTTTTAGCCGTTGGCTTTCATTGCTTCATCAGGCACAATCACGAGGTTTTGTTTGTTGACAAGCTGCATGATCATAGCGGCAAAGCCCGAAACGCTCATGTACTGTCTTTTCGGCTGTTCTTTGTTTCCGGCTTCTGTTTTGGCAGTCTTATTTTCTGCTTTTGCTTTCGCGGCTTCTTTCTTGACTTCTTTCTTTTCAGCTTTTTCAACATCTTTCTTGAGAGCAGTTTTTGCTGCTTTCCTTTCAACAAGTTTCTTTTCAGTCTTTTTAGCAATTGTCATGTTTTTCTTGGAAACAGATTTTGTTGGAGCTGCATCAAGTGTTTCAGCAGGTTCTTTTAATGCAAGCTTTGCAAGCTGCTCAGAAACATCTTTCATAAAGTTTATCTGATTTGAATATTTTGCAATATCTCTCTTTGTTGAAAGAATCTTCAAAATATCCTTTTCGGCAATAAATGCCATAGGCTGCAATCTGCCCTTTTTATCAGGAATTTCAATCTTGACTTTTTTCACGCCTTTTGCCATTGCTTTAGGAATGAAATTCAAGCCCTTTTTGTAGCCAAACAAAAGAGCAATGTCAGACAAAGAAAAAAACTTTTCGTTGCCTTTGTTGCATACACCTCTGACAATGTAGCCATTGTCAGCATTCTGGAATGTCTTTACTTCCATTAGCTTTTTCCGCCTTTTTGTATGTAAGAGTTATTCAAATAAAGAAATATCATGTAATTTTTCTTTATTTACAGATATTTTAATACACTCTCTGTTTTGCGGTCAAGCTTTTAACTCTAATTTTACGAAATTTTATCGCCAAATATGGTCTATAATATCTTTATTTGCCAATAAATTAGGTAAATTATCAGTAATTACAGATTTATCATAGTGTTCTGTCATTCTTTCGCTTGTATGGCCCAACATCAGGCGCAAGTCTTCACCAGAAATTTCACGTTTCATCATGGTGTTATAAGTGTAGCGCAAAGAATGCAAAGTTATATTGCGGTTTTGCGTATCGATTCCGTTATGCTGCATTACAACTTTAAAATGCCTGTTTAGGTATTCTCCGCCGTATGGCATACCATTATATTCAAACACAAAATCAGTATTATGCGGAATTTGCAAATCGTGCATGGTTTGCAGCATATTTATTGCTTTTTCCGGCAAAATTGCAATGCGCCATTTCTTGTTGATTTCATTGCCTTTTTTAAGATGAGAAACTCTTTGCCCGTCACCGTCAAACATAGCATTGATAAGAATTGCATCGCGCTTTATAAACTGCTCGTATTTTATTGCGCGCGCTTCACCGCTGCGCATTCCGGTACTCAAGATTAAATAAATCATTGTTGCAAATACATAGTTTTGATAATCAGAATCAAAATCGTTGACTTTCCAAAGTCTGCAAATTTCGTTGTAATTGTTCGGGAATAACCGGCCTATTTCATCCGGCAAAAGAATGCCTTTTGATTTCTGGTCTATCCTTTTGTAACTTTCAATATCAGGCATTTTGTCTATCAGCTTATATATATAAAGCTCTTTGCAAATGGCCAAAACAACAGCAAGCAAATTGTTTCGCCAGCTGTTGCTTCTATTCCATTCAAGCAACCAATCATCTATAACACCTATATCAATATCGCTTGCCGGTATATCGCCGAATCTGTCTAAGATATATCTTAGATATGTTGCTTTCTGTCTTCTGGTCAAGTCGGTAAAGACAACGCCCTTGTTTTTAAGCTTTGTAAGGTATCTTGAATCAGCGTCATACATTCCAGCGCAAAATTCCCTTAAAGTTACCTTGCTTTTTTTTGTTACAAGTTCATCATCTTTAAGGCTGTCAAGATATGCCAGTGCTTCTCTTTTTAGCAGACATGGCTTGCCGTTCTGACCACAAGATTTTCTAACCTGCTTTCCGTCTTCATCATAATACCAGAAATACCAAGCCTTTACGCTTTTTCCGTTATGCTTCAAAGTCCGCTGATAAAGATGCTTAATCATAAAAAAACCCTCGATTTTGATGTGGTTTATGCACATTTTATGCACAAACTACGCAAAATACAAGGGTTTAATTTGGTATGCTTTTCTAATTCATTGCAACGCAACTATTTAGAAAATTACAAAATCAGATTTTCTACAGTCTAATTGGCTGAATACCCATAGCCTACCCTTGTATATACGTGATTTTGCGTATATATAATGCAAAATGTATGAAATTTTACCAATTTTAGTATATACAAGTGTAAGAACATTTGTATATTTATGCTCACGCTTATGCACACAAACTGTGTGCATAAACTTATGTTTGTACTCTTTCAGCTTACACTCGAAATTGGAAAAAAGCAACCGGGAAACCCCGGTTACTTTCAGTTTTTTATCGGCTTAAACCATAGAGAAGACTACCGAAAAATATGCCAATTGCAAAGGCAATTCCGCCTGCTTCAATCAGTTCCTTTTTCCGCTCTTTCTCTGATTCCTGCAATAATATCTTGACATTCTCGTATGATTCTTCCGCTTTCAGTTTCTCGGCTTCGGATTCTATCAACTGATTCGATACCCTCTCTAAGTCTTTCAGCTGATATGCGTTGATGCTCTCCAAGAGCTTCAAGTTCATCTCCAATAGATTCAGCTCGCTTTCTCTTATCATCAGAGTGCCGCTGTTTAGTGCCTGCGAAGAAACCGGCAAGACCAATAAAAACAAAAGCAAGACACAAACCGATTTTTTTAAGAAATTTCTTAATTTTTTCATTCATTCCTTATCCTCTAACATACCGAACCGCTTCAACACTGTCTCATAGAAAAATGTTGACAAACCCATAATCGCAAAACCATAAAAAAGTGCCTGTGACTTTTCGATAAATCCAGAAATAACCAGAATAAAAGTCAAAACAGCACACCAGAAAAAAGACAACCAGATTTTTTTATGATCAAAGATTTTGATTTGTTTCCCGGTTTTCTTTTCAATCTTGTTTTCAAAAACAGCTACAACGCTCTGTGTCAAATACACAAAGATGATGCAAAGAATTACCGCAGCAACAACTACATGCGGAATATAATTAGTAAAATCAATCAAATCCATTTATAACCTCCATTAAATGAATTACACTTCAAAATGTGGGCAGTCTTTGCTTTTCCAGTCTCCGCCCCAAAACATCCCGGCTTCTTTTCCGATGCGGCCTATTTCTTGCCATACTTCTATAGGCGCACTCCACCATATAGAACCGTTTTTTACTGGAGCAATATCAATTGCAAGCCCTTCAAGATGCTTGCTTTGCAGTGTCCATGTACAAGGCGTGCAACATTCCTTGTCTGTCGGTTCATAAAGCCCGGCAGCCTTGTACATTGCTTTTACGTCTCTAGGCTGCATTCTTGAACGGCTGTAATAAGCCATTTGAACGGCAAGTGCCCGTTTTGTTTCTGAAACAGCTACTTTTTCAACGCCGAGCGCTTTGAGTTCAGGGCTAAGGTTCATCATCTCAATTGCTTTTGCAGCTTTTGATTTGATTGCCGGTTTTAAGTCTTCCAATTTATTACTCATGTTTTTCCTCCCTCATAAGCAAAAAAAAAGACAGCCATTACCTGTTAAAGCAATGACTGTCTTTGCAAGACAAATCTTAATTCGATTGTAGCTTTATTTTACTTTTGTTGCAATTATTACTGGAATATTAATATTATTCACCGGCAAAATATTTGCATAAATGTATACTTTGCCGTCTATTGTATCGGTTACAGTAGACAACTCACCGCTTATAACTGTTGCCATATCAAACCGAACATCAGAGCTATAATCAGCCGTTACACCGTCACAAGCAATAGCAGCTCTGTAAGGATAATCAATATATGGTGAATCTTGTGTCCATGATGAAACCTCTACAACCTTGTTTGTAAATGCTAAAATATTGCATGATGATTCCTCAAAAAGAGTAACTTTCTGAAAATGCAGTTCATCCTTATCAATAACACAAGTATCAGTTTCAAGATAGAAAACAGAACCTCCATTTGTTTTACCGTTTGGTACAACAATAAATTTGTATACAAAACAGTTAATATTTTCAGCTCTAAAGCCTTCCCATCTTACCCATTGCCCTGTGCGAACTTTCCAGAATCCATTTTCGATTGCGTTTGTCTGGTTTTTCAAAAAGACAAGCGAACCATCAGGGCAATGAATGCCATCAATAGTTACTTCGCCACCTGTAATAATATTAATATTCTGTGTTGATGCAGCACGCGGCGTTATTTCAAGTCTTTCATACCTACTTAAAATATTATTTGCATATGGCTTTGCATCGTTTGCAAGAACACCCATACACTCAAGCAATGTAGAAATAACGGCAGTTGATTCAAAATGCTGATTGCCAACCCACAAACTAACACCGGCAGGTATATTTGTTGCATTGAGTTCATTTGCACCAGTACCAAGAGCAATTGCATCGCGTGTAATGCTGCCCTTTTTGTGAGTGCCATCGTCATTGTGCCCCAAACAGAATATTTTCATCAAAAATGAAATATCCTGTGGGTTGAATACACCGGTTTTATCCAGTGTCCATTCTTTATTTTCACTTTCTGCAAATCTTGCTGAAATATTGAAAATGTTTGACTCAATGATATTAAGAGTACCTGCAGGAATAAAAATTTCAGCAAGCTTTACATATCCTTTATCAACCGGCGGCGCAATGTCTGAACCTCTTGAGCCTTTTTTTACTTTTACATCCAGTACAATTTTTTTCTTTGTATTGGTTGCAGCAAAAGTTTTTACGCCGGTTTCAGGGTCTTTATAAGCGCGTGTCTGACTGTCAAATTCCTGCTCAACACCTCTTATTTCGATTGTGTCGCGCCGTGAATACTGATCATCTGCATCTTCAAGCGAAATTGGTTCTGTTATACCGCTTTCAACAACAATATTCTTTGTCGTCCATTCATAAGCCATAAGTGGAGAAATTGAAATATTCATACCGCCAGAAATATACGGCTTTACAACACCACCTATAACAAAGTCATTTTTCCCGTCATAAATCAATTTCTGAATTACAAGGGCCGCATTGCGGAAAGCGCCGTCATATCCGTACTGGAAATCAGAACGCTTCATAATTTCGTTGTCAAATACTGTAGCTGTTGATAAATTCTTACTCAATTCCATTATTCTTCATCTCCTTTAAGTGTATATTTTATTATGAGTCTGCCTTCGTAGTTATCAAGATTGGTTTCATTGCTTTCAAGGCGGATTTTGTTTTGGCCGTCCATAGCACCAGAAACAAACCTTCTGTATACATTGTCAGCAAGTTTGATATAGGATAATTCTGTATCAACAAACAATTCTTCTACATCCGATAAATCAGCATCAACGGTATAAACACCACCATGAAGTCCGATAAAATCTGTTTGTGAAAAATTATCTTGATTCAAAATTATGGTTCTACGATAGAATTTCTTACCGTTTAACCAAATTTCATCTGTTACTCTCTGTTCAACTGAATAGACAGTTTCAGTTTTCATGTTAAGTGCTTCGGCTGTCCGCGGTTCAAATGTTTCATGGATATTTGCAGTCCAGTCCGCATTTTCATTGCCGGGCACTCTTGCCGTAACATTCTTAATCAAATCAGCAGTTATATTCAGTGTTCCGGCTGGAATTCTAACTTCTGCTATCTTTATCCATCCCACATCAACAGGAGAAGCAGGCATGTCATAATCGCCTTTCTTAACCTTTGCTTCTAGGATAATGCGCTTTTTGGTGAACGTTTCGGCATAAGTAGTTTCTTTTGTTTCAGGATCTTTGAAAGCTCTTACTTGTTTGTCATAGTCTTCTTCAATGCCTTTTATTTCAACAATGTCGATTCTGTCTCTTGTTTCGTCTGCCGGTTCAAATTCAACTGGTTCAGTAACGTCAGTTTGTACAAAAATTCGCCCTGATGTTTTCTCAAATGCCATAACCGGTGAAATTGAAGCGAACATACCCAATGATGGATAAGGCTTAACTTTGCCGCCGAAAATAAAATTTATATCTTTTCTTCCATTCGTTAAAAAATAGTTGAAAATCAGTGATAGATTTGAAAGATTGCTGTCATTTGCAAAATCCAAGTCAGGTTGTTTGAGTATTTCGTTTTCCCAAACTTTATTCGTCGTTAAGCTCACTTTCTTCACACTCCCTTATAAGCATTTCAGTAAAATATCTGACACCTGCAGGTTTTACCAAGTTTATAATTTCGTTATATGATGTTGATGAACGGATTCCACCAGCACCATAAACAAAAGCCTGATTCCAATAACTTGCTTTATCGTAATCTATTGGAATAAAATCATCTTTGTGATATGGCGTGTCAGGCGCAAGTGTCTTAGTTTCATCAAAGAAATCCAAGAACGGCTGTTCTGTTGCTATACCGTCGTCTTTTATGTCTTTTTGTCCGTCAACTAATACAGGCGACTCGCCTTCTTTTAGTTCAGCATTGTCTATAAAGCTCGCTTCGTTATAGTCAATCTGTTTTGCCGGGTCTCTGTCAGCTTCTCCGCCTGCCTGATAGCCGAAAGTATCAAAATCAAGTCTGTTTACCGGATCATCACGGTATGGCGCTAATGCTGCTGTTTCATTCGTGTATTTTCCGTTAAAAACGCCTATAACACTGAAAGAAGGATAATTATGTTTTAGAAACAGCCTGATATAATCAATGTATGCGCTCTCTCTATAGAATTCAAAAGATATTGTGATATTGGTATGCTGTTCATCAGTAATAAAGAATAAGCTGCAATTATCCCAATCATCGCAAGTGAAATATTCAAAACATGGTTCTTCTGTCCACTCGCCAAATTCGCCAAGATTCTTATTCCAGAATTTGCCGTTACTGCTTATACTGACTTTTATATTTCCTTTAAGGAAAAAGTGTAGAAAATATGTTCTGTTTGTTGAAAGGCTTACAGTCTGTTTGCATGAGCCATTATTAACAAACTCAATACCTAAACATTCGCTGAATCTTGCAGCTCTGGTATAAGAGCACGCGCCTTCAAGTTTCCATGCTTCTTCATGCTCAAAATCAGCATTTTCCAGCAGATTATTCTTTATGTCGTCTGTGTTATTGACAATATAAACATACTTTGTTTTGAAATAAGCACGTAAAATATGTAAGATGTTCCAATAATCACCCCACAATTGCTCGCCTAGACGATAAAACACAATCCAGTTACGGAAAATTATGTCTTCATCCGTTTCTGCGTAAAGTCTGTGAAGGGCACTGAAAAAATCAAGAGATTTATCAAGATGTTCGCCGTATTGAGTATAAATATTCGGGTTTCCCCATCTTTCCCTTGTAGCGCGGAAATCCAGAAACATTTTTTCTACAGTACCATCTCTTTTTTCACGGTCTGCAAGAAGGGCCTTAAAGAACACATCATCGCGGTCTATTTTGCCTGGAAAAATGCTTCTGATGAAATCGCCGATACTGTTATTGCCGGTCATTCACGATACTCCTCAATAAGAATTTCCGCCGTAGAAAATCTTGCAATTTGAGAAGGTGACGGAATAATGTTGTCTATAGGTGTATTTATTTTTACATCTTTGACAAAAGACAAATCCATTATCTGCTGAATAATTTCAGCTAAAATAACCGGCTGCCCGATGATGCGACTGTTTATGTACTGAATCAGGGCCGTTTCTATTTCTGCCTGTGCTGCGTCTGAATCTGTTCTATAAACAGACGCTTTAATCTCAAAGTCCACAGGTACAGACTGTGGCGGCAAAACCCTTGCATTAATGCCAGGAGCTAAATGCCCCGGATTTTGTTCCGTACCGTCACCTTCAATGGCTTTTCTTACCAGTTTTATTGTCTCGTCGCTTGCTGAACCTGAACCATCATCAACATACAAAGTCATGTTGTAAATGTCTTTTATTGGTTCAGGATGTTCCTGCAAACAAACAGAACGTACAGCATCTATATTCAACGCCGCCGATTTTACAGCGCATGTATTTGTACCGCTTAAACCGTTGATATGCAGCTTAAAACGCTCGTCCATTTCTTCGGTTGTTTCTTCATTGCTGCCGCCTGTTGTGGCGTTTGGGTTATTCACTTTAACAACATCAGAAGGCACTGTACTGTCTATGCGCTTAATCATGTTTGGAGCTACATTATAGGCATTCCCCGGATATTCAGCCGTAATTGCAATGCTTTCTGAATCAATAGCACCTGCAGGAATAGAGCCGGTTTCCGCTGTGATAAAAGTCAAATCGCCGCATGTAAGGCGCGTACCCTTCAAAATGATAGTTTCTTGTTCAAAAGGTGTATCACGCGAAAAAATAACCGCGCCGGTTGCGTTTTTGCCGGTTTTCTTCTGAAAACCAAAAAGCGAATAAGGAATAAGTCTCAAAGCTTCTGTATAGCCCTGCCTTACATCTACATATGCACGTTCAAGAAGCCGTGAAAATGTATCAAGCAGTGTATGAATACCACTTCCTTCGTTAAAATCAGTGACTATATCTTGCTTTGCAATCATATTCGCTAAAGCAGAATCCATTATTTCATCATAACGTCTTATCATACTAATACCTCATGCGAATTTTCAGTGCTGTTAATGTCTTTATATTTGACTAGAACGGTTAAAGCGCTGCCCTCATGTTTGAATTCAATGCCTGTTACCGCGCTTATACGCGGATCTTCAAGTATTGTCTGTTCAATAGAAGAAACTAGGTAAGAATTTACAGCTGCCGTATCTCCGATTGATGCGCGTATACCATAAGCACCCAAGCGGATTCTTTTTTTGAAAGATGTATTAAGTCTGTTATCAATCGATTGCGCTAAAGTTTCCTGTCCGACGGTAAAAGCAAAATCATTACCAAAAAGTTCAAATTTACCGTCTTTCATGCGTATATCACGCCCATAATTTTCTCTTTGTTCAGGCGTTGAATAAATCTTGTTTCTGAAAATATTTGTTGTTTGAGTGAAAATCGGAATTCTTATTTCTGTACCGGCTTCAATTTCATCTTCATTCTGAATCTTATTGTAATAAGCTATCAAAGTACCGTAATTTGCATCGCTATAGAATTGAACAGCCAGCTTGTCAAAAGTGTCTGTGCTTTTCCATGCAATTTTTTTGAAGTCATAAACGAAAATTGTTTCGTCATTGCCCTCTTTATTCACATAAACAAGCTGCTCAATGTTAGTGGTATTCTCTTTTGCAAGCATGACAAGCTTATTTGCCGCGTCTTCACAAACAGCAAGATTTTCTATCAGTCTGTCTTCAATGTCTATTTTGCTGTCTTTCATTCCGCACCTCTGAACCATTTTGCATATAAAGTGATATTTGCTGTTATAGGCGTGTCAAAATCAAATTCATGCTGCAATTCTGCATCAGTACACCACTTGTCAAATACATAATTTTCTTTGAAAGGTCTTATAGGCGCTGGAACAAGCTCGCCATGATATATTTTACTGTCTTCTATTAAGCTTCCGCCGTTTGTGTCAAAACTTACATTATACAAGTTTCTCTGCCAGCGCGCATAAAGAGTTTTTGAACCGTATACAGCAAAATTATCAAAAAAGAATTCATTGCTTGCATTTACATCATCGCACCAGAAAATAAAGGTGTAGCCTTCCCGTACCGGATCAGCCGGTTTAATGATTTTTTCACCAATATTGACAGACTGAACCTCAACCGGGCTGCCGCCGTAGCTTTCAAATTTTATGAAATTAGCAAACTTAACCCATGCGGCAAACAGTTCAAAAGATGAAGTTACCGGCAAAGAGAAGTCATATTCATTAAGGCATAATTCATCTGTATACCAGCCTGCAAACTGATAATTCTTTTTGTTTGGTGTAAGTGGATATATGACACGTTCATTTTTGTGAATCAACTGTGTTTCAACTTCATCGCCGCCCATTGAGTTAAAAACAATCTGATACCCTGAAATCCATTTTGCATAAATCGTCATGTCTTCATTTACAGGCTGCGCAAAATCAAAAGGATTTTCGCAATTATTATCAGTACACCAGCCCATAAATACACTGTCTTTTTTTGTCGGTGTTACAGGAATTTCAAGGCATGAGCCTTTTGGAATTTCAACATAATAAGAAGCTTTCCCATTTTTCGGATTGACGGTAACAACAATAGTTTTTGTTACCCAACCGGCATAAAGCGTTGTATTCTTGTCTATTTCCGTTAAAAAATTGAATAATTCAGAACATGTTTTGTCAGCAAACCAGCCGGTAAAACTACAGCGTTTCTTTTCTGGTTCAAACGGCTTGCTTACAAGCTCAAGATAACGAACAACCTGAGAAGGTACAACAGAACCGCCCAAAGTATCAAAAGATACGATACTGCTTTCACCCCGAAATGTTTTGCCCTCTTTGAGTGATATTTTACCGTCTTTTTTTGCAAGACTTTTCAAGCGCTGCATGTGCTTCATAACGGTTTTAGCTGTGCTATAGCAAATATGATTTGAGTTACCCGTTACAATCCTTAACGCTGAATCAGCTGCACTTGCAATTTTAAGCACAGAAGGGTTTTTCATGCTTTCAAAGGATTTTTTTAAGTTCCAAAGATTGTCCAGTACATTATCAACGGTATTTATAACAATCTGCGCTTTATCTATGCCTTTTTGCAGCTTTTCAACACCCTTCATTGCTTTTTCAATTACTTCTGAATATTTCTCAAAAGGCGCGCTGAACGTGTTTTTTTCTGTCAAAACACCTATCATGTCGAGTGTATAGCAGAATGTAAAAGGCTTGTCTTTTGAGCGTTTGATTTTGAAATCTTTTATAAAAACACGCCAATAATTCCTTGTTGTAGTGCCGGTCATCCGCTGCGCGGCGTTCATCTTAGACAAGTCATAGAGATATATTTTTTTATTCTTTTTAACTTGTTCTAAGTCTCCCCATTTCTGCAATAAATTCTGCAAATGGAATATTTCTCGTTCTCCGGTCAGGCTTAAAGCTTCTTTTGCACCGCAATAAATATATTTTTCTTCTTCGTTTATTGTTGTGCCTGAAAGAGTAATGTGTATTGTGTCATTGCCATAATCATCAAATACAGCTCCGCCAAAAGTCTTTGTTTCTGATACTCTTTGCGGAAAATCAAGGTCTTCACTTTCAGGCGGCACTGAAAAAGTAAAAACATCAACTGATGTTGTGTCTTCGAGAAATTCCAGCATGTAGGCTTTCTGCCATAATTTTTCATTCATATAAGCCATGCTATTTCTCCAAAATCCTTTCTGCCCTCTCTCTTATAGGCCGGATTCTATGCTCTCCCCACATTGTCGCGCTGTGTTTGTGAATAAGCGGCCCCATTGCTGTGTTTGTGTACAGTTTCATTAAAGCATCGCATAAATCATCAAAAAGCTTGCCTAAAGTACCAACTTTATTACCGATTTTCAGTAAATCAGATTCTTTTGCCATTAATTCTATTTTGCCGTCAAGCTCAAATTTGTCTTTTTCAGTTTCTATTAACACTTTTTTGCTTGTGGTTTTAAGCTCTACCTGATCTTTATCAACGGTTAGTTTATGGTCATAGACAGTTATTCTAATAACTTTGTTGTCTTTGTCTGACTGGTCTATTTCTATTTTTATGTCTTCATCACCGTCTTTTACAGCGTTTTGAATTAGTTTTGAGCCGTCTTCATACTTTGTTATTTTCTTCCAGCCGGAATTTTCGTGTTTTTCCCATTCTTTTGCTTTGTCTTTTTTCTTGAATTCAGCGTGCCGCGCATCCTGATAGGCAAATCCAGAACATAAAACAAATGCTGTTTCTGGTCTGCCATTCGGCATAATGCAAAAAACAAATGAATCAACCGGCGGCAAGTGTCTTTCACCTGATAAGTAGTTTTTCTCTTTGTCGATTGTTACCCATTCAGTAGAAGCTACACGTACACCTGTAAGCTCGCGCCCGGTGTCCATTGTTACATGAACAGTGCAGTCTTCTGGATGCACTTCCGTAACAACTCCCCAAAATCCAAAGCGTTTGTCAAAAGGTGTTTCCTGTGGAATCTCTTTTTGTTGCAAAACCGGCGGTTTAACGATATTTACGTTTACATTAGTTGTCATTCCTGCTTTTTCCCTTCTTCAAACAACTTGTAAGCCGTAGATGCGTTTTTTAATGGCGCGAATTCACCGCTAGAATAATCACCGCCACGCGAAATGGTCAAAACAGTTTCAGGGCTGCCGCCATAATTCCATGTATGCCGGGCTGTCTCTATGTACCACTCACCGCCTAAGAATTTGATTTTTTCGCCGGGCTTCGGCACTTCTTTTGTTTCACTGTCTGTTTTCTTGTAGGTTATAACAGTCAAGCTACCCGTCAGCATTTCGTCTAACTGCCCGAACCATTTCATCAGTTTTTGATTCAGCTTTTGAAGCTTCTCATTAGTTGTAGTGTCCTGTTTACCGTCTTCTTTGCCGTAACCGTTGAATGTAACCATAAGCGGCTTGTAGCCGTAAATGCCCATTTTCTTATTAGCAATTTCCAAAGTGCCGTCTTTGTTTTGTGCAATTGCATTAAGTTTAAGGGCTTTGTCTTCTTGAACCGGATAACCGTTGACATAGCTGAAAAAGACTGTATATACATCACTGTCAGACTGTGTAAAATCATAAGCTCTTACATACGTCGGATCAATAGTCTGTATTGTATCATCAAGATTCTGCCAGCTGTCACCAAAAGGACATTCACGGATTGCAATTTTAGGGCCTGTATCATCCATGATGATTCTTTTTTCATACGGCGGCGAAGGCGTAACACCGTCAATTATGCCATAAAAATTATTGCAGCCTGAATCATTAAACAGATTGCCGATATAATAATGAACATTAAGCCCGTCTTCTACCTGGAATATTGAACCGCAAAATTTTTCAAGAATTTCACCGATTTTTGGATTTGCCAAACAACCAAAAGCATTAGCATTGTGTTTGAAGTGCTCCCAAACTGCATCTATAACTTCTTTAACAGTTAAATTTTCTTTAATAAGCTGAATTGAAAGTTTTTTGCGAATTTCTTCTGTTACGCTCATTTGATTTGTTATGGCACAAGCCTTGCTGTCAAGGTTTATTTCATAATCAGCAATTAAACCGATAACAGAGATACCAGATACAGATAATTTTCTTTGAATTCCGCTTCCTGTAACTTGAGAAACATATTTTCTACTTTTAACAACACCTATAAAATCAGGCTTTGAATTTTCGTCTTTCGGGTCAATACGCTCGTGAATTTCTACAATATCCATAACGGAAATTTGGTCAAAAATAGGATTGCCGTTTTCATCGTCTGGATAAAATGTTAATGAGAATGAACCTTTTGTGTCGTTGATTCCAGTCTGAAATGTGTAATTGAGAAGGCTTTTACAGCCTGCAGAAGGCGCGAAGGTCTTTTTGATATTTCCGCTTTCGTTATCTTTAATTAAAACTTTCGGCTTGATAACTCTTGCATGTATATTGGTTTCGCGCACGTTTGTACCTCACGATTTGTGCTGTATCTGCGATACAAACGTTACTACATTTTATAATTATATCTTTTTACTGTCAATGATTATAGAATTGACATTCAATTGTTGACATGTTTAATATGCGTCGTTCATAAACTCTAAATTTACATTTGTTATGTCGTTTTTCTTAGCTATTTGTTCAAGTAATGTTACAATAGCTCTAATTAGTTCAGAATTATCAATAGGTCTGTTTTGAGCCGAAGCTATTGAAGACTCAACATCAAAAAGATCCATAGCATCCCTTTGAAAACTGAACTTTGTTTTTCTACCGTCTTTTTCCGTTAATGTGTTAAGCCATTCATTATCAGTAATAGCCTTGTCTACCAGCCTATAATAATCAGATTTGTTTTGCATAGAAGATACAGCATTATCAGCACCTTTCAAAATGTTCATTGTATTAGCAGATTTAAAGTCTATTGCATTTAGTTTGTCGCTTTTGTTAAGCGCTTCTCTTTCTTCATCACTAAGACCACCAAGATATTGAACTATCATAGCTGCATTTGTTGCTGTTTCTGGATTGCTAAGAGCAGCTGCAAGATTTTTTTCAGCATTTTTCCTATAGTTTTTTTCGTTTTTATCAAATAAGCCGTCAAGAGCAGATTTCGCCGTTCTTTCAGATTCATCTTTATAAAGGAATTCTACAATCTTGTTTACACCGCCGGAAATTCCAGAAAGTAAGGTATCTTTCATTGTTTCAGCAGAACGGCCTATAGATACAACCTCGCTATTAATTTGGTTTGCCGTTTCCTGCATCTTGGTCTGGTCAGACTTAAAATCGGGGTTTTCCTTGATAGCCTTAATCTGCTGTGAAAATGAACCCCAGTCAACGTTTCCGCTCTGTGCTTTCTCGTACATGCCTAAAACCTGTGCCGCGCCGGTATAGTTCAAGCCATACATTGAACGGAAACGCTCAATCATAGCATCTTTGTTTCCGCCGTCAAGCTTGCCGACAGATTCAAACACGGTTTTAAGAATTTCAGGAGTTACACCGCGCTCTAAAAGCTGCATAGTATCAGTGTAGCCGCCTGTAACATCTTTACCTAAAATCGCCTGTCTTTCTTCAATTGTTTTACCGTCAAGAATGTTATTTGCGGCACTGTATTGTATCATATCAGTAACACTTTCAAGATTTGTAGCCGATGCCATAGCCTGATTCATGCTTGAAAGTTTCTGCGCGCCGTTTTCTCCCTGCCACATGGCATTTCCGCCTGAAAGTTTATACAGCATATTCATGTTTGTAGCTACTTCTTCCGCGCTTCTTACAAAACCGCTTGAAATTCCTTCCTGAATGACTTTGAGCATTGAATTTAAAAATTCGTCTGTCTGTCCTTTTGCAAGGCCCGTAGCTTCTCGCCCGGCGTTGGCAAACTGCATGGCTTCGCCTTTCATACCGTAACGGTAAGACAAGCCTGATAATTGCTGCATAAGGTCAACATTTCCGCTTGTATAGTTTGCCCATTTTACATCGCGGCTTGCCATTTCAAGGGCTTTGTCTTCATTTTTAACGCCATATGTTCCAGCTGCACCGGCTAAAGACATTATTTCAGCAGTGCTTTTGCCTGTACCCTTCGCCCACTTTGACGCTGTTTCTCTATATTTATCAAGTCCATGTACAGAATTTTCTTCTGCGCTTAAACCGCTTTTCCCGTATCTTTGTTGGAATTCATCAATTGTTGGTAATACTTTTTCGTATTGTTCTGCAAGCGCGTTTCCAGCACCTAATGCCGCACCACCAATCAAGGCAGCTACACCGCCAATTGATAGAAATGTACTTAGTCCACCTAGTCCGGCTTTACTGGCTGTGCCACTCAAATCTTTGAGCGCGTTTCCAGCACCTTTTACGCCGGTTACAGTAGCACCAGCATAGTTGCCGCTTGCTACGTTTTGAACTGTTCCGGCTGCGGCATTAGAAGTGTTGACGAGCATACCGCCAACACCGCCGCCGTTTTTGCCTTTTTTGTCCGGCGCTGATCCGTTACCGTCTCCGCTGCCGTACCTGTTGGCCTGTTCAATAGAGTTGATTGTAGAAGCGATTGACGCGGCTTGATTGTAGTCACCTTTTGCCATAGCGTCGCCAAGTGCCACATTCAAATCTTTAACTTTATCAGTTAAATTCTGAATCGCACCTACTGAATCGCCTGTGTTTACTTTTAATCTAACTTCTGTTGAACCTGCCATAAAAGCCCCTATTTATCTAAATCCATTTTAGAAATATCTTCTTCTGAATATCCTAAATCTCTAAAGAAATTCGCATCATGCTTATGAGTTTCCGCGTGTTTCTCTTTTAGATATGCGTTACGTATCGATTCTTCTGTGTATGAGTTAGCAAAATCAAAGAAAATATCAATAAAATCATTGTCCTGTCTTTGTGTCTCCGGTAACACCCGAAAATACATCATCATCCAGAGTTTCTTGAACGTCTTCATGTTCAGATTTTGCTGAATCGGCTTCTTTTTTAGCTCTTCCAATCTGATTTTTAACTTCTTCGCGAAAAGTAAATGCCTTAACATACAGCTCATCAATGAGCTCTGTATCAGGCACATCCCTCCATGAGAAATTTTCGTTTTTAACTTTTGCTTTTTCGTACCAGTCCGCACCGGTAACTGTCAGTACATCAAGTGTAGCAGTTTTGATAAGTGAAATATTTGCTACAGCATCAAAACATTCTGTTGGAACACCTGCGCGCATTCTTGCTACAATCCAGTCAATTTTCTGCAATTCACGCTGGTTAGCGTATTTAATTACAAAAATACCTCTGTGTGTTTTGATTGTCTGTGTTAATTCCTCGCCGTTGATAATAGCATAAAAAAGAGAGTCACCGCCCTCTTTAAGCATTTTTTCAGTAACTTCCATTGTCTTGTCCTTTCTAAAAAACGCTGCCTGTTACAGCAGCGTCAGTAATTAAAGCTTAAATCTCGCTTTCAAAATCAGCACCGTTTTCCATAAGAATACATTCAAAGTTAATATCAGCTTTAACATATCCTCTGCCTTGTACTGCTTCATGGTATCTTGTCGGTACACAATGAACTACAAACGAAACAACTGCCTGACTGTCTTTGTCGTAAAAATCCATGTATGGAATTTTTGTGACAAGTTTTGAATCAATAAGGCGTGTGTTTGACGGCTTGAAAGATTTAATTGAGAATTTACCGCCGCCGCGCATATCCTCAAAGCCTTTCAAAGCGTTCTTTGTAGGAATAAAACCAGTCAGTGATGCATTTGCTGAAATACCTACAGCATCAATTGATGCGCTGGTAAAACATCCGATAACGTTTGCTTTTGCTGTCTCAACATTTGCCGTCCAGTCCCCATTTTCTACCATACCAATTTCAACAGGGTTAGAACCGTTAGGATCGCTCAAGTCAACACGAACAACACAGTTATGGCCCTGTGTCAAAGAGCCGCCGCGAGTGTCATAATTCTGCATGTCTTTTGAATCTGCCACTTTTTACCTCCCCTTATTTTACTCTGGTTGTAGAAGTATATACTTCGTTTACGCTTGTAATAAAAATGAAGTTTTTTGGAGCTGTAAGATATTTACCATATGTAAGATAAATAGCGTCTCCATCAAACTTAACACTTGCACCGTGAATAAGTCCTTCATCACCGACAACGATATAACCAAGTTCAGCCCATTCATTAGCTTTGTTCTTCAAAATGTTAAGAATATCGCTTTCAGAAGGGTTTTCTCCAGAACCAACTTTCCGTGAAAATGCCTTGCGCAAATCTCTGTCCATATAAAGTGCTTCACGCACCATAGAACGCTCATTCAATGCAAGATTATCGCGCTGCAATGTTGTTACGGCACGTATAACAACAAGCTCGCCGTCGTCATTTTTACCGCAACAAAGAACACCATTTTTAATAAGCTTGTTCATTTGTGTTGCGCTAAGTTCTTCTCCAAAACCATTAACTTTGAGCACTTTGTTTGTGACTGGATTGTTTGGAGATAAAGCAGCTTCCATACCGGCAATTTTACATGCAAGCATACCGCCTGAAATATGTTCTTTTGCAGTTGTGAACGGATCATTTGCAATTGCACTGTTGAAAACAAGAGAGCCGTATTCTGAATTTAATTCAGAAGCAGCGGCAATTGTATCATCAATTGATGTACCAATAGCATTGCCAACAATGAACTGCCGTTCCTGCTTTTTATCAATCAAAGACATTTCTGCACAATGGTCTGAAATAAGAACATGTACAAAATGCTCCGTCGAAGGTGTCGCAATACACTGAATGTCGTACTTTTCGAGTTCTGTCAGTGCTTTCATCCACTGTTCTACAGTATAAGCACCTTCACTTCCACCGGTGAAATAAATATAAGAATCTGTTAAATCAGGCAGCATACGCGGCGCATTTTCAACAAGTTCTATTTCATCAGAATCAAAATAAGAAATGTTTTTCAGCGCGTTAATTAATGCAGTACAATCACCCCGGATAATTGCTGCGTTTTCTTCAAATTCTGTTGACGGAACAGCGTCAATCAGATTTGTCCGTGCGTCAGGGTCTTTAATGATAGTTGTTGCATGATAAGCGTCTGTGTCATTGATAACAGCAATAAGCTGATAAATTGTTTCAATATCATCCCAAAGGAATTCATAAGAATCAATTACATTACCATCTCCATCTGCTGCTTTCAAAGTGATACCGTAGTTTGAAATGGCATAAGAAGCACTTACACCTTCACCAATATAAGACAATGAAAAAAGTTTCTGTCCGATATTGTCTGCTGTAATTGCTTCACCTTTGAAGTCTGCAATTAACCGTACTGTTCCTGGTTCTGTGCCTTTTTTGAGCCACAATTTGAGCTGATTACAATGCGGTCCAAAATCAGCACTCGGAATTTTAATTATATCTTCCGCTCCTCTTTTAAGAAGCAATGATGATTGAGTACCCTCATTGACGCGCATTGCCATTACATGCTGCGGAACAAAATCATTTGAACCGTTAAAGGCATTTGCTACACCGTCAAGAAGCTGGCCGTTAAACAAATACTGTTTTGCTTCTGATTTGTCGGCAAAATCATACATTTTGAACGGTTCTCCGCCGTTACTGTGCCCGATAATACAAAGATTGCCCGATGAAACACCGCTTCCGGCTGGTACTGTGTGCCGTCTGGTGTATACACCGGGTATGTAGTGCTCGGATGTTTTACCGGCACTTTCAAATTTGGCTGGTCTTACTCCCATACATTACCCCCTTAATGCGGAATTTTCTTTTTAAGCAGCTCTTGTACTGCTATTTCCCATTCGTCATATGTCATTACAGCCGTTGGATAAGCAACTGCAACCAGCCCTGCAAGTTTTTTGTTGTCGCATAGATTGCTGATCTGCAAATATCTGTAATAACCCATTTTTTTAGGCTTATTAGATTTTGACATGATTGTTTACCTCCACAATAATGTCTTTATTGAGTCCTGTTATTTCAGTGTCTAAAACGATTTGTTCAACGCGATAATTTACGTCAAAAGAAATTCGTGCACCGCACAAAGTTGTAGAAAAATCAAAATTATAATTATTTGAACGCTGTCCGCTGATTGTTGAGTCAAAAAGTGCTATATCATATGGAAGATATTTGTTATTTCTTAAAATGAATCGAAGATTTCCGGTAACAAAAAGCCTTATCTGCTCATAAAGCTCATTCTTTAGCTGATTGTTTTCAGCCCAAATTTCAATTGAAACATGGTCAGTTCTACGGTTTCTTATATCAATACCGTAAATATAGTTTTGTTTTTCAATGACACTTTTGATTGTTTCTATTGCATCAGAATCAATAATATTGCAATAACCTGGAATTTTTTCCTGTTTTTCCTTACCCTTTTTGATGATTATTTCTGTGTTTTGTGTCAGTTCTTCAATTCTGGCAAGGTCAAAACCAACAGCATCTACTTCCGGCGCTAAGTCCATTAATTCGCTTGTTTTGTCTTCTGATTCTGTGGTGATTATAACGGCTGGAAAGTTATCGTTTGTTTTTTCTGATTCGTAGGCAAGTAAATCTGCAAATGGATGTGAATTAGTTACGTTGACATGAAAGTTTTTGTAAATGCCTTCAAGATTGATTGTCTTAAAATAATCAGTAAATGCACTTACAAGAAGTTGTTCGAGTATTAGTCCTCTGTTGATATAACATATCATAGGATTTACCAGCCTTAAATAATTGCTGTACCTACGATACAAACATCCGTTATATTTTACGTTTTATTTCAATTGTTGTCAAATGTCAAAGCCCTAAGTCTGCCATTAAGCCCTGCTGAACACTTTCTTCAACTTTTGCTTTGTATTTCTTTTCAAGCACCTCAACAATATTTTTACCTTCAACAGCTTTGCGAACCCATTTATCGGTTTGTCCTTCGTGAACGATTCTGAAAGTGAAATAAACACTTTTAGGTCTCGGCCCTGATTCGTCCATTATTCTTGACAAACCAACAAGCCGCCCGTTATCTCCGGCATCAAATTCTGAAATACTACCCTTCCAGCCTGAATAATTGCTTCTTTCTACTTGCTGCCCTCTTGCGTTTGGTTCAAAGTGTGTTTCACCTGTTCTATATGTAGCTTCACGCGATTTAAGAAGCTGATAAATTGACTGTGGAATAAGATTAAAAGAAACTTCGCCCGGCGAAACTCTTTTTAAGTTTCCTGTAGGTGTTCTCCATCTAAAAGGAATAATATTGTATTTTCTGCCCTTGTTCGGGCCTGATTGTACAACACGGCTTCTAGGGCCATTTACTAAAGCCGGTTTCATGTCGTATTCGTCTCTACCCTTTATTATTTCTTCCATGCGCGGCGAATTTGAATAAATAGAATAATCAAATACACCGTTCTGTCTGATTCTTATGCTTTGTGCCAATCTTGAATTCGGGCTGTCTATTGTCAATCCGTCAATAGTATCTCCCATACACCATGATTGCCAAGCCTTTTGAACCATTTTTGTACCCATAGAAAAAGCCATTGATGCAGCCGGAAAAACTTTGTTTGATTTGCCTGATAACATGTCAAGTTTTGCCTGTAAAACCATGAGAAGGTTATTGTTTGCGGTTACATCAACTTCAATCATTGCCGGTTTACACCTCTTTTTTCACCGTATGCACTGAATAATTTAACTGCTGCTTTTTTAGGTAGTCTTTGGTTTTCGCTTGTCCTTATCTGTGGAATCGCCTTAACTACAATGTAAGTAGGAAATATTTTGTAAATAACAGAGTAATTCTCACCTTCTTCCGGCGCATCTTCACATATCCATTTAAGCGAATTTGTTCCAACAAGAACAAAATCAACGCCCTTTACAAATTCCCTTTCACCTTCACAAAAAACAACATCTTCAATAAAATAAGCCGGTAATTCATCAAATTTGCTTCTTTTGCGCGTTAAAACGTCTTTCTGTGTGTATGTTCCAGATAAAACAGTCAAAATATCACCGTTTGAAACATCGCAATTATACGGGAACGTAAGCATTGCTTCTCCGCCTGCCTGTTCAAGTGCAAGCTGATCCTGCTTTGACAATTCCTGTGAAAGTAAGGCAAAAATAAAAGGTTCAATGTATTTTACGCCCCTAACAGTTACCGGCTCTTTTACCGGAATAGGCTGTATAACAGTTTCCATTTCTCCGGTTTCAGGGTTTTCAATCTCAATTTCTTCTGTCTTAGTTTCAATAAAAAACTGGTCATTGCGCAATTCAACAGCTTTATATTCTTTGCCGTCTGCATCCGTTATTTTATCAATTGATAAAATATCGCATGGCGCTGTATGGTATAAATCATCTGTGCCGGGCTTGCCTACGCGCAAATCAGGAATCTGAAAATAATTAAAACCAACATTCTTACATTCGACCGGCCCTTCTATTCTCTTTGTGTTGTCTTGAGACAAAACAACATACAGCGGTTTAGCCTTGCCGTATGGCTCATTTAATAGAAGATATTTACCTGATTTTTCAGCTTCTACTTTTTCGCCTTTAGCATCAGTAATGCTTACAAGCCCGGCATTTTCAAATTCGTCAGAAACTCTTGCAGAATATTCATCGTCAGTCATTACGGTTTCAGTGCAAATTGCTGCCTTTTGAATGTCGTATATATAGCCTAAACCCTTGCATTTATCGCAATGTATATCCGGCTGCTGGCTATTTTTTTGCAGACAAGTACATTTTTTTGCTACACGCCATCTTATCCATTGCCCGTGTCTTTGAATGAGTGCTTCATAATTTGCTTTTCCAAGTTGTAATACAACCGGTGAATTTTTCCCTAATCCCTGACTCATAAATCTACGCTCCTATACTACAAAGTATTTCTTCAATTTGTTTGCGGAAAGATTTATTTATGATTTTCTTACTTGACAAATCATCTGATTGTAGTATGATTCCATTAGAGTTACTGACAATTCCGTAAATGGATTCAATGTTTTTATTGAATTGGTGTGCAGGCGGAACACCTATACTCTTTGTTAAAACGCCTAGTTTTGGATTTATCCAAACAGGCGTTTTATTTTTATACCAGTTGCTTCTTAGTGGTGAAGCTGTCTTTACATCATAAAAATCACCTTCAACAGAAGGTGTGAGTTCCATCCATGCCCCTGCCAAATGACTATTTTTCTCTCTTACTGCTATTAAAGACTTTCCGTTTTCAAAAATATAACTGATATTTTCACTGATATATTCTACAAAATCTCTTGCATTATTAAATCCAATATCAGCTAAATTTTTAGCTCTCAAAGCTCTGTTTATATGTTTTTCACCATAATTATGATTTTTATCAGTTTCGCTTTCAATGCCTATTCTTAATCTTATTTTACCAGATTGTCTATGCATTATTTTTGACATTTCAGGTGTAATTTCTCCAAAGTCTTTGCTCCCCTTGCTTGTTAAGACAAATTCGCCATCGTGGGAAACAGTAGATTTGTTTTCGTTTAACTGATTCCATCTACCTGTAGCAGTCTTTATGTACTTTTTACCGTTCCATATACGGATTGTACCTACTGGATATGTTGACTTTATAATCATTTCCGGCTTGAAAAATGACAAAGGAATCAAAACATCAATATCACATGTATAATTGATTTTTCCCATGTTTTCCGCCTTTATTAAGCTGCCATTGCAAACTTTTCTATCAATGCGTCAATATCTGCGATTTCATCAACAAAACATGTTTTATCGCCGTTTTTAGTTGAAACAATAGGATAGCCGCGTTTGCTGATGCTCTTAATTGTTGTCTTTTCGCCGTTGTAGATAACTTCGCTTCCAACTTTAAGGCGTGCCATTGCAAGTTTTCTGTTATTCAATTTCTTACAGTTGCGGTCTGTTTCTTGCAGATAATCTTTGTAATATTCCTGTTTGTGTTCTGGATGAAGTTTGCAGCGGTTCATATATGCCAAAGTGTCATAGTCAAGCTGAATATCTAAGTCTCTTGTATCTCTATCCCATTTGTAGTTAGCATATTTGTTTTCAATTCTGGCCGACAAACCCTTATAATCGTCCTCAACTTCTTTCATTTTTGAAATAAGCGGTTTGATTTGAGAAGCGTATGTTTGTTTATCCCAATTTGCAAAATAATCATTATTACTTGCTTTCTGCGAATCATCAATATCAAACAAATTCTGCTGTCCTCTATTTTTACCGGCATTCAGGTCTTCCGGACTTAACCAATAAGTAATCATTCTGCCGTCAGCGGTTTCTTTTTTAACAGGAATTTTATTTCCGTAGCCGTTTGCCTTTTCAATTACATCATCAAGAAGCTCATTGATAGACTTGTGCATTATTTCTTCTTTAATTCCAAGCATTTCACGAATTTCTTCACGTAAATTCATTGTTTGAACCCCTTTACTTGAAAATTTATTTTTCTATTGCTTTGCCGTCTGTGTATATGACAAGCAGCCGTGTAAAGAAATAGTCTACCGGCAGATGATTGATTGCTTCCTTGAGCCTTTTTCCGGGCACAACCCAATCGTATGTGTCAAAGAAATTCTTTGTATAAGCTGTATACTCCCTAGCTCTAAGCTGCGTGTATTCAGCTATTTCGGCTTGCGTCTTGCCTATATGGTTCTCTGTAAAGTTGTTTATAAGCTGATATTGAAGCTTGGCAATGAACAGGTCAACAAGAACCCATATACGTATCTTTTCTTCCGGTGTCAGATCGTATGTCTTGCTGAAAAGCTCACGCAAGTCGCCGGAAATAACGCCTATGTAATGCTCTATCAGCACGCACTGCCTTTTTATATAGTTTTTCGATTCGCTAAGGCTTTCAGCCTTAACCTGATTGGTCATATATGTGTCTGTCTCAAGCGATATTGCGTTTGTCTTTATGCTCAGAGCCTTGACGTTTCTGAGAACAAAGAAAAGAACTATCGATATGCCTGTAACGATAATCAGCAGTGCAATTATGCCTGTAAAGCCTATCGTAGAAAAATCAAGCTGCATTTTACGTTTTGCTCCATTTAGTGTTCCAGTCAGTCCTGTACACAGGTGTGCGGCTCACTTCGTACTGCTCTGTCCGTGTGCCGACCTGCACCTGATTAAAATAAAAAGTGCCTGATGAACTTGAGTGTATATACCTGCCGTTAAAGTACAAGCTGGCAGATGTGCAGTAGTTTACAGAGCCACTTCCGTTAGGCGGTATTGTGACCCGTTCGTTTCCGCCTACAAGCTCAACTGTATACGGTGAATGGTTTTCTGCGTTTACTCCTGCGTTGTATGACCCTGACCAGTGTGAAAAAGAAACGTATTCATTACCGTTGCCGTACACAGGCACGCTGCGTGTTCCGTACTTAATGTCATAGTGGTCAAGCACCTGATAGCTGTTCTGAAATGTAACGCCGCTCTTCTGTGCAGGGTTTGCTGTTACAGCCGTTTTCTGAATAAAGCCCATGCTTAAAACCTCATTCAAGCACTAAAGCTTGTGCCGAAATTCTGTTTATATAGAACGGGCCGCCGTCTGTTCTTACGCGCACCGTCTGCCCTGCACCGGCAAATGCCGTAAGAACACCGGCTGACCAAGATGAATGAGTTGGGTAATGCGCCACATCAGTACCGTCAACGCTGATGCTTAGAGTGAATCCATTTCCGCCTCTCTGAAAGCATACATGTACAATGCCGTTGAAGGGCATTGCAAACTGATATGGGTTTCCGGTATTCATGTTGCCGTAATTCTGAACCAAAGTCTGCTGGCCATACGCCCTAAGCCTTGTCTTTGCCGGTGGGTCAGCATGAACGACTACGCCGTTTTTCATCAAATAGCCCATGCCGCCCCCTAGTATACGATGTTGAGATTCGTGCCGTTCCAGTTCATGTATGAGCCGTTGCGGAATTTGATTTCCGTTGCATTGCGGTAGACAACATCAGCCGTAACATCGTTGAAAGCCGTGCCGTCATAAACAAGCGTATGAACGTCACCGGCTCTAACAAAGCCAATCCCGGCATTTTCACCGCCTACCTTGATAGCTTTTGCGCCCAAGTCGTTTATGTTGAGCATGGGCGGCGTTCCTACGGCATGGTTGCCGTCAAAAGTGCCGAAACTGTTTGCGTTTATGAATTTCACGTTCACGGCAAGCCCTGCAAAAAGCTCTTCAACGCCTTCAATCTCTATAGTCTTAATCTGCACATTGCTTGCCGTTGAGCAAGCCGCATACATAAGGCCAGAGCCTGCACCGCCTTTTTCAATAGTTTCCCATAATAAGTTGCTCATCCTGCCACCCTTTTTGCAATCATTATTGCTTTTTCGCCCTCGATAAAATCGCGGTCAAAAGTAACTGTCAGTGTGTTTCCCTCAATCTGCTTGTTTTTAATTGTCTTCAGCTCGCCAGTGTAGAAGCTTACGGCAAAGCTTGCATCAGAGCCGATAACCGTGCTGCTTGTAAAGGTTGCCTGTCTTCCGCTTGTTTCGCCCAGAATCTCGATTATCTTTGATTCACCGGCCGCCGCCGTGTATTCAATGCCGTTCCTTATAAGAGTGCCAGTATCGCTGATAAAATATATAACGCCGTCGTCAACCTTTTCCGGCGGCAAAGCGGCATATTCTGCCTGTGTAAGTTCTTTCGCTTTTCCGTAGCGGCACAGAACATTGTCAACAAAATTCTGGAACTGCTCTATAAGATAACTGCGCGTGATAAATCTCATCTTATAACCACCCCTGTAATTTCGTAGAGCTGCTCTTTGAACGATTTTTCCGTTCTGCTTGACTTATCTTGTAAAGATGTTAAGATAATATCAGTTACGGAAGCTCCCACACAGCCGTACATACCGAGAAAGCTGGGTGAGTAGTTATTCCCTGCGCTCCTCGCGGCTATAACACCTTCTGTAATTTTTCTTTCATCATCCAATATATAACCGGTTAAAAGCCACTTATGATTTCCGTTTTTTGTCACAATAGCTTTTACGCCGTCTTTCTTTACGAAATAATTTCCGTTTATATCTCTTTTTAGTTCACAGTTTTTTAGATTGTCTGTTATTATGCAAAGTACATGAGAAATTTCATTTATCAAATGGAGTTTCTCTTTTCTTGTTATAGGTTTGTTACGAGTATATTCTGTTACACGTCTTTTTATGATATGCCGTAAACCTTCTGATTTTGTGTAGCTACCCCTCGTTATTTCAATGAACTCACCTGAATTATTCTTAATAAAGAATGATTTTCCATTTTTCAATGCTTCTGTTATATGACCGCAATATAAATCATAAGCTACTGTTCTCTTTCCCCTGTAACAATTCTGCTTGCCCTCTATGCCGTCATAGTTACGGATATACTGATAGCCTTGTCTGCCGTTTGCAGCCGGAACTATTACCGTTTTTGAGTAGCCTTTTTCAATGTCTTCGTCAGCGTCAAAGAATCCCATAGTTCCGCCCTGCAAGATGATATATACGGCAGTGCCGAAGCACCGCCGTAAACCGAGAAAATTAAGCTGTCAGCTCTGTCTCGAAATCAATGTTATGGTGTTCTCCTACAAGATATTCATAATCATCTAAGGCCTTATGCTTCCAGCGGTAGGCAATTACCGTTTCGTTTGTCGGTGTAACTTGGAAATCTTCACTAATACCGACAAGCGTTCCGTCTGATTTTTTGAATGCTTCTCCAAACGGGTGTAAACCAGATTCAACAGAAAGTCTTATTCGGGTTTGTGCATATGCAGTTCTCCTGACCGGCGCATCTGTAATAAGGGCAAACTGAACAGGCGTAACATAATCGCCGAATCTTGGATCATAATAATTTTCGTCGGCAGCAACGAGAATAACCTGCCCCTGTGGGGTAAAATCATCTTCATAGCTAGATTTCTGTGCACAATCATAAACTTTAGAATTCTCTTGCTTTACAAATGCAAAGTTTTTGCTGAAGCCATCTACATGGATAACTGCCGCATCTTCAAATGCTTCGTGACTAATATCTGCATCTTCCCAACCGAGGGAACGTGCGTATTCTTCAAGGTCTTTTGTTATGCCGAGAACTTCATGCTTGTTAGCTGCAACTGCATTCGTTTCTTCGTCATGTTCAATGCCGAAACCGAATGTATACGGCTTTACAAGATCAGCAACCCTGATATACAGGTGAGTTTCGTTGCCGTCTTTACCCTTTGTGTTTACGGTAAAGTCGATGTACTTTTCACCTACTGCATAGCCTTCAACCGGCTCGTTCTCAGTTTCAACAGTCTTTACGGCTGCTTCTTTTACAAGATAGTCTTTCGGGATGTTGATTGCTTCACCGACATTCTCACCGTTCTTTGTAAGGTGATACGTCGCAAGAAAGCCTTCTGCCGCTGTTTCGGCTTTTGCAAGCGAATATTCAGCACCTTCCGGGATTTCGATGTTTACCGAACCGTCTTCTGCGTTTACAGCAACTTCTTCGCCGTTTACCTTGATTTTTTTAATAAATTTACTCTGGATGAAAGTCCAGAAATTCTTGAACTGTACAACCAAGTAAGCACGTGTAACAAATAATTTAGCCATTAATAGCCTCCGTAGTTATTTCTTCGGGGAATAAAATATTCTCCGTTTCTTCCGTCATTCTGCCGATTTCGGCCGCAATGCTCCCGGCATCCGTTGTCACTATTGCAACACAATCGCAACCTTCCACGCTGCGGTCATAGGTTACAATAAGGCTGTGCTCCTGCACCGTTCTGTTTTTGATTTTTACATCTTTGTTTGAGCAGAAAAGCTCAATAAGATAATTCTCTTCAACGCCTATGAATTCTTCGCTCGTGAATGTCGCTGTGTTTCCGTCAATAACGCCGAAAATTCTGCAACTTTCGCCGCTGCCTAAACCGCCGCCGCTGCTTCCACCTGTCCAATGATTTTGATTCCAGAAATATTCAATTACTCTACCGGCACTAATTGCTTTTTCTTTGCCTTCTTCAAGAATTATTTTTGCTGTGCCTTCTTCACCAAATCCGGCAACTATAACAAGTCTTTGCCCGTTATATGAGCCTTTTCCAAGCGTAAGAACAATGTCTTTCCGGGCAATTTCAATCTTTGCATCGTATTCAATCTTGCCCGTTTCGCAATTTTCAGTTATTACAACCGGATGTTGCTTGTCAAAAGGTAAAAGCATATTTGACATTAATTCTTCTGGTGTAAGCCCTGTATTTTCTGGTTTTTTCTGTCCTATTGCATTGTCATAACCAGGGATTCCAGCAATTTTTAATTTATTCATGGTAAAATCTGCCATTTGAACCCCCTATAAACATCCCATTGGAAGAAAACCGAATTTGTATTTGTTTTCCTGAATGTATTGTTTTATGTCGTCTTTGTACTGTGAAATTCGTGCGCCAAAATAAGCCGATGTAGCTGATTGTGTAGAGCTGAATGATTCTGACATACCATCAAGAGAAAGTGAACTTGAACTAAAACCAGACATAAGGCCGTCACCGATAATGTTAAGCAGCGAAATTGCCGCAACTTTTGCGATTGCTTGTCTTAAATCTGCCGGTATTTCGTCCGATGTTTCATAACCGGCTGAATAGTCAATCGCATAGAACAATCTGCTTTGAAAAGTTTCCTGTCCATATGCAAATAAAGCGCTTGTAATGCCTGTATTTCTTTCAGAAGGTTTATAAGGACGTTCCAAAAACTTTACGATTCCTTTTGTGTAGTCAATTACAACAGAAGGTAATAAATCTTTTTTTGTTCTGTCTTTATAAATGAGTTCGCATTTATCAACGTTGATAATCGGTCTTTGACGTGTTTGAATCATTCCGTAGCGCTGAATTTTTCTATACGAAAAATCATACAAAGCTTCTTCTGTGTCATAATCAACGCCTTTTTGAAGTCCTCTTTGCCGGGCTTCTGACTTAATAACGCGCTTTTTGAGCGTCAAATTAAGTTCTCTTTCCATATAGGCAAGACTTTCATCAATGAAAAACTGAATTTGTTCATCAGTGAAAATTGTGCCGTTTGTGGCCTTTAAGTCAGTTCCCCATAGATAGGTATAGCGCATATCATCCGGCGTTACGATTGTGCCCCATTCACCAGCAGCAGGATGATAATTGTTGAAAGAATATCCTACTGCATCAGGTGTTCCGAATTTTACCCATTTACTAAACTTAAAATCTTTGAATTCAGGTTTTTCTATATCTGCCGGGTAATATCTGTATTCCCATAGTCCGTCTGTTACTGATGAATCAATAAAATCACCTGCACCAATAGCAAGCGCCTTTATTGGTTCTTTTGTGTTTGTGTCCGGGTCTGTGGGTATATCATTATCCGGTATTTCTGGATTTTCAAGAATTACGGCAAATTCGCTTCCAATCCATGTTTTCCATGTTCTGTCTTTATAGAATGCACGCTGCAAGATGTATTTTTTATCTGCATCATCATCTATAGTAATGAGAACTCTTTTAGATGTTCTTTCAGCGAATATTGCCATAATTACCTTAATTATTTTGAAAGCTCAAAACCCAAGCCGGATGCAAGCAAATACTTTGCTTCAAATCCAGAACATTCAGCTTTACCACTTTTATCAAATGTAATGATATTTGTTGTGTTAGCTGTAATAGACTTTCCAGCGCGGCTTTTTGAAACGATGATAACAGTATCATCATCATCAAAACCTTCTTTGTCTTTTTCTGACTTTCCGGCTGTTTCATCTTTTTCAGGTGTTTCATCCGGTTTTTTTTCTGTATTTACAGTTTTTTCAGTTTCCGCCTGGTTGTCTGCAGGCTGTGTTCCTGTTTCGTTCTGTTTAACAGTTTCATCCGGTTTTGTTTCTGTGCTTGTTTGTGTTTTAACAGTTTCCGCGTTACCTTTTGCCGGATTGGCGGAAACTGTAGGTTTATTAGTAGCCATACAGTCTCCTTTTGTTTATTCCGGTTTAATACAAGCCGCCGCGGCAACCAATATTCTTAATCAATGCACAATGTTCAGGCGCGCGCAACTCTGCATTACCGTAAACAGCAATTACACCGCGATGTGTCAACTGGTTGTTTGTTGGCAAGTCAAAGTTTGAAAGCCCCATAAGCTGTGCGAATGACAGGTTAGGAATCATTTCATCGGTTACTGGTGTAAGCAATACGATTGAACCAGTTCCCGGCAGTTCTTCGTTCAAATCAATATATGTTGTAGTTCCATCAGGGCTTGCCTTAATGCGAACCATTTCCATGAGCTTTGAACCGCCTGCAGCACTTCTTGTAATAATAAAACCAGAAGGTCTAGGGCCGTTTGAATCAGGTGTGATTGTCAGAGTAACCTTGCTACCGGCTGCAACTGTAACAGCGGCGGCAATTTCTTTACCTGCTGAAATACCGAATGAGTTGACCGCATGAACAGCATAGAGATAATCACCGGCAAAGCCGTTAAATTTAGATGCTGAATCAGCTGATGCAACGGCTGTAAGTCCTGTTGGTGTGTTTGGACGTTTTTCACCATTACCTTTTGCAACAACTTCACCTTTGATCTTAAACATTTTATCAGGGCCGCAATCGTCTGTAATTTTGATAGTAGAACCGATACCAGTGCAAACATCAGGCAATTTCTCAAGTCCTGTATGAGTGTCACCTGTCGAATAGCGCAAACGTTCACTAAACAAATTCCAGAACTGTCCAGCTAAAGCCGGAGGGAAGTATGCTTCTGAAAGATCACCACCGCGGTTAAATACTTCTTCCGCAATTTCATTGAATGTGTCTTCATTAAATTTAACGCCCAGTGTGTCATTTTTTTCACCGATTTCAAGACCGCGTGCATCAAACAATACGGCACGATGCTCTTTAGCTAAATCAGCGTTCTTTGATGAATCATTCAAAGTTTTAAGCAAGCCGTCAAACTGCTTAGGTACTACAGATGAATCACCGTGGAAAATTCCGCGTTCAACGGCCTTACCAACTCTTGTTGTACCGGCGATTTTCTGGACGTTAATAGCTGATTCAACATTGTTTGTCAATGTTGCTGGATGCGTAACTTTCCATTCTGTAGAAATGTACTTTGTCTGAAAGATTCTTCTTTCAATTTCGCCGTCACCTTCTTTAGCTTCCTCGCCTTCACCAACAAAAAGGAATTCATCATCGCCAACGCCTACCATACGGTCAAGCTGATGAACTGTTGATGTTTCATTCTGTTTGTGAAGTTTATGGAAAAGCTTCAAATCTTTCTGTTTTACATCGAGAATAGAAACCAATGTTGCTTCAAGGTCTTCGCGCTGCAATGCGCGTCCACCTGTGAAATTTGCGGCATCAGTGCCATAACCTGCTTCAAGAGCTTTTTCAAGCACTTCGTTCTGAACACTTGTATCAAATTCGTTTTCTTCTGGCTGATCAAAAAATCCCATGATACGCTCCCTTATTTATTGGCATTTACGAAACGGCAAATATCCTGCATAACCTTTGGGTTCACAGTTTCGCCTTTCATTGCCTTCTGGAATTCGCTGCTGTAAAGCTGAACAGTCTCAACTCCAATTTTTCCTTCGTGGCTTGCTTTCATCAAAGCAGATTTCAAAACATCAAAATCAGTTGTATCAGGCTTTGCAGCCTTCTTTGCCTGCTGTGTGTTTGTCGCGCTTTTCTGAATAACAGTTTGACGTGCATTTGGCTTTTCAAGATAAGAAGAAAATGACTTTGTTACATCGAGAACAGCGCCCTGCAATTCCGCAATCTGTGCTTTTTGATCTTCAATTGTCTGACGCATTGTAGTCATTTCTGCATCAACCGATTTCAGAATCGATGTCATGTCGACAATGGATTTATCAACATCGTCGTTGTCGTTTCCATCTTCGTTATCATTGATTCCATCCAAATCAAGATCGTTTTCATTAACAGCTTCATCGTCTTTCTTTGGTTTTTCGTTGTCAGGCAACGATTTCTGAAAGATTTCATCAAGCTGCTGTCTGAACCAGCTCTTAGCCATAATAGGCCCTCCTTGCTTTATAATTTCACAAGCCGCAGCCTGTGCTGTGTGTTTGTTCATACCGTGAAAAATAAGATAGTTTGTTATTTCAGTTTCATTTGACTGTAGTTTTTTATTTTTAATTTCTGTTAAACAGTTTCTTATCAATGCTTCATTTTTGTCATTGTTCTTTTCAATTTCACTGTCTTTTGCAAGCTGTGCCTGTGTAATATGCGGTTCTAAATCTTCGTGCTGTAATGCCATTCCAGCCGGACTTTCTGCTGTTAAAGCTTTGCAGAATTCTGCATTTGTCAAAGATTTTGCAAAACATGCACTGCCAACAGTGTAATTAACAGGCGATACAGTCAGTGCCATATCATTCCATAAGAATGATGTTATTGTTTCTGTGCCGTCTGGATTTTTGACAATGCGCGGCATTATTCCGCCGATTGACGCTTTGACTCTTGATGAATGAGCTTTAAGCAAAGTAATAAAAGGCTTTGCCGCTTCTACCGCGCCATACAGTTTGCCTTTTACAAAAGTTCTTTTGCCTTCTGTTCTTACTGAAATTGGTTCACCGATTATTTTTGATTTATCTGTTTCTATTGTGCCGTCCGGCCGTCTTTTTTTATGCTGGTGATCGTCGGAAACTACACCATTTGAAAGAAAGTATTCTTTAGAATCTAATAGGGCTGTTTGCTGTGTGATTTGATTTTGAAGGTCTAAGTTTTCGTTTGATGCTTCGGTTTCAAAAATGTAATTGCCGTCATTATCAAAACCTTCTTCCAGTGATTTACATATAATAAATGGAACTGAAATGTCTATCAAAGAATCAGCCATAAAATCCTCTTGGCTGACCATAAAAAAAAGGCAGCCATACATAAAGTACGACTGCCTTTGCAAGACAAATCTATAGTGTCATAATATATTTATATTTCAGTGTTGTCAACTAAAGAGTTTATCAACATGCTTTGGCTTCTTTAGCTTTCTGACTAATCTTTTTCCCATTTTCGATACATTCTAAAACCCATGCAGAAAATTCAGGGCTGCCAAAATTATTTGGGTCTTTCATATCGTCTTTGTTAAGGGCTGTATCTTTGATGTATTTTTCAGGCTTTGCCGGTCTGATAATGTGATAAACCAAAGTTGGATCGTTAAAATCGTCTTTTAAGAAACATTCTCCCATATCAACACCTCTCTTTTATCCTGTCTACAATTTAGTGTATATCTAAAATCTCTATTTTGTCAAATACTTTTTTTCATAAATATATTTATATATACATATATATTATCGGCAAGCCTTCTGCTTTCCACCCTCACAAATTTTAATAGCTCCGTTTTTTGTGCCGTCTGGATTCTTCCACGGAATAAAATTGTTCCAAAAACTCCAATTATCAGCATACTTTTTGATTTTTTCAAAGTTTTCTTCATTATTAACCATGCTCAATAATACGCTCGGCGGAACAAGTCTCCCGGAATAATCAAATTCTTTTGTCTTTTTGTTTTCGCAATATCTACACATCGCGCGCCGGAAACTGTCTTGTTTCGGTACGTGCATATAATGAACGCCTGTTTCATATCCGTATGAATGAGCAAGTTCCAATTCTTCAATTTGCTTGTCTGCATTCGACATTGTAATATCCATGACAACATTCAAGTTCATTAAAACTGCTTGTTTCATTATTTTCTTTGATAAATCGCTTGATTCTTCGTGATAAGCCGCCGCCATATAACCCTGCCAACCCTCTTTTTCTGTCAGGTTTGCAAGCTTTTCTTTTAATTCGTCAGGGTCAACCTTTATTACGTTTTTCTCTGAATATACACCGGATTCAGGATGTTCATCTGCATTAAAGGCTGATTTGCCGCTTCCGCCTCTGCCACCTAAAATAAGGAATTTCGGTTTTTCGTTTCCTATGGGCGTTGTATTCCATATTTTTTCTGGCGTAAAAAATTCAGCCATAATCTTTTTATGTATTTCTTCCCGTTCTTTAGAATAAACAGCTTCCGCGCCCTCTCCGCTCAACCTGTAAAGCGAAATCGTTTCGGGTTTTGATTCAGCTCTTTTAATATCATAGTTTATTCGCTGCTCAATTTCTGGATGCGTGTCTTTCAGACCGCTTATGAATTTTTGTAGAGAATAGTCAATGCCTTTATAGCTTCCGTTTGCTTCAAAATCATCATATTTACGGTTATATTCAGCAGCATTAAAATCTTTTGCAGACATTTTTTTATTGATTGTTTCCGGCGTTAGATGCTTCACCTGGATAGCGTCGTGCGGAACAAAGTGCCTAACGCCGTGAATGTCTTGTATTACATCCATGTTGTTTCTTGATTCAACAATAAAGCCGTTCTGATTTTTGCCGTTCTTATTTGAAAAACTAACTTTGCTTCCTAATATATGTTTTGTCTTGCCGGTTATGTCAACCTCACCTACAGCCTTGCCGTTCCTATTTGTGTGAATTTTCACTTCTTCACCATTTTTAACATAAACAGTTGTCATTTTACCGTTTTTATCTTGAACACGGCGCTTTATCAGCTTTGCTATGTTCCGTCCATTAACACGCTTTTCTATTACAATATCATATCCAAAACTATCAGCAAAACTTTTTAATACGTCAAAATCAATTATTGTCATAGAACTTGTTTACTCTCCATTTATTCTTACACGGAATACATGCCTGAACTTTCTGGCGCTAAATATGGCGCAATTGCCGCTTTTATCTCACTGTACAAGGCTGTAATTTCTTCGTCTTTTTCTTTTATCCAGTGGTAATACAAATCTAATTCAGTATCAGCAAATTTTGCGTTGTACTGTCCATGTCTGAATAAAGAATAAATATTCTTGAGCTGTAATTGTGGGTATTCATCCAGAAATTCGTTTGGATAAAATGTGATATTGCAATTAAGTACCATTATTTACCACCAAATATAGAATTAAATGCTTTTTTAACAGTATCTTTTATATCAAGAATTCTTGACATGATACTTTCTTTTGACTCGCAACCGCCACAAAACATATCAAATTGACCGCTTGCAGCAGGTCTTAAACCGGCATTAATAGATTTCATTTTTTCGTTAAAGTCTTTCTGTGTAGAATCGTGAATTATTTCAGCAAGCTTTTTCGTCAACGGGTCTTTTTTATTTCCGCCAAACAAATCGCCTTGCGCAAAATATTCGTCTGTGTTCTTGAATTTGTCATGGTTCTTTGAAACTTCAACGGCAATCTTTACAGCTTCATTCAATTCTTTGTTGAATGAATATTCATTTCCTGTACCCTTGTTTTCAATCAATGGAAGTATGGCGCGTACAAGTTTTTTACGGATTTCTTTTCCGCCGGAACTTGAAACGCTTCTTATGTTCGCTTCGTCCAGAACGCTTCCAACAAGGGCCGTTTCAATAAAGTCTTTTCCAGTTTCAGAAAAGCCGTTGTCTTCTGTGTAGTATTGAGCAAGCTCATTACGGTCAATAATGCCGCTGGTAACAAGTGTTGTAGCAAGGTTCATTGCAGCTTTTTTGTTATCATAAAGCTCGCCTAAAGTTTCATACTCACTCATTGTTTCGGCAATATCTGTAATTGCTTTTTCATCAATTGTCTTGGAGATTTTGACGGCTTTTTCTGTGTTGTTCATTGTTTTTTTACCGTCTTTATTGAATTTGGCAAAATCATTCGTTGAATAATTACCGTTGTATTCGTCCATTTCCAGAATCAGGCGCGGATGCTTGAACTGTTTCAAATCGTCTTCATCAAAGCCGTATTCCTCACATTCTTCTTTGAGCGCATCCATATATGCACCGTCTGTGCCGTTTTTGGCTGCAAGCTTAGAAGACATTGTTCTATTATTACCTGACAAAACAATGCCGTCTTTGGTTACTACCGGGCAATCAGAAATAGCTAAACCGTTATAGTTTGCAGCGATATGTCTTACACTTTCCTGTGCATCTTTATCTGTCTGATAGTTTCTGTCGTTAGCGGTTGAGCCTTTTGTTTGTGGGAAACCTTCTGTTGGCTTGTATGTGTTTTCGTCATGGCTTGCCGTCGGTGTATCAGCTTCCACAAGCTTGTAATGACATTTAATTTTTTCATCGCCTAAATGAATCGTTTTCTTATTGCCGGAAACTGATTTTGCCGATTCATAATTTTTGCGTATATCATCAATTCCGCTTGAATTTTTACCAGTTTGTGATATATTATTAGATGTGTGGACAGTCCGATTAATCGGCTGCCCCTTCGCCCTTGTTTTTTCAAGGGCATTTTTTATGTCCATTGCTTCAAGTGAGTAGATAATTCTGCCGTCTTTATCAAGAGAATGTTTAACTGTGATACAAGCCTGTACTTTCTTTCCCGACTTTAAAGTGATTTCTTTGCTCAAGAATCGTTCGATTTTCACATTAGTTTCGCCGTGCTTTGTGTCATTGTGAGTGTTTTCAAGTGTAGCATTTTCAAATAGCTCTTTTATTTGATTAGCCACTTCAAAATGTTCTTGTAACGTAAATCCGTTTTCTTTTGTATTATCAGTTCGACTTTTTAATTCCTTTTGACTTTCTTTTGAAAAAACAGCTTCAATGCCTGTAGCCTTGTTTTCAAAAGACATACCGAGATACTTATTTGTATTTTCTGTAAACTGTTCACGCAAGCGAGCTGCAATTCCTTTATAGGCGTTCTGGTTGCCCATCATTGCATCACTTCTATTCTGGTGTTCTTCCGCTTCGCTTTCTGTAGCTACACGCCCTCCGTATCATCAGCAGATTCTTTTGAATCGCCTTTCTTCCAGCCGAGCTTTTCAGCAACACGTTTTAATGAATACTCGCCGTTTGCTGTGTTGTAGCATACCCAAACTTTGTTTTTTGGAGACCATCTAAAGCCGTTGTGTTTCAATGTGCTGATTGTATCTGAATCAGGCTTGCCGGGGAATTCTACTTTATATCTGCCCCAATCCTTATCTTCAACAACCGTTACACCATCATCCGAGTGATACAATACACCGGATGTACCAGTTTTCTTCTCGCCTTCGCCTTTTTCGGCTGCCTGTTTTGCGTTTTCATTGAGTTTTGGTAAAACTTCCCATATACTGTGTTTCGGTGTGTAAACGGTTTTGCCGGTTCTTTCCTGTTCCTGTTTTATAAAAACAAGCATAGCGCGCGCTACACCTGGATTGTTGCGTACACGTCTTCGTATTTTGTCTGTCAAAGTTTGTTTGGCATTCCCGTATACATCACGTCCGTTCAAAATTCGAGCAACATCAGCACCAATAATAGACCTTGCTTCTGTCATATCAGCAGGATCTACCGGCAAGTCTATTTCTGTGGCCACTTTTTCCATGCTTTCAAGTTTTGCTCTTGCAAGTTTCTGACACTCAATATTGATAAAATGATTATTTACTGCAAAACCTATTGATGTTTCACTGACTGTTTTCCCGTCTTTAATCATGCTTTCAACTTTTGCAATCAAATCTTTTTCGTAGTTTTCTGCATCCAGTTCAATTTTTGCGTTTGCATATACCTCTAGTTTCTTTTTGCCGAGTTTACGGATGATTGATTCAGCAGACCATCTGTTATATTCAGATTTTTTGTAGTGTTCTACATTCTCTTTGATTTGTTCTTTAGCTGTTTCAATAGCCTTTTCTGTATCATTCTTTTCGCTTTCAAGCTTGTCTTCATCAGCTGCTTTGAATAAGCCGTTTTCATCAATCTTCAAATGACCTGATTCGTATTCGTTCCATATATCGCGCGCGATATTATGATTTATCAATTTTGCGAATTCGTTTCCAATTTTCTGCATTGAAATATCAGAATTACCTTCGCGCATATGCTCGATAAATTTATCAATGCCACCTTCAAAATTCTCAACGTTTGAATTTGCATACTGCTGAATTTGAGTTGCAGGCTTTTTCAACATGTCTTTTCGTTCAATTGTTTGTTTATCGCAAGCGGCTGTAGCTTCGTCAACTTCATCTTGAGTAGCGAAACGCTGTGTTTTTTCTTCGTCTTTCGGGCCGTCTTTATAGGCGTTTTTGTTTCCCTTCATTGCGTCGCTACGGTTCTTTGTTTTCTCGGCTTCTGGTTCTTTTTGTTCCGGTTTCTTTTCAGATGCTTTTATTTCTTTGAGTAGTTTTT
This sequence comes from Acutalibacteraceae bacterium, assembly GCA_045602345.1. GTDB lineage: Bacteria > Bacillota > Clostridia > Oscillospirales > Acutalibacteraceae > DTU089. Next base: position 31,517 of record JAZSBI010000012.1, on the reverse strand, counting down.
GACGCTCGTTTTCGAGTTCCTCAATATCATCATAATCACCGGCATTATCAATAGCGTCTTCAACTTCTTTTAACGCCTTTTTCTTGTCTTCAATATTGCCGCCTGCAGGTTTATTGTTTGCATCTTTTTTCTTTTCAGAAATTCCGTATTTTTTACGCATTTCTTTTGTGCTCATAGCACTAAGCGGCGATTTTCCAGATTTTTTGTTTTTAGCCCATTCTTTCCGGGCTTCTTTCATAAGTTTGAACAATGGATCGTTGCCGTCGGACGAAAAGCCGAAACGCTGCATATTGTCTTGAACAACCTGCATCAATTCATCAATATCTTTTGCAGCGCGTATTTTTTTTGCAATTGCCGCCGCCGCAAGTTGTGCACCACGGCTGTTTTCACGATAATAGGGCTTGTATCTTGCTGGATGTTCGGAAACTTTTACATATTCCTGACCGTGCCATATAACATGCTCGCCTACGCCGTGACGCTTTCTTGTTGTGCCGCCTGCACTTTTCTGAATTGAAATAATATCAAGAAATGAAAGAGCTTTTTTTACTATCTGTTTGTCTTTTTTTTCTTGTTCTGCAAGGCGTTTGATAAGTTCACGTTTGAAGTAGTTAAGCTTTGTTTCTGGTGATAAAGAATTGAAATCCGATTTGTTCATTAAGAGACAACCTCCATTAATATGAGACTGTTCCTGCGAAACAAATCGTTAGAAACAAGTATACATCATTTTGTTTTTTGCTTCAATAAAAAATCCTTATACAGATTCACGCCTAAAAAGCCCCAGAGCGTCAAACAGTTTGCGTGTCTTAACCTTGTACATCGTAACGCCGAAAAGCCCTGCGTCGTCCACACCTCTCGCGCCAAAGCTTATTTTGACTTCATAATTTGCTACGTCAAAAGTCGGCTTTACAACAATGACTTTCTGCGCCTGCGCTAAAGTTGCGTTTAGCGCAAATGGAGAGGAAACCATCGCCACATCGTTTCTGTTCCAGTCTATATAGGTGTTCACTTTCATGCTTCTTATATGCATCAGGAATGTTTCATCGCCGTTGCAATGCACCGCAAAATATGGATGCCTGAAACCAGTGGGGTCTTGATAAGCCGACAATATATCGACCGTGCCGTCCGCATTATCCCTTACAGAAAGCGGCTCTCTGACGGCATAAGAAGCACCTGCATTATCTCCGCCCCAACCAAAACCGCCGTTTTCGTTGTTGCTAAGGTCAATGCCGGAAGCGTTAACCTTAACTAACACCCCCCCCCCATTCTGTTTACAGAAACATTTGTTCGTCCTACCATCTTACACCGCCTTTCGTTTGAAGACGTTTGCAACATTGCAAAGGTCTCTTATATTTCCTATGTATACTTCAAGACCATAAATTCCGGGGGCTGTAGTACCTTCATTTATACCGAATCTGATATGTATTTCTTTTTCCGTTTCATCAGGCAGACAGGCCTGTGTCATTACAATAGCCTGTTTTGCATCTGTAAAAGTTGCATTACCTCTAAGAGTACCTTCGCCGTCAGACGTAATCTGAATATAATCTCTGTCATTGTTTCTGTGCCACCAGTCAACCATTCCGAACACAGAATCGATTCTTTCCGCCCGAAGAATGAAGAATTCGCCTCTTTTCATCAGAAATTTAGCACCTGCCCAATAATCACTACCATCAACAATTCTAGATGATGTTATATTGAGCGAACCGTCTTCGTTTTCGGTAATAGACGGCATAGCGTTGCCTGGAGGAAGATTGTTTTCGACTATAAAATCTGCCCTTTTCAGCTGCCTCAGTTTGCTTTTTGGAATACCACTTGTAGCGGCGTTAGATGAACCGTTCATAAGTGTCATTATATCTTTATTTGCGGATTTTTCAAGTATTTTATCTTTGTTTACGTAATTATAAATACAATTATTTAACTATCGGCGTTGGTGTCAGATAGAGTTTTTTGAAAATTATTATCATTGACAATACAGTATATATGTTGTATGTTATTGATATGGGAATGACGGCAAAACAATTAATGAAAATACTAAAAAAGAACGGTTGGAAGTTGAATAGAATAAACAGCTCTCACCATATCTTTGTAAAAGAAGGTTTTGCACGTCCTGTGCCTGTTCCATTCCATAAAGGGAAAGATGATGATCTTGGCGATTTTGCAAAAGATATTTTGAAACAAGCAAATATAGACCCAAAGACATTAAAGGAGAAACAAAAATGATTTACAACTGCGATATAACGGAAAAAGACGGTAAATTTATTGCACAGTTCCCTGACATGACAAATGTTCTTACTTACGGTTATTCTTTAGAAGAAGCCTTAGAAATGGCAAAAGATGCACTTGACGGCGTTCTGTCTGTTGATATTGAAAAAGGTTTCCCAATTCCCCCTTCAAAATATACCGGTGGTTATCCTGTTGAAGTTTCTCCGAAAGTTGCTTTTGCCATTGAGCTAAGAAAAGCACGCGCTGGAAAATCACAAAAAGATATTGCTGAAAAAGCCGGAATGACTTATCAACAATATCAGCGATTAGAGAACCCTCGCAAAACAAACCCAACTTTAGAAACGCTTTATAAATTGCAGAAAGTTTTTAACCGTCCTTTTTTGGCGTTATAATTCTTTTGCCTTACTCCGGTAAGGCAATTAGTATACGCTTTCTTATTTGATGCCTTTTAATACAAGCTTTCTGATTCTGCCTGACATTTTAGAGAAACGGTTATTATTTCTGTATAACGGCCTGCTTGCATTGTGTAAAGACAATAACTCTACCGGCGATTGAACTTGTTCAATTTTGTCCGTTATATGTCTGACATTACTCAAAAACTGAACTCTATCAGCTACACCATCAAAAGATTTTTGATAAAACTCTTTTGCTGCTTCTTTTTCAACATAGTTGATGAATTCAATTTTCAAGCCGTCAAGAGATTTTGACACCGGTGTTTCAGCGTATTTACCCCTCTTAAACAGTCTGTCGTTTTCATCCTGTCGGCGCGCTTTGAATTCATCGTCCATTGGATGCAAGTCATTCATAATAGATGAAATATTGTCTTTAATCATTTCATCCAAAGATGGCAATACCTTTTCTTTCGCTTTATTATCCTTTATAGCTTCTTCCAAGAATTGCGCGCGCATTGTCTTTGCCTTTTCAATGTTGTCTTTTGCAGTTTCCATAAACTGAACATATGTTTTAATTTTTGCATCGCAATCAGCTTCATTGTTAATGCCTTTATTTGCAAGGAATTTCCGACATGATTCGCGGCTATCAGTCAATTTTTTAAGTTCTTTGTTATAGTGAGTCAATGTTTCTTTATAATTATTTGCTGATGCCTTGTGACTCTCATATGAACGGCCTATATAAGTTAATGCTTCTTCGTAGCCTTCTTTTCCGTTCCTACGGGTATAATAAGCACCGTTGTTTTCAAAAGTGTCTTCTTTGCCCTTGTATTTTTTAACAAGTTCATCATACAGCTTTTTGTATTTCTTTGCTTCTGCATTTTCTTCTTCATAGCGTTTTGTATGACTTTCAACGCTGAAGTTCCAAGAGTGCATAGCATCGTTTGCTTTTTTGGCAAGAACATCATCCGACTGAAAAGCAATTTCAACCTGCCTGTGTAAAACATCAATAAGCTGGCTGTACATTTTTGCATCATTTCTGTTTTTATCGGTGAATTCCATTACCTGTAAATCAGCGCGTTTTTCAGGGTCTTTAATAAGTCCGAATTTCAATTCTTCCGGGTTAATATCAGCAACATTGAGTGTATCGCCTTGATAGCTAAACAAAGCGTCAAGTCTTGATGATTTTTCATCATATTTCTGGTAAATCATTGAATCGATAGAATCATACATCAACGGGTAAACAATATGAGTTATTCCCTGTTTATTGCCCTGTCTCCAAATTCTACCCTCTACCTGCTGTGCATCCGTAGGATTCCAGTCAAGCTGCGTGTTATAAATAACTGTTGAATTGCCCTGCAGGTTAATACCTTCTTTTATTGTTGAGCTTCCAATAATAACCTTTGTTTTTCCTTCAACATCGTTAAATTCATCTATAACAGCCTGCCGCGCATCCATAGCTTTATCAGTTGTAGCGCCGCCTGCCATAAGGGCTATTGCGTCTCTAGGAATGCCGTTCTTTACAAGATAATCTCTTACTTCCGGGAATTGTTCAACGCCTGACGGCATATATATAACTTGTCCATTTTTGCTATTCTGTTTGTATTGTCCTATAACAGAATCACAAACAAACTTGAGTTTTGGAGAACTTTCAACAATTTCACTCATTGGCGGTTTATCTGCCGGATCAGGGAAAAAGTCTACATCAACAAGGGCCGGGCTTAAAGCACAATTGCGCATCGCGTTCATTGCCCTGAACATATACCCCGGATCTCTATCATCTTTTGGAAGTTCTTCTTGTGCTTCAATATACTCGCTGCATTGCGCCATAATTTCCTTTTGTAATTCAGTCATTTCAAGTTCTGGCGTATGTGTACGTTTATATGGACGTATTACCCCTGCGGCTTCTCCGTCTACTTTATCGATATATTCTGTAATAAGATTTTGTAAAGCACAAAGATTGTTAAAATCTTTCATTACGAGTTTTTCTTGAATCTTATTTGCTTTTACAGCGTACTCACTTTGCAGCTTACAGAATTGTCCTACAAATTGCTCAAGAGAATAAATTCCTAAGTCTTTCAGTTTATCTCTTGCCATAAATGAAAGAATTGAATAAATCTCAAGCGGCGAATTCTGGAATGGCGTTGCACTTAAAAGGAATGTATTACGTCCTTCATTCTTTTTCTGAATAAGCTGTGTAATTGCAAACAGTTTTTTTGCACGGTTTGATGGTTCGCCGCCTGTACCTAAAGCGCCAAATTCATTAGACTGTTTGCTTACATCTTCCTCCTCAATGTCTTCATTGTCTTCTGTTGCAATTTTGTTGTGTAAGCGGCGCGGCATTCTAAACAAGTTCCTGAAATTGTGAACTTCATCAACAGTGATATGGTCAAAGCCCATTTGAGAAAATGGAACACCTTCGTCGCGTGTTTTTGTCATTTCACCAAGTTGAGTTTCGTTCTTTTCGTCTCTGCTTGCCTGCTGTCTTTTTGATTCTTTCTTGTCGCCTGTATCATAAAAATTAACAGTTTCAATATCACGCTTCAAACTTTCCATTTCAGAATCGTTAAAGCTGATATTTTCAACACCTTCATAAGTACAAACTGAAATAGAGCCTTCTTCTGGCGTAAAATCTTTGTCAACATATTTAGCTGACATGTTTCCAAGTTCATTAACCTTAATGTTTGGGAAAAGCTGTTTGATTGTTCTTATCCAGTTTGTATATGTCGGTTTTGGTACACAAATTAACGGTCTTTTTGCTCTGCCTGTCTGAATCTGATTAACAGTTGCTACAATACCGGTTGCAGTTTTACCTACACCAACATCATACGCAAGTAAGCCTGTACCTTTATTAACAAGCTGTGTAACACCTTTTAATTGTTGTGGCGTAAGTGTGAATTTTTTCATTCCCTTGTGAGTAGACATGCCATCAACAAAAACCGGAATTTTAGTATAGTCAGGGTTTCTGAATGAGTTAAAATTATCATTCCATGCTTTTATTAAATCCTGCTGGTCTTCAAGTCCTAAACCTTCGGCAAGATACCGGTTAAAAAGTCTGTTCGCGCATTCCTGTCTCTTTTCCTTTTTCTTAAACTTCAAGCGGTCATTCAGCTTTTTATCATCTTCTTTTTCACCGCGGTCAAGTCTTACCGGCTCACGGTTAATAAATGCCAAAACATCATTGAAACTAATTTCAGGTGGAATTTCTTCTTGTGTAACTGGTGAATCGCCCGGTGAATAATAGCCGTTACCGTTGTAAACCCAGCCAATAAAGCCTTTAATCAGGTTCAAGCCGTCTTTCGTTTTGTAGTTTCTGGCCCAGTCTGTTATTGGAGACAATAAGAACTGTCCTATTTTGCGTTCAACCGGCATTACGTCTTCAAGCAGCTTCTTTTTGTATTCATACTGTGGATCGTTTGGCAATAGCTCTCTAAGTTTCTTGCGTATATTGCCGCTTGCAAAGTTTACAACATTGACAAATTCGCCGTTATCAAAAACATAATGATTGCTATTTTTGATATACTCAATTTGTTCATCAGTCAGTTTTGATTTATCGATATTGCCGTATTTGTCTGTTGCCTTCCAAATTTCAATGTCTTCTTTGTCGATGTTCTTACCGTATTTCTCATTGAATTCAGCAACATTCATAATATGAGCATCAGGCGAATTCAGCATTTCATGCGCGCCTTCGGCGTTCTTATTACCTTTCATGGCCCGGCTTCTATTATTATGCTTTTCGGCTTCTGTCTTTTTCGGCTTTTCTTCTTTGACTTCTGTTATTTTCGCGGTTTCCCTTAAAAGTAATTCTGCATCAGTTGTATCTACACTGATATTGTCAACAGCACTTTCAAAAGTTTCACCGTCCTTACATTTAATATATGTTTCTTCTCCAAAACGTCCAATACGTGTAGAAACTTCTCCGGCAATATGATCAGGGTTATTTGCAAAGTAGTTTACAAAATCATCAACTTTGCCGCCGTCACCTTTCTGGAAAACAACAATATCAGTACCAACATCAGTGCTGTCAAATGTTCCGTTTGGTAAACGCCACGCTTCAAGAAGTTTTGCTTTACCGGCAATCTTTTCTAAGTCTTTGCCGTATGAGCTGCCGCCATTAAGAAAACTACTCGGTACTACCATAGCCATAATACCGCCATCTTTAAGCGTATCAAGAGTACGTGACATAAAATAAGATTCGTAACGTTTGAATTCTTTGCCTTCTCCGCGGCCCTTGTAGATACCTTCATATCTACCATAAGGCGGATTGCCTACAGCTACGTCGAATTTGTCAAAGTTTTTATCAGCAAAGCGCCCGTTTTCCTGCTTCATAAAGTTCTTTTGGAATGCGCCTTGTACTACTTCTGCATCAGGATGAAGAATTCGAGCTATTCTAGCCGATTCTTCTTCAAGTTCAAACAATGTGAAGTTTTCCGTTCTGTCTTCTGCAAAGCGCCCTATACCGCTAGACGGTTCAATGACTTTTTTGTTTTTGTTTGGATTGTATTTATCAACAAGCTGCCATACTTTTTTAATGACATTGCGCGGCGTGTAGAATTCATAAAGAACACCGCTGTTAGAACTGTCTTCTTCGTCTGTTCCACCAGCTCCAACATATTGAGATAATATCTCTTTATCTGATTCTGTTATTTCTGAATCGGGTTTCTTGAGTATTTCGCGGCACTGTTCGCGTATTTTACGCGCCTGTGCTTTTGTTATTCGTCCTCGTCCTCTGTCGCTTGTGCTGTTTGGTCTTCCAAGTCCATTTCCAGATTCGTCAGAACTGAATAAAGGTTCGTTTCTGTCAGCTCGATTTTCTGTGCTATGCACATCTTTATTGCTATTTCCTTCAAGTTGTTCAGACTGTACCGGCTCATTAGAATCGGATAGTCTTCCCGGCTCAATTCCAGTGTTATTTTCTGCATTTGTAGCCCCCTTATAATCATTATACATTGCTATCAGCATTTCAGATACTTTTTTGAAACCATTTTGAGCAAATACAGCGTCAAATTCATCCGTAGCAGCAAATTTTTCTTTCTGTTGCTCTGGTGTCAGGTATGTATCAGGGTTCATAACAGCTCTATAAAAATCTGAATCGATAGCGCCTGTATCAGTTATTATATTTCTACCAGCGTTTTCAAATTCTTCAAAATGTCGCTGTAAATAATTCCAAGATTTGTCTGAAATACCATATTTACGAGCGTTCTGATTGCCAAGCATGGCCCGGCTGCGGTTTTCATGGGCTTCGATTTCTGATTCTTTTGGTTTGACAGTTTCGGTTTCGGGTTCTTTTGGTTCGTCAATTTTCTTCAATTTTGATACTTTGACACGGCCTTTACTTCCATTGTCAAATTCAACAAAAACTAAACCGTTCTTAAAATCGTTTGTGATAACGCCTGTATCGCCGTTCTGCGAAACCCTGTCACCCTCGCTAAGTTTGACAGAACCGCCGATTGATGATATATTTGAGCTGTTGGGCAACGGTTCTTGACCGGTTCCAATAGTCGGGCTGTCCGCCGCTACATAGTAGAACCGGGCAGCCATTTTTATTTTTTGCTCAATCTGCTTTTCTTTTCTTTCCCCAAAAGATACAGAAACAGGCTTGCCGTCAATATCGACAACAACAGCAAGCGTAAATTTGTTCTTATTCTCTCCGATGAACGATTTAATATAGAGCTTTGCTTCTCTGCCCTGTTTATCGACATCTTCAATCACGGCACAAGGCTCTTTCAATGTCTGATACATCGCGCCGATAAGATTTTTTCTTGTTCCACCGTCTTTTGCGGCAAGCCTTTCAAACTGATGCTCTCCGAGCTTTACAGTTTCAAAAGGTGTTTTTACCTCGCCACGCGGAAAAAGTTTTTCATATTCCTTTCTTTCATACGGAATTTCTAGCATTTTTACAGCATCATTTTTAATATGACTAAGGGCAAGTTCCTTATCCGCTTCCGTAAAGTCTTTCTTAGCATTGTCATTGCCCAACATTGCCTGTGGGCGGTTTTCATGCGCTTCGATTTCTGATTCTTTTGGTTTGACAGAATTATCAGCCGATGCTATAGTATTGATAGAAGCAATGACAGCCCCCACTTGTTCGCGGATAGGAGAGTGTTCAAGTGCATAGCCATATTGTGCGTTTACCGTCTTTATGGTATCTGCCGCTTCTTTTGTAATATTTCCTTCACTGTCATTTTCAGGAAAACCTGTAATAATCCAGTTTTCTTTTTCACCGTTCCATTCTTTTGAGATTCCGACCCAGATTCCATCTTTTTTAAGATTGATTTTTGATTTTTCAGTGTCCGGCGGCAAAGCCGTTTCAACAGTATCTTTTACCAAGTACAGCAATGCACAAATATCATCTGTATTCATGCCGTCTTTTAAATACCGGCTTGCAATAAGATGCCTTATGCCGAAACCGCCTTTATTTTTCTTCGTTAAGTCACCTAAAACACCTGCATCAAATACAACGTTTCCTAGTTTCGGGTTTGAAATATTTAGTCTGCCGCCGTTTTTCAAAACATCTGCATAAGCATCGAATGTTTCTTTGACTTTTTTCTGATTTTCACTTTCAGCTTTTCTATCGCTTTCGGCTGCCTTTTCCTTGTTGAATATTGCCCAAACTTTGCGCATTAAAGAAGCATTGGGTTTAAATTCGCCTGGTTCTTTTTTATCCTGTCCTGTTACTTCTTTTACTTCTTTTTGAATGCGCTGTGTTGTTTTGCCGCCGTTAAGTTTTACCGGGCTTTTATGCTTCTGGTTTGCTTCAAGTTTTTCAAAGCGCTTATCCCAGCGTTCTTTATTAAGTTTGTATTCAAGAATATGCTTTGCAAAGTCTTTTTCTGTAGCATTATAAGATGCTTTGATTCCATGATTCACATAGAGGGTATGAACTTTTTCTTTTGCAAATTGAAAAATTGTAGAAAGTTTTTCAATAGGGTTCTGGAATAATTTTTTAACCTTTTCAACTTCACCTTTATAGATGTAATTCCAGCCCCCTTTAGAATTTGGGTATCTGTACAAATATTCATGTTCTGCTTTTTGGCTGCCTTTAGCAGCTTTTTCTATGATTTGATTAGGCTTGAAAAAAGTAAATGAGCTAAGAACTGATTTATCAACTGTATATATAATTCTTGACATGCCTGTACTCCCAAAGTCCAGACATAAAAAAAAGACAGTCTGAACTAATCAAAGTTAGACTGTCTTTGCAAGACAAATCATGCTGTAATTATAGCTTATTTCATTTTTGTTGTCGATATAAAACGCGGTTACAATTTATCGAAAAACTGCATCAATCGTTTAATTCACTCCATTGCTCAAAATGCTTGTCCTCTATTCGTTCAATGTCTTCAATGTTATCATCAAGATATTTTAGCGCATCTTCAAAACTTGTTTTTTCTAAACAAAACTCATAAGATGAATGATAAGCAAATAATTTCACTTTTACCCAATCTTTTTTGTTTTTGCGGAAAAACTCAGCTTCGGCATGTCTGCCTTGTGGCGTTAAACAATATTCATATCTCATGCTGAAATTATCGGCAAAGCATTCAAAATAAAAAAGAAACCGGAAAAATAATAGAATGAAAAGAGCTTTTATTTATTGCTGAAAAACTGCATCAATCAAATCCAGAAATTCATTATAAAGCTCATCATACCGTTTATTATTCATTTTAACGCCCGGCGTTGATAAGGCCGCGGCAATACTGCTGTAATACCATTTGATAGAATCTTTGTCAGCGTTGAAACGCTTCCATAATTCCGCGCCTATATCCAGTTTATCACGGTACATACTTTTTATATTTGAAAACTTATCAGCAAAGCAAACTATTTTAGTTTCTGGTTCAGCGTGCTGCAGGTCTTCAATTGTAGCGGTTTTCCGTTCTTTCCAAGTCTTTGTTTTATCTTCACTTTCAGTTTTTACAATTGCAAGAATATCAGGGCCGAACAACTTTTCTATTTCTTCCGGCGTTGTATTTGTGTCTTCAAGTGTATCATGCAGAATACCGGCTATAATTACATTTTCACTACATTGCAAATCTGTTAAAATCTGCATTACTTCCATAGGGTGAACAATATAAGGAATGTCAGTTCCTTTTCTTTTCTGCCCCTCGTGTTTAAGAGTAGCGAAAATAATTGCTTTCTGAATTGTCATGCTCATAATGTAATTCCTTTAATCATTTTTTTTGTCAGGCGTTACAAGCTGCCCGGCGTGGCAATACCCTAAAAACTGCCAAACTTCCGGATTTTTATTCACTTTCAAAAGTGTTAAGTATGTCTGCTTTCCGTTTACAAAAGAGTGCGGCTCTCCACACTGAAAATAACCGCATGAAAAAGTCAGCGGTGGTACGCAATTTATCAAATCCCATGCTATACCTTCGTCAAAGTAATCTCCAGGCTTGAAGTCATTTTCAATGCTAGTCTTCCAGTCTTCAAGCTGCATAACCTTAATTGTTTTGTCGTCAAGTTTCATTTCAAACATCTTCCTGCTCCCAGTGATAAAGTTTATTATTCTTGCAATAGTCTAAACACTCATTGTAAGAACCGCTAAAAAGAACTTCTCCAATAGTCCAGTCCGTAACCCTCACGGTCATTTTGCCGTTATGCAACCATTTGCAAACATTGTACATCATACCGCACCCCATGCCTTTTCAAGATTTTTCAGGTATGTATAAACCTTTTAGCCGGGATAACGCCCGGCGCGTTGATTTATGCTCTTTTCTTCATCAAATCCCAGTAACCGCAAATGCATCTTGTACACCTGCCGTTTCCGATGTGGTCATTTACCCATTCCTCATGTGCAAGCTGCAAGTGTTCCCAGTGTCCGCAAGTCTGCTTTACAAAAGCACTGAACCGAAAAGCGAATGTCAAATCATGCTTTTTACATTCCTGCACATACTCGCCCAACTGCTTTTTGTCGCTCTCTGAAATATCCATTTCCGGGATTCTCTTTTCAACTTCCTCAAAATCAATCTTGTAACCGCCATCAATCTCGATGTTCTTCAAAACAATGTAGTTTTCCATTTGCAACTCCTTGCAAGGCTTCCAAACCGCCTTACACCTTAATATTAAACTATCTAGTTTAATCTGTCAATCATTGAATTAAACTATTTTGTAAAACCGTTCAATTTTTTTATTGATTTATTGAATTATTTAGTTTAATATATCCCTTATGAACGTAAGCGAAATTATCAAGATTATATGTGTAAAGCGAAATATTACCGTTGCAGAATTATCCGTTAAAATGGGATTCTCAAAGCAGAATCTTTTTAACAAGCTCTACAGGAATGATATGAAAGTTTCAGATTTTGAAAATGTTCTTGCAGCTCTGGATTGTGAATTAAAGTTTGAGGTTTTGGATAAGAACACAAAAGAATCCGTAATTAAAGGATAGCTTATGAAGGATCGGGAAATATGGAAAATAAAAGCGCGCGGTGAAAAGACCTTATTCAGTCAAGATATTGTAAAACTCTTACACCCAACATTTGAGCCGTATGTTTGCGCGGAGTGCGGAAAAGAATTACACCTGCCATTATCCACGCTTAAAGAATTTTGTCTTTTGTCAGATGTAGATTTGAAAAATAAAAAATTCAATGGTCTCTGTCCTGAATGTACAAGAAAATGGCTTGAAAAACAACAGGCAGCAGAAAGGCGCGGTCAAAACTTTAGAAATTCGCAACTTTTATTTGAAATTTAAATAAAAAAGCCGTGATTTATCACGGCTTGAATTGTCATTCAGTTTTTTGTTTATTAGCTTTATAAGCTTCGTAAGCAGCTTCAAGTTTATTTAACTCTGCTACGGCACAAACACTATTTCTTTCTTAATTTTTCCGCTTTTTCAAAGATTTCTTTGAAAGTATCATCAAGATAACTTGAGTCAATGTTGGCTTCGTTATAAGTGCAGCCATCCCATTCCCAAGTATTAGGATCGTTCACGATTTCTTTAATTCTTTTATCATCCATGAAACCACCTCCATTATTATATTAACTCAATTTTGTTATTCGGTCAAGTTGTATTGCTCTAAAAACCTTTTCTTGCGACAAGCTTTGCATCATAGTTTTGGTTATCCCGGAAAGTCCAATCATCAACAATATCTTTGACAGAATCAAAAGATTTTTCGTTATCCTGCATACCTAAAAGAATGTCTGTAGGAACTAAACGCCCTGAAAAATCGCCTTTTTTTGTCTTGAATCTGTTCATTGCATTTAAGCAGCTTTTTTGAATCGGCGTAAACATATAATGCGCTTCAAGAGAATAGCCTTTTGATTTAGCTTCCAGCATTTCGTTTCTTACTTTGTCCGGCTTTTTCTCGTTATAATTCATTGTGCCGTCAATGATAATGTTTAACCCTTGCGCCATAGCATTTTTCTTAATTTCTTTCATCAAGAAAGAAGATTCTTCGTGAACTTCTCCGGCGTTCCAGCCCTGAAATTCCGGCAAAGCTTTTTTGATTTCGTCAGCATCAAGTATAAGGTAATTGTCACTATCAAACATAACTTTGCGCCCTTCTTTTACAGCTCTTTCTTTATCAGTAAACCAAGACTTACCGCTTCCACCACGGCCGCCGAACATTATGAACTTAGGCTTTTCTCCGTTTTTCGGCTTGCAAGCATTTACTTTTTCAGGCGTGAGAATCTTTTTAATTATTTCAAGATGAAGCTTCTTTCTTTCTTCGTTCCATTCACCTGAAACAAATTTACCGTTTTCATCGTATTTGATATTGTGCATGTTACGGATTTGTGTATCGCCATTTTTAAGTCTGTGGCTTTGTTCGTTCAGTTTCTTTTCAACCATTGCTTGTGTTGCACGTCCTTCTTCGCCGAGCAAAGAGTAAACATGTTTTATTCCGGCTGCATCATTCGTACACTTAGGATCTGTAAACTTATTTTTGTAGTTATTCGCATTAAATTTTTCTTCGGGTATCAAATCACCGTGTTTTCTTTGTTCTTTAACTTCAACCCATTTTTGTGGAGTAATTTTTTTGTATTTTTTTCCTTTCCATTCTCTGATTGTACCAACGGGCAAGGCGCGGCCACTTTTTATAATTTCAAGAGGATTGAAAAAACTGAATGATTTTAGAACTGATTTTCTGATAACATAAACAACCTGCAATTTGTACCCCTTTTAATTTCAGGCACAAAAAAAAAGAGCAGCCTGAAAACAAAGTTTTAAGACTGCTCTTGCAGAACAAATCTAGTCTATTATAACAAAGATAGTTCTGTTTTGTCACTAAAAATCAACAAACGCCCGGTTGCAAACTTCTAAAGTTATTTTTTTTTATTATGCAGCCTGCCTTTCAATTTCAGGATAGTATCTTATCCATGCGCCGCGGCAATAAGGGTGACAACAACCGGCCGGAATTCCGTCTCTTTTTCCTTCCCATATGGCAACCGTTGCAATATCATCAACTATTTTCTCGCTGCTTAAAGGCGTATTGCTCCATAAAGCAATTGTACCGTTTATCTGTCGGCAAAACTTGCATGTCTTTACGTCCAAAACTTCAATTCTTTTGAAATAAACCTTTTCGCCAGGTTCAGAATTATATAATTCCTCTGCAATGTAAGCCTTAGATGAAGCTTCCTGAATCTCTGTATCGGCAATCTTTTGAAAATCGCGGTTAAGAGAATGACACCGGTTAAATAAATCTTGTGCAACCTGACTTCTACTTTTTTTGTCTTTAATGCCGTCTATAAGAATCTGCTGAATATCATTTCTTACATTTTCAGTTACTTTTTTGATACGCTGTGTACAGCTTTGTTGAGCAATCTGAATCTTTGCAGCTTGAGAACGTGTAATAGAATCCCCAAAAGTTGTCTTCATGTTTTTAACGCTGTCAGAAATCCAATCAAAAGTTTTGCCCTTATAGCGTATATCCTGCAGGTTTTCTTTGTAGCGTTTCTGGTTCTCTAACATCCGGCTCATAATTCTACCGAGTGCATCAGAACGTAATATAATGCGCTCCCCTTGCCCGGTATAATTGCGGTTAAGAAACTTGTCCAGAATATTCAAAAACTTCTGCCAGTCATTGCGTGTAATTGGTACACCGGTTTCAGGGTTATACAACACTTTACCCTTGTAAGTCAGTGGAAAAGCCTTTTGAACTGTGTTTGCTTCTGGTAAACCGAAATACTCAATAACAAGCCGGTAAAGGGCCGCCGTTTTGCTTGTCAGCTCTCTGACTACCTGATTTGTCAAATCTTCTTGTGCTTTGTATCGGAACGGTTCACCTTTTGCAGCTTTTAACGGTTCATCTAATTCAAGAGCAACCTTATCAACTGCATCGGCAATTTTGCTTTTATTAAAATCTCTAAAATGTATTTCAATATCGTTGTACTTTTTTGAATCGTCAACTTCTGCATGAGTCAGAATAAAAGGATTCCTGCAGGATATAGCTGTTAAAGCCTTTTCAAGCTGTTCGATTTTTCTTGCCTTGTTGTTTTCTGTTATGCCGGTTAAAAGGAATGTAAAAGACTTATGCAGCAGGTCTTCGCCGTCATAATCAGGCTTTACAACTTTTTCACCTTTCTTGTTAAAAACAACATCTTTGAACTGTTCAATTGAAAATGTTTCCATGCTGCCAAAAAAGCCCGGTCTATCATATTGTTTCAAATATGCCTTTTTTGCTTCATCAGCACTTGAAAAACACAACATGCACTTGTCTTCATCGTATTTATGGGTAACTGGATCATTCTGATGAATCACATAAACCTTTTGAGCTTCTTTATCAGGGCCTATATACACGTCAACATGGTCTTTATCAACACCAATAGTACCGCGGATGTAACCATAATCATAGTGCATGAATGTTTTCCACTTGTGCCCGTCTTTGTCTGTTCCTGAACGGTATGAACCTTTTTTGTTTTCAATTGAAATATCCATACCATAAAGCCGTGTTCTACCCTGTAATTTATAACCGGAAAAAGTAAGCGATTTATTCAAATCTTTGCAGGCTTTATATGCAATGCAATTTTCTGCATCCTGCCCGAAAACTTCACATGTTTTGCGTAACAAGCTGGTATCATATTTCTTGAAAGTTTCTTCATAGTCCAGATTCTTTTCTTTGCAGATTGTTTTTAATTCAGCTTTCCAGTCTATAAATAAAGATTTGTCTATGCTGTCAGGATTGTGAATATAAGCAAGTTTGTTTTTTAAGATTGTTTTATTCTCTTTTTCACATGTATCAATAACTTTTGCCGATAGTTTATCATCATCACCGATAGTAAACTTTACAAGCTTTTCATCCTGCCAGTCTCCGCCGCATGAAATAACGAAATAATCATAAGACAATTCGAGTAAATCACAGTTTTCTAAATCCTGCCCTTTTGGATAACCGGGAATTTCATAAACCTTTTTTGGAATAAGCCGGAAACCTTCATCATCGTGCATGAGCTTCTTTAATTCATTGCAGAATTCCGGCGATAATCGCCTTGTCCATAATGAAAAAAGCTTGTCACTCATTGATTTGTTTACAGTTCCACTTGACAAAATCGGTGTTTCTGATAGACTGTAGACGGTGATAGGAACGGTTTCAGTATCTACTATCGGACACGCCAAGGAGTTGTCAAGATCCCTGTTATTTAGCAGGGATTTTTTTATTTCCCAATCACTAAATGAAAATACAAATTTTCTTGTATCTTTATCATAATTAATTGCAAGTTCAACAACTTCTTTAACCTTTTTGTTTTTGTCATTAACATATTCTACCTGACCTACAATTCCATAAATTACACCTTTGCTAGATGATGATTTTTCGGCAATCTTTCCATTTTTTAATAACTCAGGAACAAATGGAATATATTTAGCCTTATGTTTTATTTCTGGAATAATTCTAGGTTTTCCATGAGTTTCTTTTATATGTTCCTGAGTTTTATCAGAAACATATACACTATGATTTCCTAAAGCTCCACATTTCATTTTTCCATTAATTGCATAAAGGCTTAACTGAACTAATGCTTCATCAATTTCCTGTTCTGTAGGATTTCTTAAAGGTTCAATTCCTGTTATCAATTTTGTAGACTGAGCAATATCTTTTTTTGTTTCCGTTCGGTTCTGATTTGCTTTATATTTTGGTGGATATTTATAATGCCACTCACCATTACTAAACCAACGTTTAATATATTTTGCAGATTTCTCAACAAGTTCTGCTTCATCAAATTTTGTTTTCAAATCAAAATAAAACTTCTCTGTCGGGTTCTCAATGTCATAATAGCAGCCGTCTTTTGTTATACGATATTTATTCACAACGGTTGTCATATCTAAACCGGTATCTTTGCAGATTTGTTCATAGATTTTTTCTATTTCTTTTCCTCTTTTGATTAGTTCATCCTTATTAAAAAAATGTCCAATTCCATGAGCTTTCAATTGTTCATCAGAAATTTTATATTCATCAAAATCACCACGAGAAAAAAAATTCTTACTTGACGGCTTTTCGTTCTTTTCAAAATCTTCAAAAAATCCCATTACAAACCTTCTTTTTCTTTGATAATGCTTTCATCTTTTGCTAAAATGGTTTTATGCAACCATTGCCAGTCAATCCCGTTGCAGAATACGCATCTATCATCAATATAAAAATCTGCAATAGGTTTTCTGCATCCAGCATTTATATAGTCATAAGGCGATGTATTGTAGCCGTCCATATACAAGCCTTTTGATTCCAGAAAGTTTTTAGCATCTTCTAAGTATTGGTTTTCCCTGCAAGTCCACAAAAAACACTGGTGTCCGTGTCTTTGAAAGTCCTTTATTGCTTCAATGGCAAAAGGCCGGGCTTCTCCAATTTCAGGAAATTTGTTTTCCTGTGTAATTGTGCCGTCAAAATCAATCGCTATAACCATTCTATGCTACCTCGCAAAAATTAAATTCAAGCTGTTTTTTCAGTGTATTCATTCTCTTTGCATACATTTCAATCTGCTGCTTCGGGATAAAAATTCTTTCAATTCTTTTAGTAACCGTGTCGCTGTTCATTGTCACTTTTTTTTCAATTTCATCTATGCAAACAAAGCCTAAAGGCATTTGATATTCTGATATTATCAACAATTCTTTTTGTTCCAGTGCCCAAGAATAAAAACGCTCGAAATCGAAAGAATTTTTCTTTGCCTTGCCATATCCGTTTGTGTCTTTATATGGTAAATCACAATAAATAACAGAATCAGGCTGAATTTCTACCTGTGAATAGTCTTGTTGCAAAGACTGTAAAGCTTGCAAAGCTTGCAAAGATTGCAAAGATTGCAAAGATTGTTGGCGTTCTATATTCAGTACGCGGCTTTCTTTCAGCAACAGTTTTACAGCGCTGTATCTGTTGCGAATTCCTTGTAGCGGTTCAATGCTTTTAAGATTCAGCCCCAAACTTTCAGCAAAAGAAAAATCATTCTGACAGACTGCACAATGGACAGCTTTTTTATATGGTTCGCTTTGCTTTGAATAAAGATAATCGCGGCCATTGTTGCCGAAACTCCAACAAAAACGAACATACGGGTCTTTATCTTTCAACCTGAAAAAATCCTGTCGGCTTATCCAGCGCGTTTCATCTGCAAACTTGCCGTTTACTGCATCAACAAAAAGCCTTATGCCGCCATTGTCAATGTCATTGCATATGTAATTCTTAAATTCGCCCTTTTCAAGCGCGATATGCGTTATAGCACATCCACCGGCAAACAAATCATAAAAGTTTGTTGCTTTCGGAAAGTGTGAATAAACCCATTCAGCTATTTGATTTTTGCTGCCCATATATGGCGTTCCGTATCTTTTCATTTACACCGCCATATCAAAAAGTATGTTTTCATTTTTCGCTTCGTTGATACGTTCTTTTGCAAGCTTAAAATATTTTTCGTCTATCTCAATTCCGATAAAATTGCGCTTCGTTCTTACACAAGCAACACCTGTTGAGCCACTACCCATAAACGGGTCTAAAACAGTCCCGTTATCCGGGCAAGATACTTTTATAAACTTCTCAAGCAGCGTAACCGGCTTTTCAGCTGGATGCAGGCCCTTTTTGCATGAAGTCATAAACCATTTTCTATAAAGCTCTATATCCTTCTCTTTGCAAAAATATGTTCCCGGTTCACGTATGACTATTATGTATTCAAAGTCACTCAAGTAATGATTGTTGTATGCCGGTATTGGATTTGATTTGCACATTACAAGAATGTCGTAATTACATTTGTGTTTTTGCGCCCAAGAAATGTATTCAGAAACCAATGATTTGTTACAAAAAGCATAAATATATGTCTTTTTAAGCTTGCTGTGTATTGCATCCAGAAAAACAGACGGGTTGAAATTGCAGCAATTCAAATCAGCTAATTGATTTGTATAATCACGCTTTCTCATAATACCCCCCCCCCGATTCTTTGAACAGATACGGCGGATCTGTTATGCAAACATCAATGCTTTTATCAGGCAGGTTCTTTATAAGCTCGTAACAATTACCATGTAGCAAATCCATGTACATTTACCGCCTGTTAAATTACAAAAAGCTTCTTTGTAGCTTTGTTTTTGTTTATGAAAGAAAGTGACTTTTCAATGCCGTCTGTTGGTTCTGTGTTATCCGGTTCATTTTCTTCTGGATTCTCAAAGTTTTCATCGCCGGTCTGAATGTCAGAATAGTCCTGCCATGATTCATCATCGCCGCCGCCATTGCCGCCCATATCCATACCGCCATCACCCATGCCGCCCTGCGCCATTTGAGATTGTAAAAGCTGAACTAACTGAACATTCATAGGAATGTCAGCACCATTTTTAATATCTTTAAGATTGATTGGTTTTAAGCCTTTTTCAATACGTTTTTCATTTACGCTTTTCCATGTTCTGCATTCTTTTTCGTCTAAGTCTGCTACTGTTGAAGGGTCGTCTTTTTCATATCCGACGAATTCAAATTTGTATTCTGGATTTATCTTTTCAACGATTTTGTTTATATAGTCTTCAAAGAATGAAAGAACGTCACCTAAAACAAGAGATTTACTCGCTTGAATTTTTGCATTTCCTGATGATTCAAAAAGATTCTGTGACTTCTGTGATTGTAAGCCCAATTCATCCATAGAACAGCCAAACATTGCTACAACGGCACTTGTCAGATAGTCCATAAAACCCTGAAATTCCATTTCACGGTTATTGCCGTTTAATTGTTTCCACTCGATTGTTGCATCTTTGCTGCCTGACGGTATAACTGGAATTCTCCACTGATTGAGTGGAGAACCGCTTAAAATCTCTGCGATATAGTCAGTCATTTCGTCAACTACATCTTGAGAAGCATCGCCATTAATAAGCAGCATTCCTTTTGGAAGTTTGTTTTCTGTAAAGTTTCCGGCATTGTACATAAATGCGTTAATAACTGTTGCTACAAGGTCTACAGCCTGCTCAACATATGAATAGCCGTACTGTGAATGATAAATGTCAGTTCTAGGATTTTCATAATCAAAAAGCATTTCATCGCTTTTATAAGCAGCCGTTACAATTCCGTTGATAACCTGAATATATTTAACGTCTTTATCTTCTTCTGATTCGTCTTTTGTTGTATCATCATGCAAAACCTTTTCAATTGTTGCTGAATCTACCGCAAAAAAGGCTACTGGTTCATTTTTCTTGTTGTACTGAATTTCTGTTGCTATCTGGTCTAATGTCAGAAGGTCTCTAACTAGCCTTGCTCCAAATTTCACAAATGAATCGCGGTCTGTATCAGCGTAACTGCCCGTTTTCAAGATAAAATCTGTAATTGCTTTTGCTTCTTTGTCATTTGTGTTGTATTTGTCTTTTGCTGAATTATTTTTGTAAACAATAAAACCGCGTATATTTTTGTCAGTGCTTTGTTTGAAAAATGGTTTAACTTTTTTGCAGATATGGTTTATACAAATATTGATTATCCATGCTTTTGAAGCAATGGCGCGTAAAACTCCACAAGATACCGCACCTGCCTGATTGCGCGGAATTGTTTTATATTTATCGTGATAACTGGACGCTATAAAATCCGGGCTAAAAAAAGAACTTTCAGCGCCGTAAAGTTTGCCGCCATTTTTGAAATAATTGCTATTTTTAGTGTTTTTCTTTTCATCTTTGCGCAATTGCTTCATAATGTCTTCTTGTGTCGGTACTGTTGCCATTTGTTCCTCCCAAAAGCAAAAAAAAAGACAGTTACCGCGTCATAAAACGCAATAACTGCCTTTACAAGACAAATTATCTACAAATAAATCTATAAAACTAAATAAAGTATATCGTTATTCAACGATTTTATCAACGATAAAGCCCAAAACCGCGATTAACCGAATTCAAACTTTTCCCTTTAATAACCTTTTTAAGTTCATCCGGGTCTGTAATTATTCCCTCTTTTGCTGTTGCCTGTGCCCTTGCAGCTCTTTCAAGATAGAAGTTTGAACCTGAATCAATACAGGCTATATTTGCAAGCGCAAATCCCCAAAAACTATCAGCATGACCGTTTTCGTCTCTATTTGCATCGTATTTGAAATGACCGCCCGTTGTCGGTGTTCGTCTTATACTGTGTATCTGATGATGTAAGTTTTTATCGTTTGGAAGTAAAAATTCCTTGCGCTGTAACCCTATCTTAATACTTTGCGCCATTTTTTCCTTTGTTTCCACGCTGAATGTAATTGCATCAAATTTTTCAGGGAATTCTTTTGTCAGTCTTTCAGCAATAGGCGCACCCATACCGGTACTGTCTAATGCCCCTCTGTGCACCGGTAAAGACTTCATAATCTTGCGTATACAGTTCAATTGATATTCAAAGTCTTTAGCCCTCAATTCCTCGTAGCCATAAACACGGCGCTTTCCGTCAGGCATTTTACCGAGCAAGAAAATCGAAACTGCATCGCGTAATTTTGCCACATCATACCCAAGATACAATATACCGTGTTTGTCTGGATCGTACCCTAAACACATATCATCAACAGTATTAAATATCTTTAATTCACGCCCTAAATATGAATCAGTTTCGCCGGGTTCTGGTAATTCAGAATTATCGTATACAGAAAAATCTTCTGTCATTCCCGGTGTACAGCCGTAAATTTCATCAAGTGTTATGTAGCTTTCAGCTGTGTCAATGAACATGCATTCACATTCTTGCTGAAAGTCTTCCAGAACATCGTTATTGAAAATTTCTTTAAGTGTATCTGTTGCGAATTTTTCTACTCTTTCAGCTGTATTCATAAACGGCGCTTCTTTTACAGCCGTTGCAACATCCGTACACAATGCCGTTGAAAACCACCACGGAATAGTAAACCGTTGATATGCTGGGTATCGTTTCTTATCCGTGCATATCTCATAGAACCGCCCGATACAGCCTAAAGGTGTTGAACCTACCTCTATACAGCCGCCACGCGAAATTACATAAAGAGCAGCTGTATACACCTGTTTTGACATTGAAGGCAAGAAAATTCCGAATTCATCTAGTGAAATGTCTCCACCTTTTCCGCGCGGCGGTCTACATGGCATTGATATTAAACGGCTTGTTGTTTTCCCGTTTGTATCAAGAAACTCTAATTCTGTTTTGTTTTCAGTTACAATCTTTTTCTTTGCCCATTTTGGAACTGAATCATTAAACTCTTTTGCATAGCGTATCTTTTCGATAGCATCCGATTCGTTATAAGAAATAAACTGCTTTACATATTTCTGTCTTCCAGGGTCTTGTGCTTTACTATAGCCCTTCAAAGCTGTAACAAATGACCAGCCCATACGGCGCGATTTAAGAATAGATGTGAATTGTTTTGTTGAAAGAATGAAGTCTTCTTGCCACGGGTCTAAAACAAGTGGCTTATCATCAAACTTGCAGAATGCGTACAAATAATTTAATCTTTCAATCGGTGTTAGCTTCTCTACTACCATATTTCAATCAAAATCATGCTATTTTTGAGTTTTTTTAAATTTTTTTAGCGAAATTTGGATAAAAATTGCATATTTTTTGCAAAAATTACGTTGTTTTTCTCATTTTTTTATCATTTTTTAGTCAAATTCTGGTAAATCTCCCATATTTTCAATATATTCCCCTGAATTCTCCCTTATTACCTGATTTCTGGTTCTTACATTCGTTGTGACAGTCGCAATGTTTTCTTTAATCAGGCTTATAGTTGTTTCTACGTCAAATTCTTCGCTTGTGTTTGTAGTCTGCTGCATATCTTTTGCTATCTGCATTACAGTCTTCCGCGCCATGTCCTTATCAGGCAGCTCTATAATTGGTTCTCCGCTGTTATTGAACTTCAAGCCCCCGGCAATAATACGCCTTTTTTCTTCCGGTATCTCTGATATTTTTTTGAATCGTGTTGATGTTCTTTTGTTTCCGTCTTTATCGCAATATTCTACGCTTTCAACAAAATCGTTCAGGTCATATTCAGCACGTTCTATGGCTTCGAGCTGATACCGGCGCGCCGCTTCTATTACAGCAATCTGCCGGGATTCTTTTTCTATCTGTGAGATTAAGTCCTTAACCTTCGGTTTTTGGAGTATTACATATTTAGCGCCATATGCAGATTTTTTCTTGTACCCGGCTTTCATCGCCGCCGTTGTCGCGTTCTGATAACCGGGCTGATTTGGTACTGTATACCAGATAATAAACAGCTTTTCTCTTTTGGTAAGCTTTGCATCACCCCAATCGTAAGATTCAAGGTCTATTACTGTTCCATCCGGTAAAGTGTCAGTCTGTTTTTCCTTTATCATCCGTTGTTTTTACCTCGCATACATGCAGCGTATACCCGTCACCTTCGCGCCCAAAAGGCGTAATAAAATGCTTCTTTTCTGCATCGACCGTGAATAGTTTTGTTCCGGTTACTGATGTAATGTATTTGATTTCTGCCCCACATTTCCGGCACTTATACATTCTCTTGAATCCTTTTTGTCAAAGTGGCTGCTTTATATGTCAGTGCATAAGAATATGCTGTGATAACACCCTTTTGGAATTCAATAATAAAGCTTCCAGAATTTACGTTCTCAAGGGCCTTTTCTACATCCTGCTGGTTACACTTTTCATAGACACCCTGATAATTATTGCTTATTCCAAGTTGTGTGAACCTGTTCATGTCTACGCCAATTTTAATCATGCCCGTAAACTTCAAAGCTTTCTGTTTCTGAATCTCTGCTTTTACCGCGATAAAATCCCTAGAATCCATCTTTTTATTGTCCTCCCATTATTTCCCTAAATTTTGAAAAAGCAAGCACTACAACCTTTTTACAGGGCAATACAGGGCTTTTAATGAACAAAAGCCAATTGTCCAGCGCATCACAGTTTCTTTCTGCCTGTCTTACCCATTCAGGCAAAGATATAGACTTACAATTTTTACACTCAATTGAATAAGGGAACTTTTCTTTTGCTTTCCCTCTTAAAATTACATCAGTACCGTTTAGGCCCGATTCTCTTGAATGTATCTCGCAAGTATCATCCTGCTGATTGTATTCTATGCCGGTAATATCACTTACCAGCGCGCAAACTTCTTTCTGCCAGTCAAGCCCTTTTTGTTTTGCACTCCGCGGCTTTATTCTGCCCGTCTTTGTCACCCTGTTAATCAATGCAGCAAGCATTTTCTTTTCTGCGTTTGTATCAGCTTTTGCATCCTGCAGGATTTTAAGAAGAAATTGTTTTTCTTTATCGTTTATAGCAACAAGCATTAAAAAACACCGCCCTCCATTAAATCCGGCTGTTCGTCTTCATATGATGATTGAAAGAATTCTTTCTTTGACTGTGATTTATAATCACGCTGATTTTGTTCTTTCGGCCCTTGTTGAGAATCAGAAGGTGAAGCAAGTAACTGTATTGAATCTGCTACAATAACAACTTTACTTTTAGCTCTGCCTTCGCCATCCGTCCAGCGGTCTTGTCTTAGTTCACCGTTTACGCAAATCTGCCTGCCCTTAATCAGATATTGACTCAAGTTTTCGGCGGCCTTTCCGTAAAGATTAATTTCAAAATAACTTACTTCATCAATCCACTGTTCGCCGCTTTTTCTCCGCCTGTTTACGGCAATAGAAAAACTGCTTACAGCTGAACCGTTTCTTGTGTATCGAACTTCTGAATCCCTCGTTAATCTTCCGATTAGAAGTACACTGTTTGTATCATTCATTAAAGCCCTCCAGTTTGTTTAATTTCTCTGCTCTTTCATATGCTCGTTCAATACGTCCTTTTAGATGCGGATATTTCTTAACAAAAGCTTTCCAGCCGTAATTGTGCATGAATCTGTGTTCATCTTGAGTCAGGCGTAAAACATTCCATGCTTTGTCTTCGTCTCTTGCATCTGAACCCCGTGAAACAATATGCGCGGTCTCAAGATTGTCTGTCCGGCCCGATGCTTCTGAATAAACAGCGTGCTCTTTCCAGCGCTGCAAATCCATATTTTCAAAAATGTCTTCTTCCTGTTTGCCGCGCCAAATTTCAAACTGATATAAAACTTCTCTTACATCAGCCTGCAAATCCATATGAAAATTACATAGCGTTGCAAGATGATATAAAAGCCCGTCGATAAAACGTGCTCCCTCAACTGTATTTGCTTCTGAAATATGAACCGAACGTAAAACAGAAGGCATATATGGGTTTGGTATTTTGTCAGCGTATAACTCAAGCAGGTTATAATAAGTTTTCATCTTTTCTTCGTCTGTCGGTGCTCGCCCGTTTTCAGCTTCAAATATGACAGACACCAGCTTAAAAACTGCGTTTCTTTGACTTACAGATCTGTGCTGATATTTTGCATCGATAGAACATAAAAGCAGAATTTCTTTTTTGCTTCTAAATTCACGCTGCTCTTTTGATGTGAATATTTTTTTAATTGTATATAAATCTTTGTTGTCAGTAGCTTTGAGAATTATTTTATCGTTCTGTAAAATACCATGAAAAAATGCTGTTATCTTAGGCACGAAACTTTCCTTTTTGCCATGCTTCAATTGCTTTTTCCGGGCTGTGCTGGTTTGTTGTTCGAGTTTTGCATACTTCACATTGCACAAAGAAAAACTGCCCGTCTGTCCTTATAAAAACCTGTTGAGAATTGCATTTACACTTAAATCTCACTTCTTTATTTACGCACATACAAAATATTTATTTGAAGAATATATATATATTTTATCTTTATTTATAGATTTTTTCAACCTTTTTTATTAAAATGCCGAAATATAATTATGATGTTTTGGGATAATGTTAAAAGACTTATGAAAGATAATCACGTCCAGCAAAAAGAACTTGCTGAACGTCTCGAAATTCCTGCGGCGACAATAACCAACTGGATTTATAAGGATGCTCTACCGGACGTCGAAACTGCCTATAGAATTGCTCAATTGTTTGGTGTTTCTCTTGAAATGCTTATAACAGGTGAAACAAAAGAAACGCTTGAAAGTGAAAATGCTCATTTACGGCGATTAATAGAAATTGTTCGTTTGGCTGTAAAAGAATAAAAAAGCAGGGTTTTAAGCCCTGCTTTTCGTCTACAATGTCGAAGGATCACTTTTTTTAAGCGGCTTGTCTAAAAAATATACTGTCAGATTTATACCGGTTATTCCGGTTGATTCTGTCTTAATAGTCATGTTATATGCACCTATGGCCATGCCGAACAATCTAAGACATTTATCTAAGATTTTAAGTCTGTCAGCAGCTTTACCCAAAGACGGCACGCCGATTTTCACACCTTTGATTTTCTTATACTTTTCTGGTTCTTCTTTTCTGTTTTTCTTAAAAAGTTCCGTCAATTTCTTCATGCTGATTCTCCTATACAACCTTGATAATAGGCCGCCGGTTTATAGTTTTTGCCCGTATTGTTATGATCAAGATGAATGAATTCCGTGTTTTTAATAAATTTGTAGCAGACATAGCCGCTGCAAAAGCTGGATGTTTTACCGTTGAAAGACACTTTCTTGTCAGGAATGATAAATTGAACATCTCCGGGCCGTAAAGATGCAAAGAAAAAGCCTATCTCTTGATAATTTATAGCCATCATATTCATAAGCAATGCAAACGGCTTTTCTTCATATACGCATTTTTGGAATACTTCGAGCTTTAATGAAAACGGCGGATTTGAGACAACTATATCCGCTTCTTTCGGAATTGGTTTTTCAAAAAAATCCTGACCGGTTTCAATACTGCCATAAATGACATTATAACCGGCCTCTTTAAGCGTTATTACATATTCCGATTTTTCAGTGTCAAACGGGCAGTAAATTGTATGCGCCGCCCGGCCGCTCTCTACTGCATTAGCAAAGATACAGAAATAATTATCAAGAAACGGAATCAGCGGCTTTACAAGCATTTTCGGCGTGTAGTAGTTATCAGCCTTGTTAAAGGCTTTCTTAAAGCTTCGTGTTTTCATAGTTTCACCTCTATATTTTTTTCTATATCTGCCTTAAAGCTCTTGAATTCCTTAATCAAAACATCAATACTATCTTTTGCGGTCTGCATAACTTCTTTTTGATCTGCGCCATAACAAGAAATTTCAAACTCTGGAATCTTTACGAGCCAAGAAAGATTTTCTGGTTTCAAATTGATATTAAGTTTACAGCCTTCGAAATCGTTTGTAATAGTTACATTGTATTTCATAATTTCACCACCTTGTATGCAGGGCAAAGTATACTTACAAATATACGAAAATATTTATCACCGCTTTTCTCAAGATATTCTCTCTTACTTGCCCTTCTTGCTGCCTCTGCAAATCTTAAATAAGTGGGAAATGATTCTTTAGGTTTTAACACCTGTAAATCAAAACATGATTCATCAATCGGTGTATTGATAATCAGCTCTTTTTCTTCTGGTGTAAAATCACGCATCGCCGGTCTCCCTTGTGAATTTCTGATAAAACTCGCTTGTTTCTCGTACAAAAACCTTGCCGCCGTCTGTATACACGGTATAATCTATGTCTTCGCGGCCATTAGTGCATTCAATGGCCTGTGGATAGAGAACCGTGTAACCCTTTTGTGTTTTATTATTTCGCCACTTTGAATTTGATGAAAAGTATTCAAAGCTTTTCTGTCTTGCAAAGCACGCCAAGAGCAAAACCCATAACAGGCCCATAAGGCCGCAAAACATACATGCAAAAATAAAAATTAAAAAGCTCATGTTCTTTCCTCCATAAAAACCTCTGTATTGTGCATGTCTTCGAGTATCTTTTTATGATGCGCTAATTTTGCGTCATGTCCAAACATATGAATAATGTCTTCATACAAATCATTAATAATTTTCATTGCTTCATCAATTTTGTTTTTTAACGCTTCATTTGCAGAACGCATCTGACCATTCAGTAATTGCCAATCTTTAGCCCTTACCTGCATTGATAGTGTTATATTTGTAATCAATGGCGGCTTTGACGAAACTAACAACACCGGTGCTCTGTTTTCAATTTCAGCCAAAAGATCTTCCATTTCATTATAAGCCATAAGAAAATGATAAAACTGATGATATGCAATAGGTGTAAATGTTGTTTTACAACGTTTTCTACATTCCTCTGCTAATTGTTTGTATACAGCTTTCTTGTTGATAATCATTTCTTTAATTGCTTTAAGTCCTGCAAGTTTTTCTTCATCTGTCATTTCTCTACCTCGCTATTTAAGAACTGCTCTGCTTCTTTTACTTCTTTCAATTCTCTAGTTTCTTCGCCATCTATAACAATTAAAGCCTCAAGCAATCTTATGATTATATTCTTTGCTTTGGTGAGATGTTCTGTTTTCTGCTCATTAGCAGTTTTCAGTTTCCATACAAAGTCAGAAGTTTCTTTTCGGCTCTGCATTTGTTTGTTGCCAAGTTGTTCTTTCAATGCTGCATTTTCTTTTTCAAGCTCTTCAATTCGTCTTTCTCTTGGCTCTGCACTTGCAATATAAGCATCTTCCATAAATAAAGAGTCATGATAATCAATCATATCCATTTTGTGTTCTTCAGCATATGTCTTTGCTTCTTTCTCAAGTTCTTCTTTTGTTGTCATTTCTCCACCTCGCTATTTAAGAATTGTTCAACATCTTTCACAAGTAATTCGACTTCATCATAAGGTCTATTGCTTACAACTAATTCGTGCATAAGCCTTTTAATAAGTTCTTTTGCTTTGGTGAGATTTTCGTTAAAGCCTATTAAATCTTTTTCATACTGTTCATTTTGTGCAAGGAAAGTATTTCGTTCATTTCTTAAAGAAAACTGTTGCTTTTTCAGTTCTGCATTTTCTTTTTCAATTATATCTTTTGTCGTAGTTGCTCCAACAGTATAAGATGCAAAACGAATTAGTCTTATATCTTCATTTTTATCGTTCATTATATCACAATATTGTGAAGCATTCTGTGTAATTTGTTCATCTGTCATTTTCTTTTATCTCCCTATTACAGCATTTATTTTATTTCTCAGTTCACCCACAGTCATATTTTCATTATCTTTATTTATCATACATTCATAAAGTACATAACAGTCTGGACACTTATCTATTAAATCTGCATAAGGTAAAAATCTTTTTCCGCAAATCTTACAACTTATTTTCTTAGAATCTGCTTCCTTTTTTTTCTTCCAATTTGCATAACTTCCCCAACTTACACTATCAAGTTTATCTGCATAAATGCCTGTCCAATGATATTTATTACCTCCGTGAAAAGTGTAAGCACCACTTAACAAAGGCTGTTCATCACATACAAGATTTCCGTTTGAATCTTTTATTGCAAGATAACGACCTCTTGGAATCTTATATATATCCTTATTTTTCTCATTTAGGAATTTCTTATTTTGTATTTGTGGCTTAACAACAATAATCTGTACAGTGTCACCTTTTGCAACACCCCAAAGAGGCATCCCAACTAAAAACTGGCTGTTATCTGTTAAGTTTAATTCTGGCATTATTATTCCTTCTCCTTCGCATATTTCGCCATAAGTTCCCCTGTCATTTTCTTTTATCTCCCTAATCAAGTTCAATTATTTCATATAATTTTAGCCATTTAGATTTAGCAGGAAATTCTACTAATACTTCATTTGTCGATACATCAATAACAATTCCTATTCTTCCGGTGCTTATTTCTTTTACTGTCCGCAATATATAGTGATTCATTTCCCAACCTCGCTTGTAAGAACTATATGTCCGCAATATTCACAAACATAATAATAACAAAATCCCCATAACTGTTTTTTCATTCGCTTGTTGCATTTCGGACAATTCATTTTTCAACCTCGCTATTTAAGAATTGCTCTGCCTTTTTATAAGTATCAAACTTTTCTTGTTCATAACAATATGTAGCCCGTTTTTTACTTTCTTTGAAATCCACAGTATCATCAATCAAATCTCCGACTATTCCTTTTGCAAGGAATAAAGATTTTGACAATTCTTCAATTATTTCTTTTGCTTTGGTGAGTTTTCCTATAACTTCGCTCTTGTCCTTAATATCTTTCCACGGTATCTGTCCTTCTAAGGCTTCAAGTTTCAGTTTCAGTTCTGCTTTTTCTTCTTTAAGCTCATCTATTATCTTTTGTCTTTCAATATTGTTCTTTGTAGACGTAACTAGACTTTTATCCAAGATATTACAGCGTTCTTTCAGTTCTTCTTTTCTCTCATTGTCTAAGGTAACTGCCACAGATTTATTCTTATAACTTCCGTCTATTTTACTTCTGATGATTCTTTCAGCCCTTTCTTCACCTCTTTCTTTATAGGCTTCGGCTATAAACTCTGCATAAGCCTTGAACTTTTGTTCATCTTTCTCGTAATGTGCTTCAATCAATTTTCCTATTGTAACTGCTCCAATCTCTTTCATTTTTCCAAGTCTCCCTCTGAAAATGTCAGCACAATATTATCGATGTTGCCGTTAAGCATGTTCTGGCAATGGCAAAGCAACGTATCTATTCTGGATGCGCTTAACTTTCGCGAACGGCTTCTTACATAATTGAGAACATTGCAAACTTCTTCTTTCCGAAGCTTTTCAATAAGCATCTTATTAGAGTTTATCCTGTCCACAATGCCGTCATGTTCTTCGTACAATGCTTTTTGAGTTTCCTGCACTTTATTCCATTTCTCTGTTATTTCCGCTGCTTTCATATTGCAGCTTTCTTCGATTGTACAAGGTCTTGCCATGTTATATATTCCACCTTCTTTTATATTCTTCAACGATTTCAACTTCTTTTGGATAAAATAGCCTATCATCGTCTGTGATTTTCAACCAATCAAGAAAATCTTTGAAAGTTCCGTCATTCCAATCACACCAATCAAGATATGCTTGGTAACGTCTTTTGCTTCTGTTAGGTTTATTTTCTTTCTTTTTCTTGAACCATAAATCTACGACATAAGCGTTACCTTTATTGGTTACAGAATATACTTCTTCATTCCAAGCGATTACTCCGTCTTTCTGCATGAATCCTTTTTCAACAAGAGATTTGATTGCAATATAATCTCCGTTATCTTCGCTGGGATATATGCCGAACCAATTTCGATAACCGCCTTTATCGTCATTCCACCTTGGCTGATAATCATATCCAAGTGTATGAAACATCACTCTTTCTTCTTTTTCAGTGATTTCTTTTTCTTCCTCAAACATATCTAGCCTTCCATTCTTTTTCCAAGTTCCAAAACAATAGTTGTGTCGCCTTCGCTTGTCATAATTGTGTGATAGCCAACAATCTGATAATGCCCTTTACCTTTCTGACAAATAATAAAATCGGTTTTATTTTCTGCTAGGACTTTTTCAAATTCCTTTCTGTCTGTAAAAACTACTTTATCTTTCTCAAACATAAAGCTACTCCTCTTTAGATTTCTCTAAATACTTATCAGCTATTACAGCTATCAATTCAGCACATTCATGATTTTCTAACTTTGTATCAAGGATAGCTTCTACAACGTCCTCAAACTCATCTTTTGTGAACTTATTGCTCATTTTTTTTATCTCCCTAATCAAATTCAATTATTTCATATAATTTTAGCCATTTAGGACCAGAAGTAAATTCTACTAATACTTCATTTGTCGATACACCAATAACAATTCCTATTCTTCCGGTGCTTATTTCTTTT
>JAZSBI010000011.1:0-14286 GCA_045602345.1 Acutalibacteraceae bacterium | reverse complement strand
AGAGGCTCATTCTCTCTTGAATTTGCCCGTTACGAAGATGCTCCGAATAATATTGCAGAAAAAGTTATTGCAGAAGCAAAACTTGCTGACGATGATGAATAATAAAGTATAAAAAATATAGCCTTCCGTTTTGGAAGGCTATATTTTTTTATTGACTGATTCTTAATTTAGCATCATCATACATCTTTTCAATTTCTTCGAAACGACTGTAATTATCTTTTTGTTTTATAAGCTTTTCTGCATCAAGATATACTTTTGCAGCACGGTTAAAATATGCGTGTTTATCCATTTCCTCTTTTGAGAATTTACGTGCATCTTTTCTGTCTGCATCAGTTTTCTTAATATCTGCTTTCAACTGTAAAATCTTTGATGTATCTTTTGCTTTTTTAGCATCCTTCAAATCTATATAGAGAGTTTTAAGCTTTGCTTCACAATCATCTTCTGCATCAAAAAATTTATCAAGCACTGCAAAATCCGGCTGTTTGAATTCCTGACCCTTGCTGAAATATTTTTTAACTGCTTTATAAGATGCTTTTTTACTCTTCGCTATTTCAATAGCAGTTTTGCGGATTTCTTTTTCTTCTTTTGTTGTTTTTGGCATTGCTTTAGCAATAGCCATTTCCTGATTGATAAGAGAAATATCTGCATTAAGAAGGGCATCAAGTCCTGCTGCATATACTTTCATATTTTCTTTCACCTGAAGCTGAACAGCAGGCGTTGAAAATTTCCCGAGTTCTTCGCAAACAAATTTGCCTATTTCAATTTCATCATTAAATTCTTTATCTGCAAGATATGCTTTTTTTGCAGTTTTTCTTTCTGCTTTGTCCTTTATAAATTTATATGACTTTTTGTCTAACGCTTTAGGCGTAGCAGCTGCCATTTCTTTTGAGTTACGGATAATATCAATAACTTCAACAAGCTCTGCATCTTTAAGAACACCATTACCAAAATCCTCAAACATAGCACGGATTTTAAGAACACGAATAACAGATTTCTGTTTTCTTTCATTGAAGTCATACCAGATATAAGGAATAACATTCATTAATGCGCCAATTGCAGCAACAATAATAAGAACCTTTGAAAGACTTAAAAGAAGGTCAACATCATAAAGAGCAGAAAGAGCATTGTTATAGTTATCCTGTCCGTTTGCCAACTGTTCTGAAAGAATTTGTCCGACAGTTGTTTTTCCGTCTCCTAAAACTCTGTTAAGAACCTCAGGATTTGATGTAACAATTGCTGCATTTTCTTTAGTTAAACCGCTCTTTTCATAAATAAACGGAAGGACAGATGAAGTAAGAAGAGTTATAACAGTACCGATTGTTGTAACAACAGCGAACATACCGTCAATTCTTTCCCCTGTTTTATACTGCTGATAGTCACGGATATCTGCTTGGATTGCAGGGTTGAGAATATGGGCAAATGAGCCCATAAAAGCATTGAGATAAAGGCAACCCATAATAAGCCAGATAGTCAGGTTATGTATCTCATTTGTAAATGGTAACATCATTAATATAAAGGCTATATTAAATAGGTTTGTTACAATAAGAACTGATTTTTTACCCCATCTTCTGATACAGAAAGGTGCTAAAAGCATACCCCAAAGAGATGCATTTCCATATAGTGTTACAAGTATTCCATAAGCATCACCGGAACATGCACCTCCATAGTTATAGAACCAATACATAATATTTGCATAGGCAGATTCTAAGAAACCAATCCAGCCTGCAAGTGAAATAATCCAGAAATATTTGTTCTTTGCAACTGCTTTAAGGGCATCAATAAATTTAATCTGAACAACGTGAGTTCTTGCCTGAACGATTTTTTCTTCTGTATGCTTATAAACAACCATACAAAGAAGCAAACCGCCCACTGTAAGTATCGGATATAAAAATCTGTAAACACGGATATCCGTTGCGTTCGAATGGAAAAGATTTTCTGCAATAATCGGTGTGAAAAGATTTACTACTGTGGGAGCAAATGAATAGACAACGCTCTTGACCGATGCAACATCTGTTCTTTCCTGTGAGTTGGGAGAAAGAACGTGAATAAGGTTTTCCTAAGCATCATAGAAGAAATAATAGAAAAAGTGAAGAAACAGGTTAAGAACCATTATAATAGCACATTTCGCAACATATGCCTTTGTTTCCTCAAACTGTGTTCCTGCAAAAAGAACTCCATCCCCTAACCAATCGGAAAGCTTTGCATAAGGGAACCAGACCAGTATGTTACAAATAATCGCTGCAGGAAGTGCCATACTTACGATATATGGGCGATATTTACCGGCTTTGTTACGGGTATTGTCGATAATGTTTGCACGAATACCTGTTAACGGAATGTTTGCAATAACTGCAAGAACGTACATTACGTACATATCCATTGGGTCAACGCCCAATGTACTGGAAAGAAGGGTACTGTTTGTTGCCAATAAACAAGCGGAACCCATTGTGATAATCATATATGCACCGATACCACCGCCGGAATAAGCAGCGATTTCCTTAAAGGGCATATATCTTTTTGCAGGTGGGGTTTTCCAATAGGTTTTAACTTTGGAAATACCATCAACTGCTTTTTGTTTCAAGTTCATTTTGATGCTCCTTTTTTCTCATATTTTTGCTATTATATAACATTATATATAGTATCATAAATTGAAACCATGTTCAATGAAAAAATAAGAAGATTAACGAGAGCTTTTCACTTTCGTTAATCTTCAACAAAGTTATGTTATTTCAAATGTGCAAAACGGCTATTAGTTTTCGGAGCTATCTCCATTACCATCTGCAGAAACATCTAAAATTGCAGAACCACCTGTAGCATAAGGAAGTTTACCATCCCATTTTTCTATTTTATTGTTTTCAAGAACCTTGTCATTAAGGGATTTTGCAATTGTTTGGTTGGCTTCTGCCTGAGCCTCTGCTTTTTTAAGGATCGCTTTAGCTTCTGCCTCTGCCGCAATAACTTTCTTTTCCGCCTGTGCGTTTGCTTCAACAATTAACTGTTCCTGCTCTGTTTTTGCTTTAAGAAGGTTCTGCTGTGCAACTTCTTTTGCTTCAATAGCTTTAGCGAACTCTTCAGAGAATGAGAAATTAACAATATTGAACTTTTCTATTACAATACCGTACTCTTCCATTTTCTCTGCAAGTGTTTCCTGTATTTCAATTGCAACCTTGGAACGACTTGTCACAAGCTGTTCTGCGGTGTATTTTGCTGTTACAGCTTTAAGGCTTTCGTGAATTGCAGGCATAAGCATAATGGTTTCATAATCTCTACCGATTTCTCTGTAGATTTTGGCTGATGAACTGTCGCCAATTTTGTAGTTAACTACAATTGTAGTTGAAATTGCCTGAAGGTCTTTTGAAACTGATTCTGCTCCTGCAATTTCACATTTTTGAATTTGATTGCTCATTTTAACTACATTTTGCACAATGGGAGCTTTAAAATGGAAGCCTTCAGCTAAAACATTATTGCTAACCTTACCAAGTGTCACCACAACACCGGTGTGACCTGCAGGAACAATCGTTATTGATGACAAAAGCACAATAATAGCTGCCACAGCAATAACTGATACAACAATAATTTTCTTTACGTTGGAAAAATTAAATTCACCAACAACTTTTGCATTTTTAATCATAATATGTACTCCTTTTTAATTGCTTTGTTTCACGTGAAACATTTTTGCTACCTGACCTTTGTTCACATGAAATCATTTTTATTTTTGTTCCACGTGGAACATTAGTCTTCCATCAATTTTTGAAGCATTTCATCTGCTTCGTTTTTTAAATTAGAAGATATATGTGCTAACATCATAATATTAAGCGCATTGCACAATTTTTCTTTGCCTCCGGAAAATGGCTCTTCGTAATCTTCAATTTGTCGATCGATAACGCTGATAACAGTTTCCTTGTTTAAATTTCCGATTCTGTCAATTTCTTCGGTAACAGAACACATAATACTATATAGTTCACCGTCTGGAATAGTGTCGTCACGCCTATCATCAACTTTACCATTAATGTATGACATTAAGGAAACTATGTTGGAGAGTTGCATTGCACCTTTAAGCATGTTGATTATAAGAATTCTTGCAGTGGAGGCTTCGCCATAGCGACGTTCCTTAGGAGGCTCAACCCAACCACGTTTTACCCAGTTTTGGATTGTGGTTGCCTCAAGTCCTGAAATTTCTGCAAGCTGTGAAAGGGTAAAGCCACCGGTAAGCTTCATAGCCGCTCTTATAGGTTCAAATGCTTTTTCTTTTAATTGCATTCTCTCACTCCTTTCTTGCACGATTGAGATATTTTTCCAATCTTTCGTGTTGATATGATAATATCATAGGTTCACGTGACTGTCAAGTGTTTTCATAAGATTTTTTTGATAAATAGAAAGTTCGACAGAAATATTATTTTTTGTATATTAATTTACATTTTACACTATATTCACAGTTTGATAATATATTTTTGTTACATTTAACCTGTACTTGGAAAGGGAGCCGCACCCGAGTACAAGTATTAACTCCTTGTGGGGTTAACCCTCCTCAAGTAAAACATAGATGCAAAGTGTTATACTTCGTATCGGGAATGCAGCGCCTGTCCCCTCAGGTGCTGTATTTCTTTTTACTTTATAATGCTTGACTATTAACAAATATAGTTGTAAAATATATAATTGAATTAATTTGTAAAAAAGTCTTTTTAATACAGATAGGAGGCTATACTTTGGCTATCATTAAAGTTGACGCTCTTACTAAATCTTATGGCGACAACCTTGTACTCAATGATATGAGTTTTTCCTTACCGGAAGGCGAAATAATCGGTTTATTCGGTCCTAATGGTTGCGGTAAAACTACTCTCATGAAAATACTTACGGGACTTATTCATGATTACAAGGGGAATGTTTATATAGATGGTAAAAAACCCGGTGAAAACACAAAAGCATTTACAGCGTACCTTCCTGAGCAAACCTTTGTTCATGAATGGATGAGAAATATTGATGCTGTTGATTATTTCAACGATTTCTTTTCAGATTTTGATAAAAATAAAGCTCTTGAAATGCTTAAACGTTTTGGACTTTCTGAAAAACAGAAAGCAAAAACAATGTCAAAAGGTATGCAGGAAAAGCTCCTGTTATCTTTGGTTATGTCAAGAGATGCAAAGCTTTATATATTGGACGAACCTATGGGTGGTGTTGATCCTGCAACAAGAAGCTCAATTCTTAGCTTTATAATGGAAAATTATGCAGAAAAATCAACCCTTCTTATTTCCACACACCTTATAAATGATTTGCAATCGGTTTTCACACATGCTCTGTTTATGGGTAACGGTAAAGTTCTTCTTAATGACAGTGTTAAAGAAATCACAAAAGATGGCAAATCAATTGAGGACATTTTCAAGGAGGTATTCACAAATGTTTGGTAAACTCTTAAAAAATGACCTTAAAGCTCAATGGCACTCAATGTCATTCATATTCCTTTGCACTTTTATTGTTGCAGCTGTTGCAGAAATTTTCACATTAACAGCTGACAACGAAGTAATTATGGCTATGGGCGGCTTAATTGTAACACTTGCATTAGCCTTTGCCTGTATCATCATAATAATAGCTGTCGCAATGATGTTTTCCAAAACAATGTTCGGTAGGGCAGGTTACCTCACATTAACCCTTCCGGTAAAAACAGGTGCACTTTTAACATCAAAAACAATTTCAGGCCTTATTTGGGTATTTACAGTATTTTCTTTATTCTTAGGCTCTATTTTTCTTTTAGCTTACCAAATCAGGGAGGCTATGGGCGAGGATGTTATGGAAAGTGCTGAAGAGCTTTTGCATCTTTTCGGTGTCCCCTCTTTTTTAACAATATTTATGGGAATTTTCTCCTTCTGCCTTTCCCTCTCAATTCTTATTCTTGTTGTAATTCAATCCTTACAATTGAGTATAACACTTTCCCATGTTTCCCCTATTTCTAAGTTTGGTAATTTCGGTGCAATTATAATTTTCTTTGTTCTCTTTGCAATTATTGATTCAGTTGCAAGTTCAATTTCTGAGGCAATACCTTGTGGCTTTGTTGTAACAGAGGAAGTTTTAAAATTCACATCAGATATTAACAAAACAAAAGCTACTATGGGATTTGACGCCTTAGGCATAAACATTATAGGCACACTTATAAGATTTGCGAGTGCAATAGCACTTCATTTTCCCACAAAATACCTTATTAAGCATAAGGTTAGTGTAAAATAATTTACTAACTCAGAAAGGGCGTATAAATATGGATAATATGAACGGTCTTAAAAGAACCGTTTATTGCGGAGAACTTCGTGCGGAAAATATCGGCAACGAAGTAACCGTTTGCGGTTGGGTAGCAAAACAGCGTGACCTTGGTGCACTTATTTTCATCGACTTGCGTGACAGAACAGGTATTGTTCAGCTAGCATTTGACGAAACAACAGATAAAGAAATTTTTGAAAAGGCTTTCGCTGTAAGAAGTGAATTTGTACTTATGGCAAAAGGTGTCGTTCGTGAGCGTTCCTCAAAAAACAGCGAAATTCCCACCGGTGATATTGAAATTGATGTTAAAGATTTAAGAGTTCTTTCAAAAAGTGAAACTCCCCCATTCGATATTATCGAAAATTGTCAGACAGCAGAACTTACAAGACTTAAATACCGTTATCTTGACCTTCGCCGTCCTGATTTACAACAAAATATACTTTTCCGTCACAAAGTAACAAAAATTACTCGTGACTATTCTGATGAAAACGGATTTATTGAGATTGAAACTCCTATGCTCATTAAATCAACCCCCGAAGGTGCACGTGATTTCCTTGTACCCAGCCGTATTCATCAGGGTTCATTCTATGCTCTTCCTCAGTCTCCGCAGCTTTACAAACAGCTTTCAATGGTGGCAGGCTTTGACAGATATATGCAAATTGCCCGTTGCTTCCGTGATGAGGACTTAAGAGCTGACAGACAGCCTGAATTTACTCAGATTGACCTTGAAATGTCTTTCGTTACAATGGAAGATGTTCTTTCAATAGGTGAAGGCTACATCGCAAGAGTTTTCAAGGAGGCTCTCGGTGTTGAAATTCCCCTTCCCCTTCCCAG
Organism: Acutalibacteraceae bacterium; assembly: GCA_045602345.1. Taxonomy (GTDB): domain Bacteria; phylum Bacillota; class Clostridia; order Oscillospirales; family Acutalibacteraceae; genus DTU089. The sequence goes on along the minus strand of JAZSBI010000011.1, from coordinate 7,209 downwards.
ACTTACTTATAAAGAGGCTATGGAGCGTTATGGCTCTGACAAACCTGATACACGCTTCGGTATGGAAATTTTTGACCTTACTGATATTGTTAAAGATTGTGGCTTTTCTGTATTCTCATCTGCAGTTGCAGGTGGTGGCTCTGTTCGTGGTATAACTGCCAAAAATGCAGTTACTACTTATACAAGAAAAGAAGTTGACAAGCTTACAGAATTTGCTAAAGGCATTGGAGCAAAAGGTCTTGCCTGGATTCGTCTTACTGATGATGGAATTGCTTCTTCATTTGCTAAATTTATGACAGAAGATGAAATGAAAGCAATTCTTGACAGAGCCGGTGCAGAAAAGGGCGATGTTGTTTTCATTATTGCAGATACAAAGAACAGTTCTGTCCTTTCAACTCTCGGTTCACTACGTAATGAGGCTGCAAAGAAACTTGATATTATAGGTGATGGATTTAACCTTTTATGGATTGTGGAATTCCCCTTCTTCGATTGGGATGAAGATACTAAACAATTTGTTGCAATGCACCATCCTTTCACATCTCCTCTTCCTGAATGTCTTCCATATCTTGAAACAGATAAGGCATCTGTAAGAGCAGAAGCATATGACCTTGTTCTTAATGGTGTAGAGCTTTCTTCAGGTTCAATCCGTATTACAGATTCCGATTTGCAGGACAGAATTTTCAAACTTCTCGGTCTTTCCGATGAAGAGGCACAGCAGAAATTCGGTTACCTTCTTGATGCTTTCAAATTCGGTCCTCCCCCTCACGGCGGTATGGGTATCGGTCTTGACAGACTTATTATGCAGCTCCTTCAGGTTGACTCTCTTCGTGATGTCATTGCATTCCCCAAGGTACAGAATGCAAGTGAGCCTATGACAGAATGTCCTTCAAGAGTTGATAATATTCAGCTTGAAGAATTGGGCATTGATTTAAAAGAAGAAAAATAAAATTTTTATGACATTTTCCCCTGTTTTAGTGGCAAAATATAAAAAAACACTTGAAAATAGGGGCGAAATGTTATAGTATTATTATGTAAAAATATGAAATTCATTTTCGGAGGATTTAATTATGGTAACAGCAGGCGATTTCAAAAACGGCGTTACATTCGAAATGGACGGTAAAGTTTACTCCATCATCGAATTCCAGCACGTAAAACCCGGTAAAGGCGCAGCTTTTGTTCGTACAAAAATCAGAGATGTGATCAACGGCAGCGTTGTTGAAAAAACATTCAGCCCCACAGACAAATATCCCACAGCTTTCATTGAGAGAAAAGATATGGACTTTTCTTATGAAGATGGCGGTCTCTATTATTTCATGGATCCCGAAAGCTACGAGATGATTCCTGTTGACGCTTCAAACCTTTCCGACAACTTCAAATTTGTTAAGGAAAATATGACTTGTAAAATTCTTTCCTACAAGGGTAACGTTTTTGGTGTTGAACCCCCCACATTCGTAACTCTTCAGGTTACAAAAACTGACCCCGGTTTCGCAGGTAACACAGCTACTAATGCAACAAAACCAGCTACTGTTGAAACAGGTGCAGAAATTAAAGTTCCTCTTTTCATTGATGAGGGCGAAATGATTAACATTGACACAAGAACAGGTGAATACCTCTCAAGAGCATAAGTTTTTGTGCATTAAATTTAAAATCAGGAGGTCATTGAAATGACACTTACAGAAAAAGTTGCATACCTTAAAGGTCTTGCAGCAGGTCTTGAACTTGATAAAGACTCCAAAGAAGCAAAACTTTTCGAAGCTATTTTTGATATTCTTGAAGATATGGCTGTTACAGTAACAGATATTGATGAAGATCTCAGCTCAGTTGAAGAGCTTGTTGATGCTATCGACGAAGATCTTGATGAGCTTGAAGATTACATCTTCTGCGATGAAGATGATGATTGCTGCGATTGCTGTGATTGCGAAGATGACGATCTTTACGAAGTAGAGTGTCCTTCCTGCGGCGAAGAAATCTATCTTGATGACGAAATGCTCGACGAAGAATTTATCGAGTGTCCTGCTTGCGGCGAAAAGCTTGAACTTGATATTGAGTTTGATGATTGCTGCGATTGTTGTGATTGCTGCGATTGCGACGAAGAATAATTTAAAAAACCGCTCAACCAAAAGGTTGGGTGGTTTTTTAGTTAGGAATGAGGAAACAGGAGTGAGAAAGTGTCTCGGCGCGAAAATGAACCAAAATCATTTAATATCCTCTCCATAAGAAATAAACATTTCTTCAGTTTTTATTTGGGCTTGCATTAATATTTTTTTAATTTTTTCTTCCGGATTTGTTTCAAGAGCGTCAGTAATAGCATTAAATAAATGGTAATACATTTCCTTGTATATTTCTTCTATAATATAAAAATCTTCTTTCTTATATAATATCTGATTCCAATTGTATGACGATATGTCATATTTGTCAATATTAAATATGACATACTGTCATTAGGTGATTAAATTGGAAAATAACTTAAAAATATTAAGAAAAGATCGTAAATTAACTCAAATAGCTTTACAAATGCATACAGGAATAGAACAAGCTTTACTCTCTAAATATGAAACGGGAGAACGAGTTCCACCAACAGAGACACTAATCGTTTTAGCTGATTTTTATGATGTAAGCATTGATTATATTTTAAAAAGAACAGAAAATCCTGAAATTAACAAATAAATTTACATTAAAAACAACATCCGTATCAATCGATACGGATGTTGTTTTATCTTTTGGTTGTTTATCTGAAATATTAAGTCCAACGTTTGTTATTACATAGGAAGCAATAAATAATAACACAATAATTACTGCAATTGCAATTTTTCTTATTGTTTCATTTCTTCTTACAATTCGGCTTTCACCAATAACATATTTGCTTGAACCTAATTTACCGGGATAATTTCTGGCAAAACCATAATAACTTTTTCTTTTTTTTACATATTCATTGTTTTTTGCCATTATCCTGCCACCTCTGTTACAGGATCAATAATCTGAGTCGTTGGAGGTGGGGGAGGGGGTACATCTGTTACAGCTACCGTAGTATCAGGTATTACTACAGCTTCAGTAGAATCCGGAACTTCTACACCGGTTGTGTCATCAACAAATATATCTGTTTCAGTTACATCTGAAACACCCTCAGTTGTTGAAGGTGCATTTTCCGTTGTTGACTGGGTAACAGGATTTTTATTAACAGTTGTAGAAACAGGATTTTTAGATGAATTATTAGATGAACTATTAGATGAACCACCGCTATAAGTAGCCCCTTTATAAACATCTATAATTGAGATTCTGTCACTATCCAAAGTTATATTCGACTGACCATAAAGTTCATTTTGCAATTTATGCGCGGCTAATTGATAATCAACAACCCAAATCCATGCATTTGCACTACCTGAAGTTCTACATTCTTCATCAGGCATCTGTAATTGAGTTCTAGTATAATTAAACCATTGACCTGTTAAAGCCTGTACTCCTAAAGAAAGGATTTCAGCTTCTGTATAACCTGTGTCAACATAGGGAAGTAAAATATCAATATAACTATTCAAATCACTTACAGAAGCATTTTTAACTCTATCTATTATTGATTCAATAACCTGTCTTTGTCTACGGGTACGGCTAACATCACCATCGGAATCACAACCACGAATACGACAAAAACAAAGAGCCTGTTCACCATTTAAAGTAACATCGTTACCATAAGGTAATTGAACTTTAAATTTCTTATAGTTATAGTCTGCTTCATATTTTTGAACATCAACGGTAATTCCGCCCATAGCATCAATTATTTCAACAAATGATTCGAAATTAACCATAACATAGTTATCAATTTCTATTTTATAGTTATTTTCAATAGTTTCCATAAGGCACTGTGGACCGCCCATTGAAAACGCAGCATTAAGTTTTGAACAGCATGAACCATTAGGACTGTTAATAAAAAGGTAACTATCTCTGAAAAAAGAAACAAGTTTAAGTGTTTTTGTCTTTTTATTAAGAGAAATAAGCATCATAACATCAGTGTTACCGGAGTTTGTAACTCTGTCAGCACCTACTAGAAGAACGTTAATAACATTCTTACTTGACATTTTATTCTCATTGCCCTGAGTTGCCCAATCTTTAAGTGCCTGTTTAAAATCATCAGAACCAATATCAATATTAATATCTTCAAACACACCATCATCATAAATAGTGTCATCATATTGGATTTTATTGATATTATTACCTATAAGAGAAAACTTTTGTATAATAAATATACCAAGAACAGTTGTTAATGTAAGTATAATTGCTAAGAAAATTGCAATTATACTTACAACAATTTTCTTCTTCTTTGATAAGTTATTAAACCAATTTGAAAGACGTTTAAAAATATTTTTTTCTTTTTTTGTAGAACTTTCAATATTTTCCATATCTGTTTGAACTTCAAAATTTTTCTTAATAGGGGGTGGGGAAAGCTTTTTTTCTTGATTTTGGATTTCTTTTTCTTCCATTTTTTCAATTAAATCCATATAATCCTGTAAGCTTTCATCATTTTTCTTATTTTCAGACATAAATTACTCCTCCGAAGCATTATCGTTAACTTCTTCAGTTCCTATATCTTCATTATCTCCTGATATATCTCCTGCACCTTCATTTGCAGTACCATCATCTTCAACCTCGCCGTTAATTTCATCTTCATCGTGCTCAGTTGTAGAAAGAGTAACAACTTTGTCACCTTCACCAAGACGCATTACTTTAACACCCTTTGAAGGACGTGCACAAACTCTTACCGCTGCAGCAGGAATTCTGATAATAATACCATCCTGTGAAATAAGAATAATATCATCTTCTTCATTTATATCGCTGATAGCAGAAATATCACCATATTTTTCAACATGATAGTTTTTAAGACCTTTACCGCCTCTGGACTGAACACGATAGTTATCGTTATCGCTGATACGACCGAAACCGGTTTCACTTACTGTAAGAAGTTTACCGCCTTCACTCATAACACTCATACCTATAACTTCGTCGCCATCTTTAAGAGTAATAGCTTTAACACCACTTGCAGTTCTTCCAAGAGGTCTTGCATCATTTTCATTAAAACGAATGCACATACCTTTTTTAGTTGCAACAAGTAAATCATCATTACCTGATGTAAGCTTAACCCAAGCAAGTTCATCATCTTCACGAAGAGTAACAGCAATAATGCCATTTCTTCTTGTATTTCTGTAAATATCAAGAGAAGAACGTTTAATAAGACCTTTTCTTGTTACCATACAAAGGTACATTCCCTGATCTTCTTTTGGAACTCTTATCATTGCCGATACTTTTTCACCATTTTCAAGAGGAAGTATATTAACAATATTAGAGCCTTTGCTTGTTTTACTACCTTCGGGAATTTCGTATCCTTTAAGACGATATGCACGGCCCCTTGTAGTATAGAACATAATTGAATCATGAGATGATGCTATAAACATTGTTTCTGCATAATCATCTTCACGCCTTGTCATACCCTTAACGCCGCGACCACCTCTATTTTGAATTGAGAACTGGTCAACAGGCTGACGTTTAATGTAACCCATATTAGTATAGGTGTACATACATTTTTCTTCGGGGATAAGGTCTTCAATATCAACCTCACCACTGACATTTTCAATAGCAGTTCTTCTTGGATCAGAATATTTTTTGCTGATTGTTGAAAGTTCTTCTTTAACAATATTAAGAACTCTTTCGTGTGAACTAAGAATATCTTCATAATCCTTAATTTTTTCACGAAGCTCGTTAAGTTCATTTGTAATCTTAAGAATTTCAAGACCTGCCAATTGACCTAAGCGGAAAGCAACGATAGCTGCTGCCTGAACATCGTCAAAATCAAATTTTTCCATGATGGCAGTTTTGGCTTCCGCTTGACCGCCCTTACAAGCACGGATTGTTGCAATAATTTCATCAACAATATCAATTGCTTTACGAAGACCGTCAAGAATATGTGCTCTTTCCTGAGCTTTTTTCAAGTCAAACTGTGTTCTTCTTATAATTACATTACATTGGTGATCAATGTATTTTTGAAGAATTTCTTTAAGAGTAAGAATTTTTGGCTGACCATCATCAAGAGCAAGAAGAATTACACCACAGGTAGACTGAAGCTGTGTATAAGTAAATAACTTATTAAGAACAACCTGTGCATTTGCATCTCTCTTAATATCAATTTCAATATGCATACCCATCTTATCTGAAGAGTAGTCATTGATATCAGAAATACCTTCAACTCTTTTATCTTTAACAAGGTCTGCAATTGATTCGATAAGTCTTGCTTTATTAACCATGTAGGGAATTTCGGTAATTATGATTTTAAATCTACCGTTCTTACCCTCAACAATTTCACATTTAGCACGTACAATAACTTTTGCTCTACCTGTTGCATAAGCAGCTCTTATACCTGCTCTGCCCATAATAATACCGCCGGTAGGAAAGTCAGGACCTTTAATATGTTCCATAAGGTCTTCAAGCTCTGCCTCAGGATTATCAATAAGGCATTCAATGGCTCCACAAACCTCACCTAAGTTGTGAGGAGGGATGTTTGTTGCCATACCAACCGCAATACCCTGTGAACCATTAACAAGCAGGTTTGGAAAACGAGCAGGTAAAACAGTAGGTTCTTTAAGTCTGTCATCATAGTTTGGAACAAAGTCAACAGTATTTTTTTCAATATCTGTGAGCATTTCCAAGGACATTTTACTCATTCTTGATTCTGTATAACGATATGCAGCAGCAGGGTCACCGTCAATTGAACCAAAGTTACCGTGACCATCAACAAGCATATATCTCATTGAGAAATCCTGAGCAAGTCTAACCATCGCATCATAAACTGATGCGTCACCATGAGGATGATATCTACCAAGAACAGAACCAACCGTATCAGCACATTTACGATATGCTTTATCAGGAGTAAGGTTGTTCTCGTACATTGTATAAAGAATTCTTCTGTGAACAGGTTTCAAACCATCTCGTACATCGGGAAGAGCACGGGCAGTAATAACTGACATTGAATAATCAAGGAAAGCTGTTCTTACTTCTTTATTAATTTCAACGTTTACAATACGTTGGTTTTCATAAGGGTCAGGAAGATTATTTACACCTTGAGTGACGCCTTCAGTTTTTTCATTAAATTCGTCCATCTTTTAAATCCTCCCTTTCTTAAATATCAAGATTTTTAACATATTTAGCATTTTTCTCAATAAATTCTCT
>JAZSBI010000010.1:0-30908 GCA_045602345.1 Acutalibacteraceae bacterium | reverse complement strand
TCAACAAGCTCCATAATACCGGGAACAAATACATCTCTGCCGTCACAGATAGCGTCAACCTCAACCTCTTTACCGTAAATGTATTTGTCAACAAGAACGGGCTTGTCCTCATCAATCTCAACGGCTGTTCTCAGGTAATGACGAAGCTGTTCTTCGTTAGCAACAATCTGCATTGCACGGCCACCAAGCACGAAGGAAGGACGAACAAGAACAGGGTAACCGATTTCAGCCGCCGCTGCGATACCGTCTTCAAGCTTTGTAACAGCCTTACCCTTTGCACGGGGAATGTTAAGTTCATTAAGAAGGTTTTCAAATGCGTTACGGTCTTCTGCACGGTCAATAGCAGCACAGTCAGTACCAATAATTTTCACACCGCGATCATAAAGAGGCTGTGCAAGGTTGATAGCTGTCTGACCACCAAGTGAAGCAACAACACCCTCAGGCTTTTCAAATTCAACAATGTTCATAACATCTTCTGCAGTAAGGGGCTCAAAGTAAAGCTTGTCTGCAGTTGTGTAGTCAGTAGAAACTGTCTCAGGGTTGTTATTGATAATAATTGCCTCGTAACCTGCATTTTTTATAGTCATAACAGCGTGAACTGTTGAGTAGTCAAATTCAACACCCTGACCGATACGGATAGGACCTGCACCAAGAACGATAATTTTCTTCTTGTCAGTAAGGCGGGAGCTGTTCTCGCCTGTGTATGAAGAATAGAAGTAGGGAATATATGCGTTTGTGTGACAGGTGTCAACCATTTTAAATGCGGGGAAAAGATTCATTTCCTTTCGCTTGTTGTAAACATCAATCTCATTGCAGTCCCAAAGACGAGCAATGTATTTATCGCTGAAGCCCATCTTCTTAGCAGCGGTAAGAGTTTCAGCATCCTTGTTACCACGAAGTTTTTCTTCCATATCAATGATTTTCTTAATTGACTCAAGGAAGTAAGGCGTAATCATTGTAACCTCATGAATTTTCTCAATGGAAACACCGTGGTAAATAAGCTCGGCAATAGCAAAGATGTTATCGGAACGGAACTCTGAAATATATTCAAGAAGTTCTTCAACGCTCATATCATCAAACTTTGAAAGGTACATGTGGTTAGCACCGATTTCAAGTGAACGGATACCTTTAAGAAGAGCCTCTTCAAGGTTAGAACCGATACCCATAACCTCACCTGTAGCCTTCATCTGTGTACCAAGCTTATTGGTAGCAGATGTGAACTTGTCAAATGGGAAACGGGGTAATTTAGCAATAACATAATCGAGTTTGGGTTCAAATGCTGCATTAGTGTTAGCAATCTGGATTTCCTCAAGAGCCATACCAACAGCAATTTTTGCAGTAACACGCGCAATGGGGTAGCCTGAAGCCTTTGATGCAAGTGCTGAAGAACGGGAAACTCTGGGGTTAACCTCAATAAGGTAATACTCAGATGTGTGAGGATTAAGAGCGAACTGAACATTACAGCCGCCTTCAATTTTAAGTTCCTTGATGAGCTTGATAGCTGAATCGTTAAGCATCTTCTCATCTTCTTTGCTGAGTGTCAGAATTGGAGCTACAACACAGGAGTCGCCTGTGTGAACACCTACAGGGTCAATATTTTCCATACCGCAGATGGTAATAGCATGGTCGTTGGAGTCACGCATAACCTCGAACTCAATTTCCTTATAGCCCTTAACACTCTTTTCAATAAGAGCCTGGTGAACAGGAGAAAGTTTAAATGCATTTGTACCGATTTCAATAAGCTCCTCTTCATTGTAAGCAAAGCCACCGCCTGTACCGCCAAGGGTGAAAGCGGGACGAACAACAACGGGGTAACCGATACGACTTGCAGCTGCCTTAGCTTCCTCTAATGAGTAGGTTATTTCTGAAGGAATAACGGGCTCACCGATAGATTCGCAAAGCTCTTTGAACATTTCACGGTCCTCTGCACGTTCAATGGAAGCGCTTGAAGTACCAAGAAGCTTTACCTCACATTCCTTAAGAACACCTTTTTTCTCAAGCTGCATAGCAAGGTTAAGACCTGTCTGACCACCGATACCGGGAATGATAGCATCGGGACGCTCGTGACGAATAATCTTAGCCACATATTCAAGTGTAAGTGGTTCCATATACACTTTATCAGCAATAATTGTATCAGTCATAATTGTTGCAGGGTTAGAGTTAACAAGCACAACCTCGTAACCCTCTTCCTTAAGCGCTAAACAAGCCTGCGTACCTGCGTAGTCAAACTCTGCAGCCTGACCGATAACAATAGGACCTGAACCTATAATCAAAACTTTTTTAATGTCTGTTCTCTTTGCCATACTTAATTCCTCCAAATGTATTTAAACGTAAATAATTAACTCATTTAGTGTAAGCGACCTTGCCGTTACAAACCGTAAGGACACATTCGCCGGTTACCGTCATGCCCTCAAAAGGTGTTGCTTTGCCTTTTGAAAGGAAGTCATCAGGATTTATAACACTTTCTTTTTCTAAATTCCATACTGTGAAATCCGTTCCCAGGGGCATATCAAACCGTTTTCGTGGATTTATTGCCAACAGCTCAATTAACTTTTCTAAAGTGATTTCGCCTGTCTTAACAAAGTGTGTATACATTATCTGGAATGCGGTTTCTATTCCCACAACCCCGAATGCGCTACCTGCAAGACCTTTGCTTTTTTCCTCTGTAGAGTGAGGAGCGTGGTCGGTGGCTATCATATCAATAGTGCCGTCCTTTATACCCTCAATAAGTGCAAGCTTGTCCTCCTTTGACCTGAGCGGCGGATTCATTTTGAATCTTCCGTTTTCTTGTAAGTCGCTATCGTCAAGAACCAGGTAGTGTGGACCTGTTTCACAGGTTACATCTAACCCCTCTGCCTTGGCTTTTCTTATAAGCTCCACACTTTCCTTTGTGGAAATGTGGCAGACGTGGTATTTACAGCCTGTTTCTTTAACAAGCTTTAAATCTCTTTCAATGGGTTTCCATTCACTTTCGCTGCATATACCCTTGTGGTTATGCGCCTTGCAGTATTCCCCTTGGTGAATGTAACCGCCAAAAAGCAGCGAATTATCTTCACAATGGGCAACTATCATTTTACCAAGGCGTTTAGCTTCAAGCATTGCCTGTCGCATCAATTCTTCGCTTTGTACTCCCCTGCCATCATCGGAAAAGGCAATTGAATTTTCTGCCATAGACTCCATTTCGGAAAGCTCTTCACCCTTTTGCCCTATGGTTATTGAAGCATATGGGTAAACGTTTATGGTAGCATCCTTTTCTATTATGTCAGTTTGTTCCTTAAGATGCTCTGCAGTATCGGGTACGGGGTTCAGGTTTGGCATTGTACAAACTGCGGTGTAACCACCCCTTGCAGAAGCCTTGCACCCTGTTTCAATCGTCTCTTTATAAGAAAAACCCGGTTCGCGAAAATGCACATGCACATCGCAAAAACCGGGAAAAACAAAGTATTTATCACAATTGAAAACAGAAAGAGCAGGACAAGAAGACAACTGAGCCGCAACATCTAAATAAAAGGAAGGAGAACCAACCTTTTCAGTTGCAGCCATATTAATTGTTTTTGCCTTTAATTGCTGTGACATAAAAATCCCTTTCCGTATATTGTTTTACATAAAACAAAAAGCCTTGCACTCTGGCAAGGCTGAACACACAAAACCATTGATACAGTTGCACCTGTACCACACATTCATAATTCAATCTTGCCGATCTCTCTGTACCGACTTAAAGACCTTATTTATGATACCAAACAGAGTGCAAAAAGTCAATAGAAACTATGCTTTTCAGCCGCCATTTTTCAGTATATAAAATCTTCTTTTTTTGTTAAGATTAACCAAAATTCATTTTACCACAAAACCCCATACTAAACAATGAAAAAAATATGAATTTTAGTATTTTGTTAAAATGCCCAAAACTCCAAACTCAACTTTGTCAATGTGACGAATAATAAATATTGAATATCACTTTTTTATAGTGTAAAATAAAACATTATATTGTGTATTTATATGCTGTCAGGTGGTGAGTATCGGTAATGGAAAATGAAATACGTATTTTTCAAAAGGGCTTTAACTATTCCCAGGACGGGCCGGGCAACCGACTTATTTACCATTTGTCAGGCTGTAATTTAAAATGCCCCTGGTGCTCTAATCCCGAAGGCTTGGAAGCAGCAGAAAGTTCAACAAGTTTAACCATTGATGATATAGTAAAAGAAGCACTCTCCTGCCGAATGATGTTTATTGACGGTGGCGGCGTTACACTTACAGGGGGCGAGGTTACATGCCAAAGGGATGCTGTAAAAATCCTTATAAATAAACTTAAGGATAATAATATTCACACATGTATTGAAACAAATGCTTCTTTAAAAAATTGTGAAAGCATTTTCACTTGTGTTGATTATATGATAGCGGATTTCAAATCCCCCGATGCCCAAAAATTAAAAGACATTACAGGTGCAGACCTTGATATAATCAAAGAAAACTTGTTACTAAGAGCAAAAACGGGTAAGCCCCTGCTTATAAGAATCCCCCTTATAAACGGCTTTAATACCGGTGAAGAAAACGCTGTGCTTTTTGCCGATTTTTTTGATAAACTCAAAGAAAAAAGCGGTAACGAAAACCTGTATTTTGAAATACTGACCTATCACGAATACGGTAAGGAAAAGTATGAAAAACTTGGTAAGGAATATAAAGTTGAAAGCGGCTTTGTTTCCCCAGAAGCTGTAAAGCTTCTTGCAAATAAAATCAAAAACAAAAATTTGAAATTAATTCACACTTGAGGTGTTTTTTATGTATAATTTTGACCCTGTTAAAACAACTGAAAAGGCAAAGCTTCTTTTTAAGGAAGAAAGAGCTATAAACCATCTTGAAGGTTGGTTTATTATTAAAGAAACCGAGCAGAAGGCAGACTCAGAATATGCCTCTCTCCCACCTATGAGAAGAGCCGCTGAAAAATTCAGGGAAGCAGTAAAAGTTCTTCCGCTGTCCATAAGCGATTATGCTATTTTTGCAGGTACTCAAAGGGATGCTTTCGCAAGAAGCTATGCCCTTATTAACCCCACCTTCAGAGTTGAAACCTTTGCTGGGTACTGTGACCCTACCGCAGTTTATGATGATATTGACCCTACCGAGGAATTCCCCAAGGAGCGTATTGAAGCCCTTCGTGAGCTTGATAAACAGACAGATTATGTAAAAACTCTTTCCGCTGTTTACAAGGATTGCGAAAAGCTTACAGGTGAGGTTGCCTTCTTTGTTGAACAGGTAACAGGCCACCTTATTCCCGATATGCGCTACGCTTTAAAATACGGCATTAAGAAAATGCTTTCAGATATTGAAGAAAAGCAGAAAACTGCAAACGATGAGCAGAAGGACAATTACGAAGCAATGAAAATTGCGCTTGATTGTGCACTTATTCTTACAAAAAGATACAAAGCAATTGCCGAAGAAAAACTTGCAATTGCTGAAGGTGAAAGGAAAGAAGAACTTACTCTTCTTGTAAACACCCTCTCTAAAGTGCCCGAAAACGGAGCAGAAACTCTTTACGAGGCAATTCAGAGCTTCATTCTTTTATGGGAAACAATGTGCCTTGAACAAGCACCCAACCCCTTCGCATTTTCCGTTGGTAATGCAGACAGAATTTTTGAGCCCTACAGAGCAAACAATAACCTTTCAAGGGAAGAAACTGCAGCACTTTTCAAGCACTTTCTTGTGTTCTTCAATGTAGCAGACAGAAGCTGGGCAATTTCACAGAATCTTATTGTAAGCGGACGTGACAAGGACGGAAACGATCTTACAAATGCTTCCACCTATGCCCTTCTTGATGCCTACTATGATATGAACCTTCCCCAGCCCATACTTTCTGTTAAATTACATAAAAACACACCGGAAAATTTATATAGTGAATTGGGCAGATTCCTTTTCACACCCGGTTGCCTTACACCCTCCTTCTTCAATGATGACTCTCTCTATGCAGTCCTCACTGAAGCTGGAATTGAGCTTGATGACATTCCCGACACCTCAATTGCAGGTTGCCAGGAACCCCTTATTATGGGTAAGGACAACGGCAACACCACAAACAGCTGGTTCAACCTGGGCAAGGTGCTTGAGCTTACTCTCAACAATGGTTATTCAACCATTACAGGTGAATATATCGGCACAGCCTGTGAGGAAACAGATGCTTTGACCGCTCTTAAAAATATCAGGGAGCGTTTCTATAAAAATGCACAGTATTATTGTGATGAAATGGTGAAGGCAGCAAACGGTTGCTCCCGTGCAATTTCCCACTTACCTGTTCCATTTTTAAGTACAGTTATGGGCGGTATTGAAAGCGGCTACGACACCCGTGACATTACCCACCAGGGCACAAAATATAATGGCAGTGGCTGCCTTATTCACGGTATCAGTGTTGTTGCTGATTCCTTTATTGCTATTGATAAGCTTATAAATGAACGTCCTCAGGATGCAGAAAATCTTCTTAACGCCTTAAAATGCAATTTTGAGGGCTACGAGGAGCTTCGTGATTTCCTTATGTCTGCACCTAAATTCGGCAATAATATAGAAGAAATAGACAATGAAACAGCAGCTCTCACTTCAAAAATTGCAGATATGGTAAGAGCTCAGAAAAACTATCTGGGCAACAATTTCCGTCCCGATTTCTCCACCCCTTCAACACACCTTCTGTATGGCTATTGGGTTGGTGCCCTCCCCTGCGGAAGAAAATCCAGAGATATGCTGGGTTATGGTGTTGACCCGCTTTACGGCGAGGCACAGAATGGTCTTGGCTTCCGCACACTTTCCCTTATGAAATTGCCCTTTAACAAAATGTGCGGTGGCTATGCTTCCCACTTCGGCATTGACCCCAAATATTTCACCAGTGACAATTACGAGGGTAAGGGCGTTGAATTCCGTGATAAGGTTATGAAGCCCTTGTTCTTTAACGAGCTTAATGAAAACGTTTCTCCCTTCTATCTCTATGTTAACGTTACCACTGCAGAAATTCTCAGAAAGGTTCTTGCAGAACCGAAAAAATATGCTCCAAGCGGAGTTTATATTATGAGAATTCACGGAACTTTTGTTAACTTCCTTGACCTTTCACCTGCAATTCAGCAAGATATTATACGCCGACTTGACCCTGCTTCAACTGCAGTAATGTGCTAAATAAAATTATGAATATATTAGGAATTGATATCGGTACAACAACAGTTACTGCTCTTGTACTGAATACTGAAAAAAGTGAAATTTTAAAATCCTGCACCCTTAAGAATGATTCATTCATTGAGGGCAGAGCTTTTGAAAAGCTGCAAGACCCGAAAACAATAATAGAAACTGTTAAAACTGCCCTTAAGAATGTTACGGAAAATCTGACTATTGATGCCATAGGCATAACCGGGCAGATGCATGGTATTCTTTACCTTGATAAAAATAACAGCCCTTGTTCCCCTCTTATGATTTGGCAGGACGAAAGAGGTAACGAAGTTTACAAAAATGGGCTTTCTTATGCAGAATATTTAACAAAAGAAACAGGCATAAAAGCCGCATCAGGCTTTGGTCTTACCACACATTTTTATAATTTAATAAATAACGAAATTCCCGAAAATGCAGTTATACTCTGCACAATTCACGATTACCTTGCCGCGTTGCTAACAGGCACAAAGCCCGTCACCCATAGTAGCGATGCCGCAAGTCTTGGCTTTTATAATTTAAAGGGAAATTGCTTCTGTGAAGCTGCTTTGAATAAAGTTGGCATAGATAAAAACTTTCTTCCCTGTGTTATAAAATCCACCACCTTGGCAGGTAAAACAAATTGCGATTTCCTCCCTGAAGATATTCCCGTTTCAGTTGCTATTGGCGATAATCAAGGGAGCTTTCTCGGCTCTGTTGCAGATACAGAAAATTCTGTTCTTGTTAACGTTGGCACAGGTAGCCAGGTTTCCTTTGTGACTCAGAAAGTTCAGAAGCTTTCCTGCGGTGAAATACGTCCTTTAACTGACGATAAATACATTTTTGTTGGTGCATCCCTTTGCGGTGGCAGAGCCTACGCAATACTTAAAGCATTCTTTGAAAGATGTGCCGAAATGCTTGGTGGCTCAAAGGAAAACCTTTATTCCGTTATGGATGAAAAAGCAGAAGGCATAACAGATTTTTCCGACTTATTAACAGTAAATTGCCAATTCTGCGGCACTCGTGAAAATCCGAAGCTTCGCGGAAATATAGAGAATATCGGCATTGAAAATTTCACCCCCGAAAGCCTTATTTATGGTACTCTCAAAGGTGTTTCAAAAGAACTTTTTGATATGTATGAAAGCGAAAAAAGGCTTTTGAGCTCTACCCCCACCACCCTTGTTTGCTCAGGTAACGGTCTTCGAAAAAGCGAAATCTGGAGAAAAATTTTTACAGAAGATTTCAAAATGACTGCTACCCTCCCCAAGCATAGCGAGGAAGCCGCTGTTGGTGCCTGTGTGTTCGCAGGTGTGGCAAGCGGTATATTTGATAGTATTAAAGCTGCACAAAATAAACTTTTGAGGTAATATTATGGATACAAAATCGATTGCAACTAAACCCGTATTTTTTGAAAAAAACCGAGTTTTCCGCGTATATTTAGGCGGTAAGCTTTTTAGTGATTTTTTTGGTGATAACAGTGAAGACTGCTTCTATCCCGAAGAATGGGTTTGCTCATCCACAAGAGCACTCAATGAAGGAAGCACAGATGAATTTGAAGGTGTTTCCCTTGTAAAAGGTACAAATATTCATTTCAACCAACTTCTCGAAAACGAAAAAGAACTTATGCTTGGTAACAGAAACAGCTTTGACGTGCTTGTTAAAGCCCTTGACTCTGCAATACGTCTTCCCGTTCAGGCTCACCCCGATAAAGCTTTTTCAAGAGCTCATTTCAATTCAGAATTCGGCAAGGCAGAATCCTGGCTTGTTCTTGGTGCAAGAGAGAATGCTTGTATCTATTTCGGCTTTAAGGATGGTGTAACTGCTGAAGAATTTGAGAAGGCTGTAGATGCAAGCGAAACCGACAAAGCAGCTATGGAAAACCTTCTCAACAGAATCCCGGTTCAGGTTGGCGATGTATATTTCATTCCCGCTAAAGCTGTTCACGCTATCGGTGCAGGTTGCCTTATTCTTGAGGTGCAGGAGCCTACCGATTTCACAATTCAGCCCGAGCGTTGGTGTGGTGATTATCACCTGAGCGATACACAGATGTATCTTGATTTAGATAAAGAAACTGCATTAAAGGTTTTTGATTATTCCTATAACTACGAAAGAGTTATGAATGAATGTAAAAAAACACCCATCACAGTTTACGAAAATGACGGATGCAAGAAAGAAATTCTTATCAGCAAACAGGATACCCCTTGCTTCAGCGTTGAAAGGTATATAGTAAATAACGGCAAAACCGAAGAGCTTGAAGGTGTTTGCGTTTACGTTGTAACAGACGGTGCAGGTAAAATAATTTCCGAAGGCTACGAAAAGGAAATTAAAAAGGGCGACTATTTCTTTATGCCCAATTGCTGCGATGGTAAATTCCTGGTTGAAAGCTCAGCCTCCCTCACTCTCGCAAAATGTGTTCCACCGGAAATATAATGCAGAATGCAAAGTACAAAACGCAAAGTGCGAAATGCAAAGTGCGAAATGCGAAATTCGAAGTGCAAAACGAAAAACAAGTTTTCTCAATAGATACATATAAAAAATAAGTTGATGTCTCCTAAGCCTTCCTTCGAAGGAAGGTGGCACAAAACATCTCGTCTGTTTTGTGACGGAAGGTTCTTTGTTGCAAAGCAACATTTCGCCGAAGGTGAAACTTTCATTGTAAAGAAAAAAGAGTGATAAAAATGGATAAAAAAGAACCTTTGCCCGTAAACCAAAACTTAAAGGGTTTAGCAAGAAGTGGCAGAAGTAACCAGACCCCTGAAGAGTGAAAGGTTTGGTATGATTATCTCAATAAAGTAAAACCACGCTTTCACAGGCAACGAGTAATCGGAAATTACATAGTTGATTTCTATTCACCTAAATTAAAAATAATCATTGAAATAGATGGTTACCAACACTATTACGAAGAAAACAGAGAATACGATAAGAAAAGAACTGAATATTTAGAAAAGCTCGGCTTTGTCGTAATACGATTTGACAATACTGACGTCAAGAAAAATTTTACCCGAGTTGTCAATGAACTTATGGTTTTTTGTGAAAGCAGAGCCAAAGAGCTTAATATAACAGATTACAATTTTATAGTTGAAGGTTAAAGTTGCATCTGCGATGCAATTTTGGAAGAACCTTTCGTCACGAAAAATCAAGATTTCCCGTGACACCTTCCTTTGAAGGAAGGCAAAAATGCAACCACTTTATTCAATATAATTAACTGCTAACATATTGGAGAACATTATGACAGACAAATTACTAAAAACAAAAAACTGGTCACCAAAAGAGGTTGGTGAGCTTATAAAAGAGCTTGGCAATGAAACAAATGCCTACACCAACGAGGAAAAGTGTGACATAATCCTTAAAACCGCAAAAGAGCTTTTAAAACGTAGCGGCAACAATAATATTTCCTCTGCAGAAAATATTTTAATATATGCAACTCAGCATTATTTTGAAGGTGTACTCCCCCACATTAAAGCCGGTGTTTATTTTACTCTTGGCGAACTTTATGAAAAGCACAAGGAAAATTTTGTAAGGGCTTACACCTACTACGAAAAATATTCTCTTAATAACACAGAATACAGCGGAAATCACTCACTGTTGCTGAAGGCACTTATACTACGTGATGATTTTGCATATTCCGATGAACTTGAAAAAGAATTCCGAATGAGCCTTGGTGAAGCTGATTTAGGTCTAAAAACTGACAGAATTTATGAAAACCTCGGTAGATATATAGTCCTCAAAAACGATGGTAACGAAGAAGAAGCTGCAAAGGTTATGAAACGGCTTTGGGGAATTATTAAAAATGACGAAATTCTTATACTTGATGTTGCTACCAAAAAGGATTTAAAGGATAGGGTTTGCGTACCCAATAAAGTTAAAGACTTTATTAAAATTCGAAATTCGGAATTCGAAATTCAGAATTAAGCTTCGCAATACTTTTCTATCCGCTAACTACTAACTAAAAAATCGACTTGCCCGAAAGCAAGTCGATTTTTATTATGTCTTAATTATCACTTTGAGCTTTATTTGCTCTTAGCCTTTTTTCTCTGCTTTGTGAGTCTGATAACCATTGCAGTTGAACCTGCACCACAGAGCATAAATACAATGAACCAAGGAGCATTCTCTGCTGCAATATCGCCATCAAGGGCATTTGTTGCAATTACAACAAGAGGTTTAAGTGCAACTCTTACAGCTGCCTTAAGGGGTTCACTTTCTCTGATTACATCAGCAACAGGAGGTGAAAGCTTGTAATAAGCCTTAACAAACGCTGTACCCAATGGGTTTGTAAGTAAGCACTTATCACGGAATTCACAAAGTAAACCAACCTCACCGGAATCTCTGCCGTAGGAAGCTGTTGCAATAAAGCAAAGTGCACCGGACTGCATATCTACGTTAGAGTTATCGCCCTTATACATAGAGTCAACTGTAAGCTTTGTTACAAAGTACATATTAGAAAAATCTGCTGAACCAAGTGGCATAATAGCTGATTCATCAATTACAGGAACAACAACCTTGTTAGCGTCAACCATATTCGGGAAATGGTATGCAACGTCAAGCTCGTAGTAAATATCATCACCGGTAGGGAAAAACTCGGAACGTTTTCCCATAGCAACACCATAGTCGAACTCATTTTCTACCGCTGCAACTTTAACTGTAAGGCCGGCCTTAAGTTTACCATCTTCATCAACAACAGGCTCAAACCAAACACAAACCGGTGTATCTGGGTTAAGACATGTTGCTGCAGTTGGTTCCACACCTTTATCAAGAATATAAAGGTAGTACCCTGTTTTGGTTGGATCCTCTGTATCCTCTTTAAATTCAGTATAAAGGTAAGCAAACTCATGCTTTGTATCTTCTTGAATACAATCCGGGCTTTGGCGAAGCTCACAACTGGTAGCTGCAGTTATGTTAGTACCCTTTTGAAGGTATTCAACCACAGTCTTAACAGCTTCCTGTTTTATATAACGTTCTTCTGCCTTGTTGAAGGAGCGGTAGGTAATCCTTACCAGATTACCCATCGCCACAAAACCCAAAGTAAGGAGAGCTAATACCACAAGGAGCTCAATAAGAGTCATTCCTTTTTTAGATTGTAAAAATCTAAACATATAATCATCTCCTTTAATTATTGTGAGTTACCCGCTATACTGTAAACCTTATAAGGCACGTGTCTTGCAATCATCGGGTAGTCCTTAGCTGCATTATTTGCCTCATTAAGGTTAGTACTGAAGAAAGCATCAAAATAGAGCTTGTTAACTGCAACGCAGAAACCGCCACCGCCAGCCTTTTCACCAGCTGCATAAATGTAACCGTTAAGAAGCATCATATCGTGAACTGTATAGCTGCCTGAACCAAGTGCGCTTGTCATATCAATTGTCTTCCACTGAGCGGGGAAATCAACAATTTCACCGTTTGCATTAAGCTGGAATTTACCGCCAAGGATAACAACGGAATTACCACTCTTTGATTTTCCGACAATGAAAATTTCAGTATCGAAAATATAAATATTATTGATGTATGAGAAAGTGTTACTGAATGATTGACCATTAACCGTCAATTCTCCCATTCCGCTCCAGTCACCATTGGTTATTGTTTCACTTTCATTAGCAGGGCTCAAATCACGAATACCATCAACAAGCTTTGTGGAGCTTCCATCGGGCACTGATGTAACATTACCATTTGCATCAGTTGTATATCTGGCATTTGTTCTTCCTACCATAGCAAAGAATACTCTACCATGGTTATCGCCAAATACTGCCCAATATTCTCTTGTAGCCGTAGAACCATCAGAACCCGCTGCTCTTACAGCAAGGTCAACGGCTGTAAACTGTACACTGAGACGGGAGTGTGTACCATATTTACCATAACCATCTGCACCAAGACCATTAGCATCCTTGCTGGTTGTTGTTTGGTCAGCAACTGGCTGGAATCTGGTATTATATTTGCTTGTAAGGCTATCATAATCAAATGCAGTTGCATCTTTATAATACAGCAAATTCTTCATAGGTTCTGTTGAAGAAGCATTACCTGTTGTAGCTGCAAGAACACCATCGTTATAAACACTACCCAATGCTGTAGATGTATTACCTCTGTTGGAAGTGTCACCTTCCAAATGATTCCATTGGAATGTTGAACCTGAAACCGCATAACCAACTGCAACGGTAACACCGTCTTTTGTTGCTGTTTTTGTAAGGTTATACATTTCACCGGGGAACCAAACGTTGTAATAGTCGTTATTTATACTGTTAACCCAACGCTTATTAGTGTACCAATAACCCTGGTCACCGGGTGATGTAAGCTTGGTTGGCATTGAAGAGTCTCTACAACCCCAAGTATTTTCAACAGTATAGCTGTTCAGGTTATAAGTATGTAAATTCTCCTCAACTGATGTACCGGGATACATATGCTGGTTACCGTAGTGTGACCAGAAATAGTAGGGTTCGTAGGAACGATATTGCTCATTAGCTCCATCCCATGTGATGTTACTATACATTTTCTCACGGTTGGAGGAATAACCCATTGTAAAGTTAACATCGCTCAAAGTCAACTTATAAAACTTATTGGAACTAGCAGTCTTCCAGTTACCGGAATTTGCATCAGTATATGTTCTTGTAGCAAAGAATTGAACAGGATCAGAAATAGTAGTAACCTGATTAGCCCAACTTCCCAGACTTAAGGGGTTATCACCTACAGGAAGACCTTTAAAGGTCTGGAACATTACTTTAACATTAGCGTCGTAGTCACCACTTATTTCAGTAGATATCTTATAAAGTGTAACACCTGAACCGTCAGTGTCACTTTCTATAAAGTAACCTGTTGTACCACCACTTGTTGATTTACCTGAAGAATCAGTGTCATCGCTCTTTAAGTGATGCGCCTTTTCGTAGCTGTGTAAAAATCCTGAAATATCCGAAATATTATCTGTTTGTGCAAGTGAAGCAAAGGCATTAACTGTTCCAATATAGGTCATTTTACCTGTGGCTTCATCATAATAGAAGTCTGTAATATTAACCTTTGTAGTAACATCCTGTCGGGAATCCGATATTGAACCACCATTTGTATCAACACAACCACAACCGCTAAAGCAGATATGACGGGAAGTCCTAAAGCTTTCGTCATAATTCTTACTTGTGTTATTTATTCCAAATGTGTAGTCTTTTCCGGCCTTTACTACAAATCCGTGGGTATTCAACTGTTTAAGACGAATATAACTGATATGTGAATCATCCGTATCGGTAGAAGAACCACTATAATAACCTACCGGCTCATGATATGGCTGCCAGTCGTTATGAGAATCAAAGCCCAATGTACCATATACATGCCATTTTTTGTTTCTAAAGGCATCTCCGCTTTTAGGACGAGTGTGAGGATGCTCCCAAGCCATATAGTAACTAAGCGTAGAATCAAGGTCATCACGGAAGTCGTCACTTTCAGCTAATGCTCCAATTGCTCTTGTTGCAAAACCATACTCGGTAAGAGTATAAGATATTCGCCTACCATTCTTTATTTCATAGTCATCTTGTACACCTTGACCATTGAAATAGTATGAATAACGAGTTTGTGCGGCATACATATTATAGTGGGCTGAACCACTCGCGGTTGAAGCTGTATACCAAGCACTGGTTTTATCGTTTCTCGAGTTATCATAACCTGGTCCCTTGTGTGACGATGCATACCCAAACTGGTGAGAACGGTCACCACCCCAGAATGTAGGATAAAGCATCTTTGTTAAACCGCCATCCTTATAAGGTGCACCGGTTAAATCTTTACCAACAATTGCACTTGTATCAGTAGCACTACCGTTGGAAACAAACAAACGCTGAATAACACCATTGTTACCTGCCATTACATAGTAGGCGCTAAGATATGGGCTATCGTCATTGTCAACCCATTTAATTGTACTGAAAACAGTACCTTTAGGATATGGAAGACCTTCGTTATCAGAATACGAAACAAGGTTAGGTGTGTTCTTTGTACTTAGTGTACGGGGGTAAATAGAAAAATCAAGTCCTGTTACTTTACCAGCATCATCTTTTACAGGAACAACACCGGGGCTTGTGTAATATGCAACGTTTGGAATCTCTGCATTGTGAACAACATTGCCGTCGGCATCCTTGATGGCTACAACCTGGTTAGCTGTTGAGGTTTCACCAACAAGCATAATGTTAGCAGGAATTATTTTAACATAAGCTGTTGCTACGTTTTTATTCTTATTTTCATCAAGGTAATGAGCATTAATCTGAATAATAGATGTAACAACGTCAACAGATTCATAAATTCTTATAATTGCCTGTCTTTTATTATTGGGGTCCATAGTAACATCGTACTGACCTGTTTTAAGTGAAAGTCCTTCTATAGTCGGGTTGAAAAGTTCGCCTTCACTAACAGCACTGCCATCCTTGGTATTGGGTAAAACTACCTCAACACCAATAACATATTCATCCTCTTTACCCGTCTGGGTTATGATTTTGGCTGCATCTGCACCACCGGGTGTAACGTCATTAACTACAATACCCTTAAACTGAATAACAACCTCTTTCCAAGGCTCATTATCGGGAACAGTAGAAGGTGAAACAACCTTAATATAACCATTACCACCGTAGTAGAATGTCTGAATACCTTCCTGGAGCCAGTCATTTTCCTGCAAATCGGTCAAAGCAGCTCTCATTTTTATAAATATCTCTTTGCCCAGCGATTCAAACTTAAGCTGGAAATTCTCAATAGTATCTGAAGCACGGGAAGCAAGAGATTTTTCAACCTCTGTTTTGGAAATATATGTTGTTTCGCTAATCTCTCCCGCCTTGTACAAGGTTTCATAGGAGTTGAGAAGCATAGGTGTAAATGAAGTTATAATAATTACCAAAAGTGCAAGGGCTGTGAGCAGCTCGACAAATGTCATACCCACTTTGCTTTTTAACAAAGCTTTTATTTTCTTCATCATTACACACCCTTTCTTAAAAGATTAGTTTTATATTATATGTTTATACACTAAATCAACTGGACCAGATTGTGTAAAGACCATCACTATCGGGAACAACAAGGTCATCAGGGTTACCTGTACCATTATAAATATTACCGATTTTGTGCAAGTCTTCTTTTACATATGTGGGATTATCAACAGAGTCTGTCATATTTTTAATATATGCACCAAACAAAGCCTGTTGTGTATTGGTCCAGACCTTCCACCAAGGGGAAGCATCTGTTGTATACTTTTTATAGTTTGGTAAATAGTCAGTTTCAATTGCATAACCTGCAAGGGAGAAACCAACGGGTTGCCCATCCTTTTCAACCTCTGCGTTGAAATAATAAACATCGCCTGCTTCTGCTATTTTGATTTTTGTAAAGTCTTTGTCACGATAGTAAACAGTCTGCGCAACCTCATACCAATGGTCTGAATAACCTGAGCCATCCTCTGCATAGTTAATAATCCATAAATAGCAATCTTCATAGAAGAATACTTTACCTGCTCTTACAAGTGTTCCGTCACCTGTAACATCTTTACGGTCCGTATTCACGTATGTATGGCTGGAGTTGGCCGGTGCCGACAAAACAACACTGGACATTCGGCGTGCATCAATTTTTTTTGTTCCGTTATAATTAGCAGGTCTTTCATATAAAGAAACAAGCATATCAACCTGACCATGGAAAACAATATTGGGAGCCTGGAAAAGCACCATTTTATAAATTGAATAGTTGGCGTCAATACCATCACCCAAACGAGATGCACGGGTGGGGTTAACAAGAAGCATTACGGGAAGCTCCATTGAAATGGAGTTGGATGCTGTAAATGCAATAAAGTTATCTGCCTGCGTTCTGTTATAGTAAGCGGCACTGTTGATACCGTCCAAAATTGCAGCAGTCGGGTCACCGTTAGGTGTAGTATTTACACCGGGGGAAACGTCAAAAACAAGTGATGTTGCTCCGGGGGGAACCGTAGCAGGCTTTGCATTATCAGGATTATCCGTTGTACCGCCATTAGGGGTAACATATTTGGTAACGTACTTATTGCCGTCCCATTCGTACTGACCTTCCTTAAGGTCTTCTGTACTGATTCTCATATTACCGAGGCAGGAGAAAGTCAAAAGGTTCTGGGGAATATAATCATCCTGAAATCCCTGTGCATTGTAGTTAATCTGGGTAAGTCCTGTAGCTGCTTCAGGGTTAATGAAAACCTCATTACTCATACCAACGTCAACACCCTGGTACAAAAGCCAGTGCTGCTGTGCAGGGTACGTGGGGAGGATAACAACACATTTTCTTGTTTCCCTTTTTCCTCTGACAGTGGCTTCCGAATCGAAGTTAATCACCTTGTTCTTAACAGCGGAAACTGTAAAATTCTGGTCTTCGGGGAGTGCATCGCCACTTTCCAAGCCCATAACTCGCCTCATAATGGCAGCTATAGTTCCGCTCGGATTAATTTTGGTTCCGTTTACAGTTGTGGGAGCAATAACCTGATCTGCTTTACAAATCTTAACAATATCATATAATTTCTCGTAATCGTCTTTACTTTCTATTTCCCAATGATCACCTGTTGTAAGGTTAATAAGCAAAAACATTTCGTAATAGGTATATGTCATCTGGGCTTTACCTGTGCCAACAAACTCCATTGCAGATGTATCTACCAAATCTGTTTTACCGGGTAAAGTCTGGTTGCTGTAATAAACCTCATCATTTTCATCAATATACATACTAACTTCCTGGAATTTAATAGCTTCAGAAGGCTTACCATGGTTTTCCGGGAGCATACACCAGTTAATCAATTCTGTATATTTAGCCTGTAAAACCTGTGCAGTAGAACCTGTCTCAGGATTTTTTGCACCATAGGTAGCTTTGAAGTTACCAACAGCCATCTCACAAAGAGAACGGGCAAGGTATGAAGCTCTTTGT
Source organism: Acutalibacteraceae bacterium (assembly GCA_045602345.1). Classification (GTDB taxonomy): domain Bacteria; phylum Bacillota; class Clostridia; order Oscillospirales; family Acutalibacteraceae; genus DTU089. The sequence goes on along the minus strand of JAZSBI010000010.1, from coordinate 12,890 downwards.
CTGTCGGTTCCTTCAACTGCAAATTTAGTTGCTGTATCCGACATTGTGAACATTGCAGGCAACAGCAAAGTAAGAACCAACAAAATTGTCAGAACTGCAATAAGCGCTATACCGTTTCTGCTAGTTAATATCTTCATACTCTGAACCTTCCTTCGGAATAAAAAATTAAAAGTAGGATTAAAAAATCAAAGGGTTCTTGTAAATCCGTACCTTGTTCTTTGTGTTTTATACAATAACACGAAGAACTTCTTCAACTGAGGTTGAGCCTTCAAGAATTTTGTCAATACCTTCCTGACGGAGTGTATGCATACCTTGGCTAACAGCAAGGTCTTTAATCTCCTGAACGCCTGAACGCTGAAGAATGAGTGACTTCATTTCAGGTGTAATCTGTAAGAACTCAAATACACCTTGACGTCCTTTATAACCTGTGTTACTACAGGAAATACAGCCCTTGGGCTGGTAAATTGTTATTTTATCATCAATTGTTTTACCTTCGGGAATGGGGAAATCTTCCATGCTATTGCGAATTTCACCATATGTAACCTCAACAGCTTCTTTACAACGGGGACAAAGCACACGAACAAGACGCTGTGCAAGTACACCAACCAATGATGATGCTGTAAGGAAAGGTTCAACACCCATTTCATCAAGACGGGTAATAGCACTGGGAGCATCGTTTGTATGGAGTGTTGAGAAAACCATATGTCCTGTAAGAGCGGATTCAACGGCAATTTTTGCGGTTTCAGTATCACGGATTTCACCGACCATGACAATATCAGGGTCAGCACGGAGAACTGAACGAAGAGCAGTTGCAAAGGTCATACCCGCACGGGTATTCATCTGCACCTGGCAAATACCTGCCATACGACGCTCAACAGGGTCTTCAAGTGTAATAACGTGTTTTGAAATGTCACTTACCTCTGCAAGTGTTGCATAAAGGGTTGTGGACTTACCACTACCGGTAGGACCTGTAACAAGAAGGAATCCGTAAGGCAAAAAGACAGTTTTCATAAATCTATCCATCTGCGCACCGGAGAATTTAATATCCTTAAGTGTGATTGAGTTACCACCACGTTCCAAAAGACGAAGAACAACTTTTTCACCATATACGGATGGAAGAACCGCAATACGGATATCGTAAGTGTGGTCATCAACCTTAACTGTTGTACGACCGTCCTGGGGAATACGTCTTTCAGCAATATCCATACCACCGATAACTTTGATACGTGATGTTACTGCAGGATGAAGCTTAATTGGCTGCTGAAGAACCTCGTGTAAAACGCCGTCAATTCTGTAACGTACACGCATTGTTTTTTCAAGCGGGTCAATATGAATATCGGATGCACCTGCTTTAACTGCGTTTGAAATAACCTGGTTAACAAGCTGTACAGCAGGTTTTTCATCTGCTGCAAGATCCTCAAGTGCTGAAAGGTCTTCTTCTAATACTTCTTCTTCCTCATAAGTATCCAATGAAGTTGCATTGTTAACAATTGTATTGATAGCTGCTGTAAGCTCTGTATCTGTTGAAACGAGGGGAATAATTTCCATACCGCCTGTTATAACAGAAAGGTTATCCCTTGTAACAATGTCGTTGGGATTACGCATTACAACATAAAGTTTCTTTTCATCCTGATAAAGAGGAAGAACACCTTTTCTTGATATAATATCAGCGGGAATTGTATGAGCCAATGCAAAGTTGATACCTGTTTCTTCAATGGATACAAATTTGCAATTTGTTTTTGATTCAATAGCTCTTGCAACATCTACTTCTGTGCAGTAGCCCATTTCCACAAGTATTGTTCCTAAAAGTGCTTTATTATCCTTTTGTGCATTTAAAGCTTCAAAAATCTGTTCTTCAGTAACTGCACCATTCTTAACAAGAAAGTATCCAACGCTACCGGGAACTATTACGTTCATATCTGCCAAGACTAACTTCCCCTTTGATTAATGTACTTATTATACGGCTTTAAGTCGAACAATTTTTTTGTCAAAATGTTCGACTTAGCTCTATTTTTGTTAAATTATACACCTGCATCTACTGCTGCAGCTAATACACCCTCTGCACCATTCTGTGAAAGAATTGCAAGGGAGATTGTTGCAGTATAGCTACCATCATCTACTCTTCTTAATGCAATAGCATCAAATCTGTGAATTTGCTCAAGAGAAGTGATGTGTGATAAATAACTATGAATATCTGAATATTTACCTGAAACATTAAAGATAAAGATAGTTTCCTGTGTCTGTGCAGGAAGCTGAGTAACTTCTATTGTAGAAACATCAAGTCCGAAATTTCTGCAGGTTTCAATAACATTTTCCTGAAGAATATATACATCACCAAGGCCATCAGGAAGAATACCTTTGTAAACCTCCAACTGAGCTTCAGCTTTTTCGCTCTTGGATCTGAGTTCTTCAAGAACTGCAATCTGCTTAAGATTTTCCTGGAAAGAATTTCTTACAGCAACAATTTCTTTCTTGGTATCAATAATGCTAAAGATAATATATCCCGTTGCAGCAATAACCAAAGCAATAACCAAAAACAAGGCTACAGCAGTGGTATAGGGAGAATTTTTAATTTCATTTAAGTCAATTTTTTTGCCTTTCATCTTCAATTCTCCTTTCTTTATTCTGCTGTGGTGCTTTCAACAGGTGCTGCTGTAGTAGGTGCCTCTGTTACAATTGCGGCACCACCGGAGCAAGTAACGTTAATTGTAAATTCAACAAGAGCATCCTCAACAGGACTTGCGTTATATGTTAAACAAGTTACAGATGTGATGCCTTCAACACCCTTTAAGGTTTCTTCAAACTTAAGGTACTGTTCTCGATTATCGCAAGTACCTTTTAAATTACAGTTACGTGTTGTTTTCCAATCCAAACAATCAATCTCAGTAATTGTAATACCGGGACAGTTGAGGTTTGACAATGAAGAAACAAAGTTTACAAGCAAAGGTTCTTCAACCTGAATGCTCTGGATAAGGTTAACCTTTTCCTGAAGTGTTGCATTAATAGCACGGAACTGCTCCAATTCTGCAACCTTCTGTGCATATTCATTATCAAGCTTCTGAGCTTCTTTAAGCTGAGCTTCAGCGTAGAAGTTTGTTGCAACAACCACACCAAGGAACAAAGCAAGAACCATAAGCACTACAAGAGAGAACACTTTGATTCTTTCAAGCTTCTTTTTACCATCTAAACGCTTCCTGTTTTGTTCAGGAAGCAAGCTAACTCTATACTTCACGCTTAACCCTCCAATGCTACCTTTGCAAGACTGATACAACCTGCGTATTCACTTGCATCAAAAGATGATGTTGAATAATTGCTATATAATACGGGTACTTCAAGCGGAACATAACTCTTCTCTGCCACTTTTTCAAGAATATCCTTCTGGATTTCTGTTGCAGCTGAAAAGTACACTTTGCTTATCATATAGCCCGTCTGCATCTGGAAGTAGTTAATTGAAGATGAAAGCTCTGAATAAAGCAAATCAACAATTACATCCATTTCTGATGTTATTACTTCATGAGGATCGTTGAAAGCTTTCTTAACTTCAACCATAGCTCTGTCAGGAATATTAATTGAACGAACCATTTTGATTTCTTTATCTGCAATTGCGACGAAATCAAGAACATCGTCTGTAAGGCATAAGAAACCAACAACCTCTTCAGGGTTTGTTTTATCAATAATACAACGAGTCCATGCAAGGAAAGAACTGTCAATATCAACAACCTGAAGTTTGTTTTCTTCAATATTCTGAATAATATTCTGAAGCATAAGATTTCTTGCACCAACAAGAAGAACATTTAATGCAGGTTGGTCATCATCATCAGTTGTTTCATCAATAACAACGAAATCAAGACCCAACTCAGAAATGGGAACAGGAATGAAATCCTGAGCCTGCATTGTAATAACGCCTCTTAATTTGTCATCCGGAACTTTCGGGAAGGTTGCATAACGCATAATAACATTCTCGTTATTAACACCAACAACTACAGGTGAATTGGTGTTGAATTTGTTACGGGACATAAGGTCATTAAGTGCAACTGAAAACAACGAATTGTCAACAATTATACCGTTACCCATAACGTTTGAATCTAAGATTTCTTTACCGAAAGCCGAAATCGTATACAAACCGTCTGAGCCTTTTACGAGCTCAACAGCTTTGATTTCATGTGAATTGTACTCAATGCCGATAGCACTGTTTACTTTAGCCATTGTATCAATCTCCCTTGCAAAGGATTTGGATTTTAAGTTTAATTTTTGTTTTATGCGGGGGTCGCTGTAGATGCCTGGAAAACAGGAAGATAAAGAGCAATAATAAGGAAACCAACAATACTTGCAAGACCAACAAGCATAACAGGTTCAAGAGTTGAACCTAAGCTCTTTGCAAGTGTGTCAACGTCTTCCTCATAGAACTCAGCAACCTTGTCAAGCATGGTAGGAAGTGTACCCGCTTCTTCACCGATTGCTATCATACCGATAAGCATGGGTGGGAATAAGCCGGATTCATCAAGTGATTCGTGAATTGTTGCACCGTTTTCAACATTTTCAATAGCCTTTGTAACAGCAGCTTCAACCAATTTTGAACCGGATGTAGGACCAGCAGTTTCAAGTGCTTTAACAGCGGTAACACCGCCACCAATAAGTGTTGCAAAAATACGGCAAAAACGTGCAAGAATTGTTTTTGTAATAAGTTCACCAATAATAGGACACTGCATTTTGTGGCTTTCCCAGAAATGCTGAACCGGAGGTGATTTGATAACCTGGATAATTATGAAAATAAGAACACCAATTGCAGGGAAAATTATATACCAATATGAACGTAAAGACTCTGATAAGAAGTAAACCAATTCAGTAATAGGGTTCAAATCTTCAACAGATTCTGTCATTCCCTGGAAGGTGGGAACCATAAAGAATAACATTGCTATAAGAATAACAATAGCAAAAATACCAACCATTTTGGGGTATGATGTTGCTGACTTTATAGAGTCCTTAAGCTGTTTATCTTTATGTAACTGGTTGGACATAGCAAGCAATGTTTTGTCAAGCATACCGCCCATTTCACCAGCTGCGATCATTGAACAGAAGAGGTCCGAGAAAACAGGTTTCTGTGCTGTGAAAGCCTCAGAAAGTGCTGAACCACCCTCAACATCTTCAGCAATATTTTTAATTGATGTTGCAAGTGTTTGGTTAGTTGTCTGTCCAACAAGGGTCTGCATAGCCTGTGTTACCGGGATACCTGCACTAATCATAGCTGCAAGCTGACGTGCGAACATAGACATATCTGCAAGGGTAACCTTTTTACCTCTTGTTTTCTTAACACTTTTACCTTTTACTTCAGTAAGTGTTGTAACAACAACGCCTGCTTCACGAAGTTTTTCATAAGCTTCAGCAGTACTAGCTGCAACAACTTTACCTGTTATTGACTGACCTTGTCGGTTTAGCGCTTCATACGTAAAATCCAAGAGTCTGCCCCCTTATAAATGAATATATCAATACATCTGAATCTGTCTGAGAATTTCTGCTCTTTCGACGCAGTTTTCCATAACTGATTCCCTGTTAATTTTCTGCTCTCTGAGCAATTTAAGAAGAGCCTGGTCCATTGTCTGCATACCCTCTTTCTGAGCGGTCTGCATTGTGCTGTAAATCTGATGGTCCTTACCCTCACGAATCATATTTCTGATAGCAGGAGTATCAACCATATATTCAACTGCAGAAACTCGGCCACCACCTACACGTGGAAGAAGTTGCTGGGAAATAACTGCACGTAAAGTATTGGAAAGCTGGCTTCTTATCTGGTTCTGCTGCTCACTGGGGAAAGAGTCGATAATACGAGCAATAGTAAGCGGAGCAGTCTGAGTATGTAATGTAGAAAGAACAAGGTGTCCTGTTTCAGCAGCTGTAAGAGCTATACTGATACTTTCAGGGTCACGCATTTCACCGATCATAATAACATCGGGGTCATGACGGAGCACTGTTCTTAACGCATTGTTGAAGCTAAGAGTATCGCCACCCAGCTCACGCTGTCTGATTATTGAACGTTTGTGAGAATGAAGGAACTCGATAGGGTCTTCAATTGTAACTATATTATACTCATAGTTAGCATTCATATGGTTTAACATTGCCGCAAGTGTTGTTGACTTACCGCTACCTGTAGGACCTGTTACAAGAATAAGACCACGAGGAAGTGAACAAAGTCTTCTTACGTCGGCAGGTAAACCTAATTTATCAAGAGTAGGTATTTCAAAGGGAATTGCTCTGAAAACCGCAGCCAAAGTACCGCGCTGAACAATTATATTACCTCTGAAACGAGCACATTTGGGCACTGAATAGGATATATCAAGCTCGAGTGTGTCCTGAAGAACCTGTTTATTTCTGTCGGTAAGAACCGCCATAAGCATATTCTCTACATCTGCCGGTGACATAGGGGGGTAATCCTGTTTTACGATATCACCATCGATACGAATACACGGAGGCATACCAACTACTATATGAAGGTCAGAACCCTTTTTTTCAACCGTGAGCCTGAGCAATTGCTCAAGGTTCACGGGATAATTACTTTGCTGATTCAAAAATTCCATAACAGTCACTCCAAAGTGAAGTTTTTAGCCAATTTTGCCCCACATATCTGCAATAAGGTCAATGTTTTCGGGAGATTCAAGAACATAAAGAACATGTTTGATTGAATCATCTGCGGGATCAAGATCTGCAGAAAGCTCGAAAGAATTTACAGAAATTGTAGGATTGTTAAGAAGTTTAACAACAAGTTCTTTCTTAGCATCAAGAATTGTAAGTTCGGATGCATCTGTGATTGTGGTGATGGGATAATACATTTCACCAAGGTTTGTATCGAGAGAATCGATGATACCTTTAATCTCCTCAACATCGTTTGCATTACAATAAACCATAATTGATTTTGTAAGCTGAGGATATGAACCGAAGTAGAATTCTACACCGGACATATCAAGGAATGCGATTTTGCTCTGAAGTTCAGAAGCAACAATGTTCTTAAGTTCGTATGTAAAGAATGTTCTTGTTGCATCGTTTTCAGCGATATCATTTTCTTTGATACGTTCAACAGCTTCATCAACCTCATCAGCTTCACCCTTAATCCATACTCTCTTTTCATAGAGATCAAGACCAAGGATTTCAACATCGTAACCAAATGTTGAAACGATATCTTCAACGTTAGATTTTGTCAAATACTGAAGATCGATTTTAACAAGTGATGTTTCACCGTCGGAAATAACAACATCTGAGCTACCGCCGTTGTTTTCATCTTTATTTGTATCATTATTTGTATTGTTATCTGTGTCGGTATTTGTATCTTCACCTGTACCGTCACCTTCGGGTAATTCGGGTGTAAGTGTAACGTCTTCGAAGTCAACAAGCTTCTTAACGTTCATGATATCTTCGTAAGCATCACCGGAAGCATAAACATAAAGTGTCATGGGGTGAGCAGACATTGTGATACCAGAATGAAGACCAAGTGAAGAAAGCAAGCTGCTGAATTCACTTGCAGTAATATATTTAAGTTCGATAGCGGAAAGGCTTGTGCTGATGCTTGCGCTACCTACTGTTGTATTCTTTTTGTTATCAAGAGTTTTGATGAGCTGGTTAACTTTTGCAAGTTCCATTGGTGTACCACTCATCCAGAATTCTCTAAGGTTGATGTCAACCTTAACAAGCTTTACAGAAACACCAAGTGTTGAAAGCTGAGATGTAAGTGTGTCTGTAGAAATGTATTTAAGAGAGAATCTTGTAAGAGCTTCTTTATCTACAAAGCTTGAGTTAAGAGTAGAAGCAGAACCTACATAAATGATATCGTCATTCTTAATGTAAGTTAAATCAACCATACGAAGGATATAGTCGATAGCTGTGAGAGGTGTTACATTTTCAAGAGTAATCGCAGGAAGTGTAACAGATGTTCCCTTGAAAATCATTGTGTAACCTGTGTGAGCAAGAACAGTTTCAAGTGCACCGATAAGATCAGCGTTTTTAAAGTTGATTGAAATTGTGCTTGAAGAACCGTAAATGTTTGTTGAGTCATCTTCAACGGATGCTGCACCGGGAATGTCAAGTTTCTGGCCAACATAGAGTTCAGCAGAAGCTGAAATTCCGTTTGTTGTTACGATGTCAGAAACGGTAACACCGTGAGCGGCTGCAATGGAAGAAAGTGTATCACCATTTTTTACTATGTAAGTACCCATTGCTTCGTCAATTGCACTACCTGCTGCTGAGAGTGGTAAAATCGCACTCATAAGCATTACAAGAACAAGTGCAAAGATACCGAGTGATCTCATTTTGCGTTTGCTTGTTTTCATTGGATAATCCCCCTAATTTATATGTATGTTACATAAATTATTTATTAATTAAGACAAATTGATTTTCTTTGTTGTGTCACCGGCTTTGAAAATAACGTAGTCGGTGTAGATTTCTTTGAGTTCCCAATCGGAATCGCCAACAGTCTGACCAACATGAAGAACCAATGTCTCATTACCTGAACCGATTTGAATAAGAGCTGTTTTAAGTCCACTTGAACCGGAAACAGAACCTGTATACTTTGCTGAAGAAAGTATGTCTGGTGAAAGCGGATCTTTATCGATAAGCTCAACAAGCTCTTTATCTTTAATAATGTTATTTCCGGGAATAACCTGAACCTCTTCGGATTGCATAGATTGGTCACTCACCCCGGCATTTTCATTACCTGATAAAATACCGTCACCGAAAACAACCACTAAAAACACTGCAACAAGTATAAGGAAAAGAATAATCGGAATAACTATTTTCATCCAAGGGTTCTTTTCAAAGAATTGAGAAATTTTTAAAATCGCATCTTTCTCTTTCATTGGAACTGCCGATTTTTCTTTTTTTCCGAATTTGGGTAATTCAAGTGCCATACAAAAGCCTCCAAATTAAAGTATATAATAAACTAAATATTTACGAGTCAAATCAATATTTTTGTATCATACGTCAAAAATACCGCAAAAGGGCATAATTTACCCTTTAATAGACTACATCACACTACGTATAATACTACAAATTAATAAAATAATCAATAGTTTTTGTGTTTTATGTTGAAAAAATCAAGCTAAACAATATAGAAAAAACTCTATTTGTTTTATAAAAAATGACGAAAGCACCTCCCCTTTAAGAGGAGGCACTTTGTATTACTGCTTTATTTGCTGTTACTGCTGCTTCTATGTCTGTGGCGACGGTGACCGCTGCTGCTTCCGCGGCTGCCGTAGTAGTAGGATGAACCACGGCTTCCGTAATAGTAAGAAGAACCATAGTATCCGCCGTAACGGTTGGAGAAGTAACCACCATAACCGTAACCGCTCTTACCACCGAAGTTAACGTTACCACTACCAGCACGGTTGTAGATACAACCAAGGATTTCAGACTTAGCTGTCATAATATCACTAAGAGCATATTCAATCTGAGGAATAGAAACTCTATTTTCTGATGTAACGAAGATGATTGAATCTGTATAGTTTGAAACGATAGCTGCGTCGGCAACAACACCTGCAGGAGGACAGTCCACAATAACATAATCGAAGTTCTCTCTAGCCTGTTTGATGATGTTAGCCATTGCTTCGGAAGCGAGTGTTTCGGAAGGATCCTGAACCGCTGCAGAGGCAACAAGGAGATACAGGTTGAGCTTTTCGATATATTTTACAGATTCTTCGAATGTTTTCTTACCTGTAACTATATCGTAAACACCTTTTTCGCCTTCAACAGAAATACCCAATGTTTTGCAAACAGCAGGTTTTCTTAAGTCAGCGTCAATAAGAAGAACAGATTTACCACCCTTAGCAAGTGAAAGTGCTGTGTTAACAGAACAGGTTGTTTTACCTTCACTTTCAGTTGAACTGGTAATTGCAAAAACAGAATAACCTTTTTTAAGCTTAACGTTTTCAATCTTTGTTCTGATAAGTTTGAATGTTTCAATAAAGGGAAGACCAACATTCTTATCTGTAATAAGAAGTCTTGTACGGTCATTTTTATTTTTGCCCTTGCTCTTAATATCGGAAACAGTAGCAATAATGCTAACGTTGAAATTGTTTTTGATATCATCGGGGGAAAGGAGCTTGTTCTGAATTTTTGCTGTAATAAGAATAATCATAACAGCCAATGCTGCACCCATAACAAGACCTACAGCTGTAAAGATAAGAGTTGATGAGTCAGATGCCAATTTAGGATCTGTTGCATTGTCGGCAACGCTGATGTTAGCTGTTGGGAAAACATCTTTAGCAATTTCAAGGTAAACACTCTGAATTGCAGTTGCAACAGCGTATGTCAAGTCTTTATCTTCTGATTTAACATTAATCTTAATGAGGGTTGTATCTGCAACAACTTCAACGCTGATTAATTTTCTAAGATAGTCCTTGGAATATTCTTCGCCGGTAGTTGATTGTACAATTTCCTGAACTTTTTCGATGAAGTCGTCACCGGTCTGTACAAGGATTTTAAAGTTATTTGCAAGAGTTGCAGATGCCTGGGCGTCACTTGCAGTTGTATACAAGCTTGCATCACCGGCAATTTCTCTGTCCTTATTGGAAACATTAAAGATGATACCTGATGTGTATTCCTCTTTATAAGTAATTTTTGCGATACCTAAGCCGGCAATTGAAAAGGCAACAACAAAAGCAACAATAAGCCACCATTTGTTAAGAACCTGTCTTATCAATTTAATTATTGGTTCAAGACCGCTTTCGTCTTCGTAGGAATTTTTCTTCTCTTCGTAAGCCATTTGATAATCTCCTTTTAAGATTTCGTAGTAATGCAACAAGCCACATTACTCTATCTTACTTATTTTAACATAAACAACAATATTCTACAATAGTTTTTTAAAATTTTATAAGCCCATTTTTTGAATAAAATCAGCATAATCTTTTTTCTGTTGCTCGTCCACCGATAATACTGTTTTTGTTTCGCTTGTAAGAGCCTTTGGATTAATAAGAGCCTGAACAAGTCTTATGCCCCAGAAAACCGGTAACAATACAGGAAATTTCACCAATACGTTATACCTGATTTTCATGGTTTCCAAAGGTGGTAAAATTCTTCTTATAAAATAAGATTTTTTATTATCAGTATATTCGCCACGTGAAATTCCACCAAGGTAACTGTTAACCTCATTACCGAAAACGCCACTGAGTATTATGTATTCCTCCGTCTTTTCGGTAAGTGGGTTGCACTCCCCTTCTGCAAACCAGTATTCGCACAAGGAATCTATTTCCTTTGCAAAATCCTTAAGGCCTATTAAAGAAATGTTTTCTGTTAGCAATTCGTTATTACACTGTGGTCTGAGTTTTTTTGCCAGATAGTAGTGGTCAACTATGCTTTTTATACCCGTTCCGCCTGTTGCAAAATGGTGGGCTGTATGTGAAAGAATATACACGTAAAAATCCTCGTCAGTCATATACATTTCCGAACCGGTTTTACAAAACATTCTCTCAAATGCACCCTTATAGTACTCATAGCCTTTATCATAATCATATTTAATTTCCTTGTGAAGCTCAACAATAAGGAATGGTTTTTTAATGTAGCTAACATCCTTATCATCCTCATTGCAGGATTTCTCATACCCTCTGCTTACAAGAATTTCTTCAGCCAAAGAATATTTTTCTTTTTCAATGTACAAATCCATATCCAGCATATAACGGGAATCAGGATTATCATAGTAGGCATTAACCTTGCCGCCCTTTAAAAAGCAATGCTTAATTTCTTTTTCTGAAAAAGCAGAAGAAAGCTCACTGCGCTCTTTTTCCTGGGCGGTATAACGTGCAGATGCCTTAAAAAGCTCTTTTGCAAATGCACTTTTAATTTGCGAATCAACAAACTCGCATTTCATCACACTTGGTGCAACCATTGCGGTTACCCTGTGATTTTGTGCCAATTTAAAAAGCTTATTGAAATCTGTGTCCTGAGCAAAAGCAAAAACCTCACCATTTATATTTGCTTTAATTACCGACACAATAAGTCTGCCTGTAGTAATAATTTCGTTTTTTACAGTCTCTTTCTGATTTTGTGGAACCTCTGTTGTGTTTTTTATATCACTACTTTTCAATATAGTATTTTTAGTTTTTGAAAGCTCAAAGCGTAACCTGCGAAGCGGATACCTTGTGCCAACATTTTTTACATATTTGTTTTTATGCTTTAAATATTCCTCATCAGTATCAACATCAATTTCTTTACCGTCTATTATAAGAGTTTTTGCTATACCTATTATATTAGCATCCGAAATACCATACTCAAGAAGGAATTGGTTGTCGCCACACATTATATATTCGCCGTTTTCCTTTATTCCCACTACTCTGTGAAGAACAAAAGCACCGTTTGCTCTACGGTAAAGAGGTATATCACCGATTTTTAAAGGTAAAACCGGTTTTACAATTTTAACAAAATCCCTGTTCTGGTAAAGCAGCGGATTCATACTTGTACCTGTTATGGGAATCTGAAAATCCACACCACGATTAAATGCCTCTTCAATAAAGGGAAGCATCATCTCCATATTTACTTTTGGCATTTAATCACATCCTAAATTTTATTATTTTCCTATTTCAATTTACATATTTGTAAACTCAAATAAAAAAGTAATTCCGCATTCCGCATTCTACATTTAATAACCTACCTACCATAAGGCAATTGCTTGTCTGTGCCGTGAAACAACCTACCTATCGTAAGCAACTGCTCGCCTGTTACCGGTTACCACTCCCCATTACCGCTTTGTAAAATCATCGCGGAGCTATCCCTCTTTTTTTACGAATGTAAAAAAGGAGGGGTGGGCGTTTGTGAGCGCATCCTGCGGATGATACAGCGAACAAAAAGCCCTGGGCGCAATAAGGAGTATTGCGAAGTGAATAGCGAGCGAGACGACTATATTGCAACCGGTTGAC
>JAZSBI010000009.1:0-4377 GCA_045602345.1 Acutalibacteraceae bacterium | reverse complement strand
TTTTCGGCAAAAGGTTAACGACTCATTTTACCGTCTTCGGTTAATTCCCGGAGTTTGTGTACTGGTTTTTGAGGTGAGAGGAACTCAAAAACCTTTCGTTTCCTGCATAACATATTGGGGCTTACCCATAAATAAACTGTAAGGCACCGGCTTACCTGTGCCACACAAAATGTTTGATAGGGCATAGCCCTCTACCTCTACTTTGTTCTAAGGTATGGGCAAGCCCATACCTTACGGTTAACATCCCAAACGAACAAAACAGCAAATTGCATAAAAAACAAAAAACCCCGAAAAGCGTTAACTTTCCGGAGAAATGCAAATTTAATGCAACTGTCAGCAGGAAGCGGACACAATAACCGGATTGTTTTTTGTTCTTCTAGCCATTTTCATCATCATGTCCAGCTCCTTTCTTAAAAATTTTTATTTGGGTTGATTTTTGCACCGACACGGAGTGCAAATTAAAGTTAGCATATATTTATACATTTGTCAAGAATTACAAGTTGATATTTTGTTCCATCTGCAAAGTGAACGGGCAACGGGGCAACCCACCACCGCTAACGCGGTCAACCGGTTACAATATAGTCGTCTCACTCGCTATTCACTTCGTGATACGCCTTATTGTGCCCAGAGCTTATTGTTCACTGTATCATCCACCGGATGCGCTCACAAACGCTCCCCCTCCCTATTTCATCAAAGATGAAACAGGGAGGATAAATTTTTGCATTTTTTATAAATATATGTTATTCTTAGTTCGGTGATAAATATGATAAAACTTAAAGAAAATGATGTTATTCTCTTTCAGGGTGATTCTATAACCGATGGTAACAGAGGTCGTAACAGTGACCTTAACCACATCCACGGGCACAGCTATCAATATATGATAGCTGCGGAGCTTTCTACTGACAATTTAGACAAAAATGTAGAATTTATAAACCGGGGTATAAGCGGAAACAGAATTTCCGACCTTTACGGCAGATGGAAAGAAGATTGCCTCAATTTAAAGCCCACCGTTCTAAGCATTCTTATCGGTGTTAACGATATGATTTTTAATTGGGAACACAGTTCAGGCTCTGATGCACAAAGATATGAAAAAATTTTCCGACTTCTTCTTGACGAGGTTTTAGAAGAAAATCCCGATACTCTCATTGTTATAATGGAACCCTTTTTCGGTGACAAGAAAGAAGAAGACCTTGATAAATTTTTTAAAGAGGGGATCGGTGCTTACCAGCAGAAAGCAAAAAAAATCGCAGAGGATTACAACGCCGTTTTTGTTCCTCTTCAGGATTTATTTGACTCTTACAGAGGCAAAACAGATATGTATAAGCTACTTTGGGATGGTGTTCACCCCACAACAATCGGCCACGAGCTTATTGCAAGGCGTTGGAAGGATTGTGTAAAGGAAAGACTTGAAAACAGAGAATTGAGAGGTTCTTAATATGAAAACTGTTAGTTGTAAAAACATAAAAATCACAGGTGGATTCTGGAAAGAAAAACAGGATATGGTTAATAATGTTACCCTTAAATCAGTTTATGACAGATTCAAGGAAACTCACCGCTTTGACGCCCTTGACTGCACATGGAAAGAGGGCGACCCCGATATGCCCCATGTTTTCTGGGATTCCGATATTGCAAAATGGATTGAAGGTCTTGCTTACAGCCTTAATTATTCTGAAAATGAAGAGCTTGAAAAACTTGCAGACGAAGCAATTGAAAAAATTATAAAAAACAGGGACGAAAACGGCTATTTCAACAGCCACTTTCTTGTTACAGGTGAGCGTTTCACAGTAAGAAATGAACATGAGCTTTACTGCGCAGGTCATCTTATGGAAGCTGCAATTGCGTACTACGAAGCGACGGGCAAAAAGGCTTTTCTTGATGCTATGTGTAAGTATGCAGATTACATAGAAAAGGTTTTCGTTAAAGAAAAAAGTGCAAAATTCATTACCCCGGGGCACCCTGAAATTGAACTTGCACTTGTGAAATTATATGAAGTAACCGATGAAAAGCGTTACCTTGAGCTGTCAAAATTCTTTGTTGATAATCACGGCAACAACTCTGTTGACCAAGCTCTTTACCCCGGCTGTAACCTCATTTATAATCAGGATGAGATGCCTTTAAAAGAAAGAACCACAGCAGACGGACATTGTGTAAGAGCACTCTATCTTTTCTGCGCTATGACAGACCTTGCACTTATTTATGATGACAAGGAACTTTTTGAGGCGGCAGAACGTTGCTTTATGAACATTGCCCAAAAAAGAATGTATATAACCGGTGCAACCGGAAGCACCTGCCATGGTGAATCCTTTACCATTGACTACGATTTACCCAATAGAGATGCCTATGCAGAAACCTGTGCATCTATCGCCCTTGCATTTTTTGCTAATAGAATGATAAAACTAAATCCCAACGGAAAATATGGGGATGCAGTTGAAAAGGTTATGTATAACGGCGCTCTTTCGGGTATTTCAATGGATGGCAAGGGATTTTTCTATGAAAATCCCCTTGAAATTGATGTTGATATGAACGAAGCGAACAGATGCACAGACGGCGGAAAACGTTTTCCCATTACCCAAAGAAAAGAAGTTTTTGACTGCTCCTGCTGTCCACCTAATGTTATAAGGTTTATTTCTTCCATTGGCGAATATCTTTATTCATATACAAACGATACCCTTTTTGTTAATCAGTATATAAATTCTGATACTGAATTTGAGGGTATGACTATTTCACAGATTACCGATTACCCATCAACCGAGGAAATAAAAATCAAACTCAAAAACAGCAATAAAAAATATGTTGCTTTAAGAATCCCCTCCTGGTGCAAAGATTTTGAAATAAATAAGACATACACTCTTAAAGATGGTTACGCATATATTGACGCTGCAGAAAAAGATGAAATTGTTTTAAAGCTTTCAATGCCGGTAAAATTCATAGCTGCAAACAAAAAGGTTCACGACTGTGCAGGACGTGTGGCTGTTATGAGAGGTCCTGTTGTTTACTGTATTGAGGGTATTGATAACGGCAAGGATTTGAACTCTTTAAGAATTGATATTAAGGAAAAAGGCAAAGTGTCTGAAAGAGAATTTTTAGTTCCTAACATTCTTCTTAAAGCATATAAAGAGCCTGAAAACGACAATCTTTATTTTGAAGCAACAGAAGAATACGTTGAAACAGAGCTTAAATTTATTCCCTATTTCGCCTACGAAAACCGTGGAGAAACAGATATGTTAGTCTGGATCCTTAAAAAATAAGGAGAGTTATGATGAAAAAATTTTTAAAAATATTTTTATTTATTTTTCTCGTAATTGTTATTTGTGCAGCCGTTATAGTGGGTCCCTATGCAATCAGCTTTTTACCTTTTAAAACTGACGAGGATTTTGATATTTCAAAGGAGGCTACTTCTTTTAATATGACCAATTCTATAAAAAAAGTTAATGATGATGGCAGTATAGATTTAGAAGGTATTTTACATATAACTCCAACTGAAACTAAATCTGACTTATTTAATTATTATGGTATTTCTTATACTTCTGACAGTTATCTCAAAGGTACATTAACCTATAAAAAGGGTGTGAAAGAGGTTTCTGAAGATTTTTTCCTTGAGCCATCAAATAAAGAAACAGCATTTTATTCTTTTATAGACGGTTGTCTTGACGGTGAGAAAGGACGAAAAGTTATTTCTTTAACTTTTGAGTGTATCGACAAAGAAAATTGTAAAGTCAATATTCTCGGTTTTTCTGTTTTCAACCGAGAAATCCCTCAACAAGAAATATTTATTCAGAATGATACCCATAAATTAGGAATTGATTTGCTTTGGGGTGGTGCTTTGAGCTACCTTGAAGACCTTGATTCCAATGTTCAGGCAGTTTCGGTTGACGGAAAAATTAAAGTCGATTCCAATGCAAGTGACCGCTACAATGCTGAAGCTGTTAACAACAATGTAAACCTTATTAACCGAAATGACACGGGTCGTCTTGTTCAACAATCCTATTACGGCACTATTGAATACGACCACGGGGTATATATGGAAAATGATTGGCGTTATAACCCCGTTCAGGGCGGTAATCAGTTTAATGATGCAAGTAAAATTGTTGATTTAAAAGTAACCGAAAACAGTATTTACATTAAATGTCGTCCCCTTGACTGGGCAAAAGAAAAAGAATACATTACTCCCTCTTATATGGAAGCAACATATTCTTTAGAAAACGGCGCAGTTCACGCTAAATGCAGATTCGTTGATTTCTCAGGCTACCCTGAAGCAGAAGCAACTCAGGAAATTCCTGCTTTTTACTGTATTGAACCATTAAACAATTTTGTTTATTACGCTGGTGATAAGCCCTGGACAAATGGTAAGCTTACAAGCGAACCCGATTTGATTTT
>JAZSBI010000008.1:0-20582 GCA_045602345.1 Acutalibacteraceae bacterium | reverse complement strand
TTTACCGAAATGCCCTCATGGCAGTATCTCGGCGAAGGCGAATGGAGAGATATCTGCCTTGATAATGTTCGCAGAATGGTGCTTCGTGACAGAAACCACCCCTGCGTAATCCTTTGGGGCGTTCGTGTTAACGAGGGACTTGACTGCGATGAGTTCTACTCTCAGACAAACGCTCTTGCAAGAGAGCTTGATAACACCCGTCAGACAGGTGGCGTAAGAAATATGCCTATGAGCCACCTTCTTGAAGATGTTTATACAATGAATGACTTTATTCATTCAGGTAGTTTTATTAATCTTCTCCCCCCTGCCCTTGTTACAAAGAGCCTTACTGCACCCTACCTTGTAACAGAGCACAACGGCCATATGTTCCCCACAAAGAGCTTTGACAAGGAAGGTGTAAGAGCAGAACACGCTCTTCGTCATACAAGAGTTCTTAACTCTGCATACGGCAACCCCAGAACAAGCGGTGCTATCGGATGGTGTATGTCAGACTACAATACACATAAAGACTTTGGTAGCGGTGACAGAATCTGCTACCATGGTGTTACAGATATGTTCCGTGTTCCTAAAATGGGTGCGGCAATTTACCGTTCTCAGCAGGATGACAAACCTTTCCTTGAGGTAACCTCTGCTATGGATATCGGTGAGCATCCCGGCGGAACAATTGGTGACGTATGGGTATTTACAAACTGTGATTATGTTAAGCTTTACAAAAACGGCAAATACACAAGCACTATTTACCCTGACTCTTCCAAATTCAAAAACCTTCCTCATCCCCCAATGATTGCATCCGACTTTATCGGTGATGCCCTTGTAACAGATGACGGACTTGACCCCAAAGCTGCAGCACTTCTTACAGATACACTTGTTGCCGCACAGACTAAGCAATGGAAGCTGCCACCCTCAAAATTCGTTAAAGCCGGTGCAGCTATGGTTGTAGGAAAAATACCCTTTAACAGAATGTTCGATATTGTTACAAAATACATCGGCGGTTGGGGTAACGAACAAATCACCTACGCTTTCGAGGGTTACAAGGACGGCGAATGTGTTGCAACAGTTGTCAGAACTGCTGTTACAGAGCTTCACATTGATGTAAAAGCTGATTCCTATGTTCTTAAAGAAGAGGATACCTACGATGCAACCAGAATCGAAATTGTTGCAAAAGACCAGAATGGAAACAGAGTACCTTTTGCAGACAGTGCTGTTAAAGTTACAGTAAAAGGTGCTGCAGAAATCATAGGACCTTCAGAATTCCCACTTGTTGGTGGTGACAGAGCATTCTGGATTCGCACAAACGGCAAGAAAGGCGATATTTCAGTTACCATTGATGCTAACGGCATTGAAAAGGTTAAACTTGACTTAAAGAGCGAATAATAATATAATAATACATCTGTAAACCACCTCTCCCATTCGAGAGGTGGAATATCTAATTAGATAGGAGATAAGAAAATGAGCAAACAGCCCTATTACATTACTACTGCAATTGCATACACTTCAAGAAAACCCCATATTGGAAACTCTTATGAAATCGTACTTTCCGACGCTTTGGCAAGGTTCAAACGAATGCAGGGCTATGACGTTTTCTTCCAGACAGGTACTGACGAGCATGGTCAGAAAATTGAAGAATACGCCGCAGCTTCAGGCGTTTCACCTAAAGAATATGTTGACAAGGTTGCCGGGGAAATCAAAGACATCTGCGATTGCCTTAACACAACCTATGATAAATTCATTCGTACTACTGATAAAGAGCACGAAGAATCCGTGCAGAAAATCTTCAAAAAGCTTATTGATAAAGGTGATGTTTACAAGAGCGAGTATGAAGGTTGGTACTGCGTACCCTGCGAAAGCTTCTTCACAGATTCTCAGCTCGTTGATGGCAAATGCCCTGACTGCGGAAGAGAAGTTCGTAAAGAAAAAGAAGAAGCATACTTCTTCAAAATGAGCAAATACCAGAAACAGCTTGAAGAATATATCGAAGAAAACCCTAATTTTATTTACCCTGAAAGCCGTAAAAAAGAAATGATAAATAACTTTATCAAACCCGGTCTTCAGGACTTGTGCATTTCCCGTTCAACTTTCAAATGGGGTATTCCTTTCCCAGGTGATGAAAAGCATGTTATCTATGTTTGGGTAGACGCTCTTCTTAACTACATTACAGGTCTCGGCTACGACCCCGAAAACAATTCCGATATGTATAAAAAATACTGGCCTGCTAATGTTCACATTATCGGTAAAGATATTTTACGTTTCCACACTATTTACTGGCCCATTATGCTTATGGCACTTGGTGAGCCATTACCTAAACAGGTGTTTGGTCACCCCTGGCTCCTTTCCGGTAACGATAAAATGAGTAAATCCCGTGGCAACGTTATTTATGCAGATGACCTTTGCAACCGTTTTGGTGTTGATGCTGTACGTTACTATCTTCTTTCTGAAATGCCCCACGCACAGGACGGAACAATCACATATGAAACAATCATCGAGCGATTCAACTCCGACCTTGCAAACACCCTCGGAAACCTTGTTAACCGTACAGTTGCTATGAATAACAAGTATTTTGATGGCGTTATTCAGGCACCCACAGCAACAGAAGATATTGACAACGAGCTTAAAGAAATGGCACTTTCTACCTTGGGTGAGGTTACAAAGCTTCTTGACACATACAAGGTAAGTGATGCACTCTCAAAGATTTTCGACCTTGCAAAGCGTTGCAACAAATACATTGATGAAACAATGCCCTGGGCTCTTGCAAAGGACGAAGACAAGAAAGCAAGACTTGGTACAGTTCTTTATAACCTTCTTGAAGGCATCCGCTTTATTGCTGTTCTTCTTGAGCCCTTTATGCCTGAAACAAGCGTAAAAATTCTTGAGCAAATCGGTACAAATGTTAACACACTTGATTCTCTTGCAGAATTTGGTGCAACTAAAGCAGGTGACAAGGTAGGAGTTGCAACTCCCCTTTTCTCACGTCTTGATGTAGAAAAAACTCTTGCAGAAATAGAAAGCTCACTTCCCCAGCCCGAAGCTGAAGAGGAAGAAAAAGAAATTGTTGGTCTTGCTGAAATTCAGTATGACGATTTTGCTAAGGTTGAGCTTCGTGTTTGTGAGGTAGTTGACTGCAAACCTATCAAGAAAGCTAAAAAGCTTCTTGAGCTCACACTTAATGATGGTACAAAAGAACCCAGAACAGTTGCATCAGGTATTGCAAAATGGTATAAGCCTGAAGAGCTTATTGGCAAAAAGGTTATTGTTGTTGCAAACCTTGCCCCAAGAACACTTTGCGGTGTTGAAAGCCACGGAATGATCCTTGCAGGCGAAATTACCGAAGATGATATTAAAGTTGCATTCGTTGATGGTCTTCCTGCAGGTACACAGTTAAGCTGATTATATATGTATAATAATATTTTTGATTCACACGCACATTACACAGATAAAGCGTTTAATGACGACCGCGAAAATATGCTCGGCTCTCTCAAAGAGTCGGGCATTTGCGGTGTAATAAACTGCGGTGCAGATATTGAGAGTTCCAAAGCATCTTTGGATCTTGCAGAGAAATATGATTACATCCACTTTGCCTGCGGTATTCATCCTGAAGAAGTAGAAAACCTTCCTGAAAACTATATCGAAATCCTCAAAAACCTTGCAAAGCACCCTAAATGTGTTGCAATAGGTGAAATCGGGCTTGACTATTATTGGCGCCAAGATACTAAAGAAAAACAAAAAGAAGTTTTCGAAAAGCAAATTCTTTTAGCTAAAGAGTTAGATTTACCAATAATCGTTCACGACAGAGAAGCTCATGCAGATACTCTTGAAATCCTCAAAAAGCATAAACCAAAAGGAGTTTTGCATTGCTTTTCGGGTAGTGTTGAAACCGCAAAAGAGATTTTAAAGCTTGGAATGTATGTTGGTTTTGGCGGTGCATTAACCTTTAAAAATGCAAGGAAAGCAATAGAAGTTGCACAAATGTTGCCTTTAGACAAGCTTCTTCTTGAAACCGACTGTCCTTATATGGCACCTGTACCAATGAGGGGGAAAAGGAATGATTCCACTTTAATTCCCTATATAGCAGAAAAAATGGCAGAAATAAAAAACACCGATCCACAATCGGTGCTCAGCATTGCAACTAAAAATACACAAGAGTTGTTTAATATATAAAAATCCATCGTGAAAAGTTTTCACGATGGATTTATTTTTATGCTACTATTTCAGTGTTTGTAGTATCTTCAGAACCTTCAGATCCTGTGGTATCCTCGGGTTCTTTATTATCCTCAGGATTTGTGGGATCCTCGGAGTCTGTATTATCTTCAGGAAGTTCCCAACAGAAATCTGCACCAGCTTCATTTATGGATTCTTCTCTGCCTGCAGCCTGTGCAAGAATTGTATAGGTATATTTTACACCCTGAACAATTGTATCGTCTGCATAGGAATCTTCGCCTACCAAAGCAAAACCAATTTCTTCCCAGTCTGTGTCAGCAGTTTTTCTGAGAATTCTATAATACTGGACATTTTCGATTTCGTCCCAATAGATAATGGCAGCTGTATTTTCAATTTCGTTACCATTTTCATCGGTATATTTTTTTATGCCCTTCTCAACAAAAATTCCTGTAACAGGCTCAAGAGGAATAAGAATTGTTGTTCTTTTGCCTTCTTCGTTATAAAGGCTATCTCTGTCGGAGGCTACAGCCTTAACAGTATAGAAGTAATGAACTTCCTCATCAACATCAATATCTTTATAAGCACCTGTTTCTTCTGTTATATCAGAAGCACTAATTGTTTCAATTTTCTCCCACTCAGCATCTGCAGAAGTTTTTCTGTAAATCTCATAATTCTCTGCAAATTCTACAGGCTTGAATGTTAAAGTGATATATGAGCCATCCTCGCTATATGTAGGAACAACATCAAAATCAACAGCAACTATAGGAGCGTGGGGATATTTAGCGGTTGCAGTTTTTTCAGTAGAAAGCTTGCCTTCCTTAACCACTTTAATAGTGTAGGTATATTCTGTACCGACGGAAATGTCCAAATCTTTATACTGCTCAATACCCATTTCGGTATCAAACACACCTAATGAAACCTTATCTTCACCAATACTCTTGAAAAGTTCAAAACTTTCAACACCATCATCAAGAGTCCAATTAACCATGATATAGGGAAGATCTTCTTCTGTTGCAGGAACAAACTCTGCTGTAAAGTCTGTTGCTTCAACATAGTTTTTCATACCGATTGTATCGTAATCACTCTTGTAGCCATCTGATTCTGCAACAACTGTATAACTAAAGGGCGTTGTTATTGCTTCTTCAGAAATATCAACGTAAGAGTTAAGGGAATACGAGCCGATAACTGACCATTCACCATCAACATCTTTTCTGTAGATGTAGTAGGTATCTGCACCTTCAACAGCACCCCAGGAAAGGGCAACACCTACATCTTCAAGTGTAACATTTT
This sequence comes from Acutalibacteraceae bacterium, assembly GCA_045602345.1. GTDB lineage: Bacteria > Bacillota > Clostridia > Oscillospirales > Acutalibacteraceae > DTU089. The sequence continues at coordinate 15,137 of JAZSBI010000008.1, read as the reverse complement.
CCATAACAGGTCTGTTTAATGCAACCATATAAACAGAGGTGTATCTGCTTATTGCTGAACCATTAACCGCTCTTACAGCGTAGCGATACTTTATTCCGTTCTGAACAGAATTATCATAGAAAGAGGTTTCTGTTATACCCTCTGCAATGGTAGTCCACTCTGTCTCACCGGGTGCCTGTCTTAAAACATTGTAGCCGTTTGCACCTTTAATTGCTTTCCAGCTTAAATTAATACCCACTGGATTTTCTTCTGTAACAGCATTAGCAATTTTTACAGACGGCTTTGAAAGATACATATTACTAATACCGGTCTTGTTGTAATAGCTCTTTGCTTCGCCATCAATCGCTCTAACGGTATATTCATAAGTATAGCCGGATTTTTTATTAACTTTATCAAGGTAAGATTTCTTTGTGTTACCTTTAACTGTTGCAATCTCTGTCCAATCCTCTGCAGAATTAATTTTTCTTAAAATCTTGTATGAGGATGCACCTTTAACTGTTGACCAGGTAACCTTTGCATAATTATTGGAATCAAAGGAAACTGTGCCAAGCTTAGGCATTGAAAGGTAACTTACCTTTATACCTTTTGAGTTGTATGCACCACCGTTTGTTTTAGCAACACCTTTAACTGTATATGTGTATGTTTTACCTGAAACCGCTGTAGTGTCTATAAAAGATTTTTTTGTTGTGGTGCCTATTTTTTTCCAACCGGAAGAGGTTTTTCTGTAAACATAATATTTGTTTACCACATCACTGGAGTCTGCCCAAGTTATTTTAACACCATCGGTATAGGAATACGCCTTTTTTAACTTTGGTGCCAAAATGTAGTTATAATCAAGTCCATCTGTGTTATATGTGCTCTTGTTAGAACCGTTGACAGCTCTTACTGAATAACTGTAATACCAGTCATTTCTTGTTGCTGTTTTATCAACATAAGATACTGTTTTATTACCTTTAACCGTTGCAATTTTTTTCCATTCGGAATTATTAAGGGTACCGCCCTTACGATAGATTTCGTAGCTTGTCGCACCTGATACTGATTTCCATGTAAACTTAGCATAGCCTGAAGAGCCTGTACCACATACGTCAACCAACTTAGGTGTAGCAAGATAGGTTATAGAAAGACCTGTCTTGTTATAAAGACTCTTATAATCACCATCATAGCATCTTACGGTATATTTATAGGTTTTTCCACTTTTTGCAGATGTATCTGTATAGGTGTACGCGCCTTTTCCGAGAGAGGTAAGATAATTCCAGCTCTTGTCACCTTCCGCTTTTCTGTAAACTCTATACTTAGTAGCAGTTGTCAATGGGGTCCAGGTAACCTTTACGCCCTTTGAAATGCTTTTTACGGAATTAAGCTTAACAGTCTTTTTGCTTAAACGGTCTATTTTAATTTTAAAGGTCTGAACGGAGTCTGTATCAATAACGTTTCCGTCATCTCTTGAAACATAGGTATAGCACTTACCATAGTATGTACCGCTAGGTGTGGTTTTAAATTTCCAGGTAATAGCCATGGGGTTGTTTCCCTTTGCACCAAATTCACCTGACATACTTCTTATTAACTGGGTATACTCATTATCTGAATAAATTTCTACAGCATAGTTTGCATTATCTTTACCCTCACTTATTCGCATAAAGTAAAGAACTGCCTCGTCCCCATAAAAGGAATAGCTTGTCTTACGGGCTTCCAATTTTGAATCCGTAGGGACAATCTGACCGTATTTATTGTCATAGGATGCAGTTTTATCGGTAGCAAAAGAAACTACCGCCATAGCACCTATCACAAGTAAAGTAACAAAAAGCGTTAATAACACCTTTGTTTTTGAACTTGTTTTTTTCATGGAATAACCTCCGATGGTTTAATTTTATTACATTTTCATTTATTATAATATATATACTTGTTCATTTCAATAACAATTTGTGAAATAAATGTTACTAAAATTTCGACAAATTCCTGTTTTGTTATTTTATTAAAACTCTATTAACAACTTTTATTTACTCTAACCAAAAAAATCAACTTATTTTTGGATGTGCTTTTGTCGTTTACTCATTGATTTTTATAGCCAAAAATGTTATTATAAGCTGTACAATTAGGTTAACTATGAGGTGTAAGATGGCTACAAATGGTAATCAAAGCCAGAACATACAATTATGCAAAGCCGCATTCGATAAGATACCTAAAGAAAAACGCGACAGAATTTTAAATGTCGCCATTAAAGAATTTGCAGATAACGGATTTGAAAATACATCCATACAGCAAATCGCCAAAAAAGCAGGTATCAGCGTAGGCTCTGTATACAAATACTTTGAAAACAAGGAAACAATGTTTTCGATGGTTGTCCATGAGGGGATGTCCTCTTTGGAAGATCTTCTTATGAGTCTGGCAGATTCTTCAGAGGATATTCTTGTCAAGGCAGAAACAATTATCAGAGAATTACTTAAATATTCAAGAAAAAAACCTGAATTAATCAAGCTTTACTGTCAACTGACAACCAGCGATAATTCCGATTTTTTAAATGGCATTTCTCAAAGAATTGAAGCTGTTTCCGCTTCAATTTATACAGTTACAATAAGCAAAGCTCAAGAAACGGGTGATGTCCGTAACGATGTAAATCCCGCGTTCTTTGCTTTTCTTCTTGATAATATTTTTATGATGCTACAATTTGCAACCGCTTGCGACTACTACAAAGAAAGATTTTTTATTTATACAGGAAAGCAAGCAACTGAAAGCGATGATTTAATCGTCGAGCAAACCCTCAAGTTTTTAAAAGCGGCATTTAACTTTAAATAATATTTATTTTGAAAGGTGCAGTATCTATGAAAAAATTAATTAGTGTATTACTTGCAGTTTGCACTCTTGTTTCTGCATTCGCATTGAATGCTTTTGCCTCTGTAACAACAGAAGAAATTGTTGTTAGTTACGATTTCAATGGTGACGGAAGCGTTAACCTTACAGATGCCAGAACAGTTCTTCGCGTTTCTGCAGGACTTGAACAGCCCCGTGAAGGCTTAGTTTACGACCTCGACGGTGATGGATTCGTAACCAATACCGATGTTAAGATGGTTATTTCCGTTGTATTAGGTGTTGATGTTGAAATCACAGGTGATGAATTCAACCTCTCCCTTTTCAGAAGTGAGTTAAATAACATCAAGGCTGTTCGTCCCGGTTTCACCAAAACCGCCACAACAAAATGCGACTCCATGCTTGTTACTACAAGAAATGCACCCGATGCATCCTTGAATGTTACAAATATGCCCTTCGACCAATACACAAACAAAACATGTGATTATCTGGAAGATGCTTTAAGCAATCCCTTGGTAAACCTCGCTATCAGCAAAGAAGAAAAAGCTCAAATTAAAGCAAACATTGCCGCTATGAGAAAACAAGCGGATGAAATTTATGATGCAAAAACAAAAACAACTACAATTGCAAAACGTCGTAGTCACTATGCATCTTTCCCTGTTAACAACTTGGCAAACTCCTGTTTCCTTACACTTGATGATATAAAGAGTATTACTTGCTACGAAGAGGACGGCTATATCATAAGGAAAGTTGTAATGAACGAAAACACCTATATTGGTGACGAATACCCCACAGGTTATGAAGGTTCTTCTCAGAGATGGCAGAAAATTCCTTACGGCAAGGTATTTAACATTCCTGAATTCAGCGAAACAGAAAACGGAAAAGAAACATCAAGATTGAACAAAGTTACCTTTAAAAATGGTGTTATCATTTCAAAAGTTGATAAACTTTCAGGTCTTCCTGTAAGCGTTGACTATTCATACACCTACATAGCAGATGTTTCTACTATTCCTCAGCCCGATCAGAATGGCAACCCAGGGCTTGAAATGGATTCTGTTACAACCGCAAGAATCACAGAAAGCTATGTAATCAACCCTGTGACTAATAACTAAGGAGAAAATATTCATTATGGAAAACATTAAAGTAACAATGGAAAATGGCGAAAGCTTTGTTATTGAGCTTTGCCCCGAACATGCTCCCATTACCTGTGAAAACTTTTTAAAACTTGTTAAAAGCGGATTTTACAATGGTCTTACCTTCCACCGTGTAATTGATGGTTTTATGGCTCAAGGCGGTGACCCCGAAGGAACCGGTTGCGGCGGAAGCGACGAGAACATTAAAGGTGAATTCAAAATGAATGGAGTTAACAACACTCTTTCACATACACGCGGTGTTATTTCAATGGCTCGTTCCCAAAACCCAAATTCCGCAAGTAGTCAGTTTTTTATCTGCTATGGTGACTGCACTTTCTTAGACGGACAGTATGCTGCATTCGGAAAGGTAATTGAAGGCATGGAAACCGTTGACAATTTCCTTAAAATCGATCGCAGAATGAGCTTTGGCGGTGAACGCTCCACACCGGTTGAACCTATTGTTATGAAAACTGTAGAAGTTTTATAATAAAAAATTTAAAAGGAGAAAAAGGAATGAATTCAAAAATCAACGGATTGCTTCATAAACTTTACGGTACAACCCCTGATGACGGCAATCTCCAACCTAAAGAAGCCCTTGCTTATGGTGTTGCCGGCTTTGGTCAGAACTTTATCTGCACCATCATCGGTTCATATCTGACAATCTTCCTCACAGACGCACTCCTGTTCGGTGCAGATGGTGTTACAATCGGTTCTGTTGCAGGTTCAATGGCTGTCGCATATCTTATGCTGGGCACTCGTATTTTCGATGCCTTCAACGACCCCATCATGGGTAGTATTGTTGACAGAACAAGAACAAAATGGGGTAAATGTCGTCCCTATCTTAAATGGATGGCTATTCCCATTGCAATTATGACAATAGCTTGCTTCCTTCCTGTTTTCCAGGCAAAAGCACATTGGTCCTTTGTTGTTGTAGCAATCATTTACGTTTTATGGTCCGTTGCTTACACAGTTGCAGACGTTCCTTATTGGGGCCTTTCAACCTGTATGACCAACGACACCGTTGTTCGTGGTAATCTTCTTACTGTTACTCGTCTTCTTTGCACATTGGGTGCAGGTATTGTTACTGTTTTCCTTCCCATTATTACAGGTGCAATTACAGCTAAATATAAATACCCTGATACAGCAGAGGGTATTGCACAGATTATGGCTGATAAGGGTGTTGATGCAGAAGCAGCAAAGAACTTTATCGGTACTGTTATTGCAGGTCAGGAAATTGCAAATGCTGACACTCTTAAATGGACATATTTCATTGCTGCTGTTATTCTTGTTGTTGCTGCAGTTCCTATGTTCTTCTACGGCTTTAAGCACACTAAAGAACGTTTCACAGCAAATGATAACCCCCCAAGCCTTGGCCATAACCTTAAGCTTCTCTTCAAGAACAAAGAACTTCTTCTCATTGTTCTTTCAGGTATCCTCGGTGGTGCAAGAATGGTTTATACATATACCGGTGGTCTGTACTTTGCAAAGTACGTTCTTCAGAACGAAGGTATGTACAGCCTTATTACTCTTCTTGTTGTTCCCGGTGGACTTGTTGCATCAATTCTTGTTCCATGGATGAGTAAGAAATTTACAAAAAAATGGGCTTATATCGCAGTTCACATTTTTGGTGGTATCGTAATGGCAATTATGTATTTCGTTGGTTACGATGCTCCCTGGAAGCTTATTGTTGCTGCTATCGCTCTTGTTCTCCTTGGTATTCCTCAGGGTGTTAACAACATCATCACCTATGCTATGATTGGTGACACAGTTGACTACCTTGAATGGAAAACAGGCGAGCGCGGAGAAGGTATCTGCTTTGCTATGCAGACTCTCATTAACAAAATCGGTATGGCTGTTGGTGCTTTTATCGGTGTTATTTCCTTCGCTGCAGCCGGTATCAACGCTGAAACAGGCTTCATCTCTGCAGAAGGTAAACAGACTCTATGGAATATGCTTGTTCTTTCAGGTGTTATCAGTATGTTTGCTTGTGCAGTTCCTATGTTCTTCTACACAATTACAGAAAGACGTCAGGCAGAAATGGTTGCTGAGGTTGAAGCAAGAAAAAACAAATAAACTTATAATTAAAGTGGCTGTAAAAAAACTTTTTTTACAGCCACTTTTTTATTTTAATCTCATATAGTTTACAGCAAATTTTGTTTTCACTTTCGGATATGCCTTTAAGCTTAAAGCCTCCACAACAAATAATGCCTTTGATATTTTATAATAAGGTAAAACGTAGACAATGGGCAAAAGTGTCACACAGCTTAAAAACCATCCAAAAAAAGAACTTTCCAAAAGCACACTTTCACGAAGCACTCCATCTGTAAAAATTATACTTTTTTTTATAGCATCCGCAGGGGTTATTTCTCTGTTCAGACTAAGGTAATACGGCGCTGCATTGTATCTGGAAAAGCTTATTCGCCACATAAAAAGACTGCAAGATAAAAGAATGGAGCTACCTACAATTAAAACATAAAACACTATTTGAGAAAGGGTTCCGTAGGAGTATAAATAATATGTTATACCGTAACACACAACACTCGGAGTTAAAAAATATACCAGCCACAGCACTTTAAAAATTGTTAATTTCGCATATAGAAATATTGCCCTGAAACTGGCCTTGAAACTGAAAAAATGAAACAAAAGCCCTGCACGCCCCCTTCCGCCGGATGCTTTTATAAAATACAGAAACTGTTCTCCTGCTTTTAATGAAGAAATAAATAAGAACAATATAACCGAAACAAAAACTATATCAAATATAACTATTGAATAAACAAAAGCATCATTATAATTCTCAAGATAAGAAGTTAAAACACCACTTTTGAATAATGAAACCAAGCAATAAAGCCAAAGTGCAAAAACACCTCGTCTTAATGCAAAGCTAAATAAAGAAATCAAAAACAATCTTACTGTATCGCCTTTTAACAGTAGTTTACTTTTTATTTTTACCTCTGAATACATAAGCTTCACCCAAAAGAAAATATCTGTGTATCAGTTGATACACAGATATATTTTTGTCATTTTTTCGAATTATAAACCTTGCCGGTGAAGTATTTCCTTCATATTTTCATAAATATAATAAGGAATTACCAAATCTCCCCCACCAACACCTATGGAAATATGCGGTTTCATACCACCGTGGAAATCCGAACCACCGGAAAGTAATAAAGAATGTTTTTCTGCAAGGGCTCTATAATCAGCTATTTGCTCTGCAGTGTACTCTGGGTAGTAACCCTCTATACCATTTAACCCGGCATCTTTTAGTTGAAGCAATAATTCCTCAAGTTGTGCTATATCATATTTCGTCTGATTCAAATGGGCAAGGAAAGCAAGGCCACCCGCAGCACGGATAGAGCGTACAGCCTCAACGGCAGAAAGCTCGTGTTTTTCTGCATAAGCAGGTTTACCCAGTCCTATATATTTTTCAAAGCACTCCTTAACAGTAGCACAATAGCCTTTTTCCACCATGAGCTTAGCAATATGGGCTCTACCTACAAAATTGCCTCCTGCAAGGCTTAAAGCCTCATCATGAGTGATATCAAACCCCAGCGCACGAAGCTTACTACAAACGTCTTCCATGCGTCTTCTTCGACTACCCTTAAGCTTTTCGATTGTCTTTAACAAGGTTTCATTTTCAGGATCAATAAAAAGACCAATAATGTGAGTTTCCGTATTTTCTGCTGCAGAAAATTCTATACCGGGAACAAAATCTATACCAATTTCTTCTGCACATTTTTTTGCTTCTTTGATACCATCAACGCTATCATGATCTGTAAGAGCAAATGCAGAAAGGCCGCATTTCTGAGCGTGTTCAACGAGCTCTGTTGGTGTAAATGTTCCATCTGAACAAGTTGAGTGTGTATGAAAATCAACTATTCTTTCATCAAAAATCACGGTTCTTACATCTAAAAGAGAATCAACCGTAAAAGCATTGTGCTCACCGAGAAGTTTTTTGCCTTGATGTCCGTAAGAAACAAGAACACAGTCAATTCCCAATGCATTAGCGGTTTCAAGGTCGTGAAGAGTATCTCCTATAAAAATAGCTTCATTCCTTTTTATTCCCTTTTTATCGAAAAAATCCTTCGCTCTTTCAATTTTACTTTCTGCAAGGGTATTGTCAGCACCTAAGATTTCATCAAAAAGGTGATGTATGCCAAATTTTTTCGTCAAATCCAAAGTTTCACCAATAAAGTTAGAGGTAATTATGTATTGATTTGCCCCTTTTTCTTTTAACTCTTCGAGCAAATCCTTTGCACCTTTTGCAAGAGTTGTTTCGTCCATGTGACGTGCATAATCCTCATGATATGCCTTTGATATTTCAGAAAAAACTACCTCTTCAGGTGGTAATATTCTATAATAGAAATTAACAATGGGCGTTTCAACATAGTCATAATACTCTTTAAGAGTGATTGTTTTCATCCCTTTTCTGGTCAACATATCATTGACACAGGCAAGGGCATTGTGAACATCATCAATTATAGTTCCGTTAAAATCCCAAAATATATGTTTATATCTCATTTTTTCACCTCTTTAAAAGACAATTCATTTTATCATATTACAGATAAAATGGCAACTCAAAAAAGAGTTGCCGCAGAAAGACCTACTATAATTCCAAAAACAAAAAAAGCAGTAAATTTTATTATATTTTTTATTCTGTCATTTTTATATCTGTACGCCTTTACGGGTGGTTTACCGGCGTTTTCAATTTCCTTTCTTGCACTTTCCCGTAGTCTGCCCTCGCCCATCCCACTGTATTCAGGCTTGACAAAAAATATAGCCTTTTCAAAAAAACCATTCTGTGTTTCATTTATTTCTAAAACCTGTTTATTTACACCTTTTATCATTGTTTTTTCTCCTTTTTTCAGTTCTTTTTTATGGTGTGATGTTTCCAATGTTTTTATACAACAAACGCAGAAATTTGTTGGTTTGTAAAATAAAGAAAAGTTTGCAAATTTTTTCACAAGCTGTAACTAATTTTTTCAAAAAAAGAATAATAAATTTATTCGATTGCATTGGAATTTTTTGTGATTGTCAAAAATGACAACTCAAAAATTATACAATTTGTATACCCTGCTTTTCCAAAAAAATTGTTCAAAACTGTGTTCAAAATGTTTACAACCCACCCCTCAAACCCTATATTTGAATAGGTTTTCGACAGTTTTAACACTTTTTTTGACAATTTTCACCACTTGGTAAAATATACTAATTGTTTTACCACCTTAATCAATTATACAAAACGGAAATTATTTTTTTACCCAAAAATAAATGTTCGTTGTTAAAAATACACAATCAAAAAAGGGTACAAAAACATCTCAAAAATACTGTTAAAAACGTAGAAAATTTTTATTTCCATAAAAATAGGTTGACAAAAAACTTTACTGTTTTTATAAAATATGATACTGTTGTTTCGGTGATCAAATGAATGTTAAATATGTCGACAATAATATCGTTTTAAATGATGCAAAACACCTTAATATTCCCCTTTGTCTTGACTGTGGTCAGGCTTTCAGGTGGAAAGAAATTGAAGACGGAATCTGGCAAGGCATCGCCTGTGGAAAACACCTTTGCATAAAACAGGACAAAAACAAGGTAACGTTTTTCAATACTACAAAAGAGGATTTTAACTCTTTGTGGGTTAAGTATTTTGATTTAGAAAGAGATTATGAAAAAATACTTTCTTCTTACGATGAAGAAAATCTCATTACTGCTTGTAAAGCCTACCCGGGAATAAGAATTTTAAAACAGGATGAATGGGAGGCAATTTGCTCTTTCATAATTTCCGCTAACAACAATATTCCAAGGATTAAAGGCATTATTGAACGTCTTTGCGAAAATTTCGGTGATAAAATAGAAGGTGGCTACACTTTCCCCTCTCCTGAAAAACTTGCCACACTTGAGGTTGAGGATTTAGCTGTTATACGTTCAGGCTTCAGAGCGAAATATATTATTGATGCCGCACGAAAAATTTCAACCGGTGAAGTTGATTTGGAAAAAGTAAAAGCAATGGATTTTGAAGATGCCAAAACCGAGCTTTTAAAAATAAAAGGTGTTGGCGAAAAGGTCGCTCAATGCTCTTTGCTATATGGTTTTGGCAGAATGGAAGCCTTTCCTGTTGATGTTTGGGTAAAACGAATTGTTGCCGAGCTTTACCCCAACGGACTTCCTGAATGTATCAAAGGAACAGAGGGCATAGCACAACAGTATCTTTTCCATTGGAGAAAAAACATATAACCACAAAAGCACTTTACGAACTAACCGCAAAGTGCTTTTCTACTTATAATTTATATTGCTCTTAAAATCTTTTCTCCCATATCATTTATAATATCAAAGTCAGTTGCTTTTATATAAAAATCTTCAAGCTGGTCGTGTATATCTTTGGCTATAGAAAGCTTCCTTACCGCTTCGTCAATCAATTCTCTTTTGGCTCTTTTCTGAAGGGTCAATTTTTCTTTATTGCTATTAAACATTTCTTTATCAAAAAAGCGTGAGGCATGAACACAACGTTCACCATCATCAATAGAATAATGGTAGGTGTTCTGTGTAAAAATTGCCGTTTTAAGTTGTGGAATAATGATATGCTCAATTTTCAGATTCGGGAACAATGGACAATAGCATTGATAGACGTCGTAACCCTTTTCCAAAGCATAGGCATTAATATATTCTACAATAAATGGTGAAACCGCAGAAAACTCATCCTCAATTGTAATAATCTTTTCTGAAAGAGCTACAATTGTTTCATATTTAACATCTATTCCCTCTGGCGAAACCGCACTTAAAAATCTCTTATAAACCTTACCCTTTTCGTTACTTTTCTTTTCGGGAACAACTCTGTTTACAAGACGCTTAACATAGCGCAAAAGTTTTTCCTCATCAACACAGGCTGCACAAATAGCTGTACTTTCCATTTCAATACTTGAAGCCACTCTCAAAAAATCTGTGGTCTTTTTGTGTTGAAGTCCGTTGTCCTTCATCAGCTTTCCGATTTCTTCAATATGAGAATTCAGAAACTTTCTGTCCCAAGCCACGCCTAAATCTATTATATGCTCACTGACACCCGGCATTTTAGGGTCAAAGGTATGCGGTGCGGTACCATCACAAATTGAAAAATTGATTTCAGGTACTAACACAACATCCAAGGAATTAGGGTCAGCACTGCAAAAGCCCCTTTCCACATAATAGCCTTTTCTTTCTGCTTTCTCCGCAACCTTTCGCATGAGAGTAGACTTACCTGTGCCGGGACCACCTTTAAGTATAAGATGCTTTCCTTCTATGTATGGGTCATAAAGACTACTATAAAGTGAGCAATACCCCGCTTTATTATTCGCACCAAAAAAGAATGATACGGGAAGAACTGTTTTTTTCAAAAAATCATCTCCTATCGTCTTATACTATGAATTTTTCCATTTTTTTGTTACTCTCTTCATTGACTTTTTATCACAGTAATTATATACTATCTTTGTATGTAAACTTTTACTGAAAAGAGGTTTTCTAATGTCAAGATATGAAGAAGCCAAGAATATTTATGCTGCTCTTGGTGTTGATACAGAAAAAGCCCTTGATGCCCTTAAGGATGTAACAATATCTGTTCATTGTTGGCAGGGTGATGATGTTGTAGGATTTGATAGCAAGGAAAGTCTTTCCGGTGGTATTCAGACAACAGGTAACTACCCCGGCAAAGCTACCACTCCCGAAGAGCTTATGGCAGACTTAGATAAGGCATTTTCTCTTATTCCCGGTAAGAAAAAGCTTAATCTCCACGCAAGCTACGCTATTTTCTCTAATGCCGAATTTGCCGACAGAGATGCTTTGGAACCCAAACACTTCAAAAAATGGGTTGACTTTGCAAAAGAAAGAAATATGGGTATTGACTTTAACCCCACATATTTCTCTCACGCTATGGTTAAAGACGGTCTTACTCTTTCTTCACCCGATGAAGAGGTAAGAAAATTTTGGGTAAAGCATGGTATAGCTTGCCTTAAAATTTCTGAATATTTCGCAGAGGAAACAGGTATTCCTTGTGTTATGAATATCTGGATTCCCGATGGTTATAAAGATATTCCTGCAGACAGACTTTCACCAAGAGCAAGGTTCAAAAAATCTCTTGATGAAATCCTTGACACACCATACGACAAATCAAAGGTTTATGTAACTCTTGAATCAAAGGTTTTCGGTATCGGTCTTGAAAGCTATACAGTAGGTTCTGCAGAATTCTGCCTTTCCTATTCCGCAAGCAAGGGTATCACTCCCCTTATGGACAACGGTCACTACCACCCCACAGAATTAGTTTCCGACAAAATTTCCTCGCTTCTTCTCTTTAATGAGAAGATTGCCCTCCACGTTACAAGAGGTGTTCGTTGGGACTCAGACCACGTTGTTATTCTTGATGATGAAACAAAGGAAATTGCAAAAGAAATTGTTTCCCACGATGCACTTGACAGAGTATTTATTGCAACTGACTATTTCGATGCTTCAATAAACAGAATTTCCGCTTGGGTAACGGGTGTCAGAAATGTGCAGAAGGCTCTTCTCAATGCATTGCTTTTACCCACAGACAGAATGAAGGCACTCCAGGAAGAAAGTGCATTCACAGAGCTTATGTATGTTCAGGAGGAAATGAAAACTGCTCCCTTTGGTGATATCTGGGCAGAATACCTGGCAAGAGAAAATGTTGATAATGATTATCTTAAAGAAATCAAAGAATATGAAGAAAAGGTATTGGTGAAAAGAGTATGAAAGATATTTTAACAGCTCCCTTTGTGGAAGAAATGAAAAGAGCAACAGCTAATATGTATCGTCAGGGTTGGGACGAAAGAAACGGCGGTAACATCAGCTACATGCTGGAAGAGGAAGAAGTAGCAGAATACCTCGACCTTAACAACGTTATCCGCGAAATCCCCACAGGCTTTGACGCAACATACCTTATCGGTAAAATCTTTATCGTTACAGGTACAGGCAAATATTTTAAGAATGTTGAAGTTGACCCTGAAACAAACCTTGGTATTATTCGTATTGCGAAGGACGGAACAACTGCTGAGCTTCTCTGGGGCTACAAAGACGGTGGTAAGTTCACATCCGAGCTTCCTGCTCACCTTATGAGCCACATTTCAAGACTCAAGGTTAACCCCGAAAACAGGGTTGTTATGCACTCTCATCCTACATACACCCTTGCAATGAACCATATCCACGAGCTTGACGAAAAGAAATTTACTCACACCCTTTGGGAGATGTGTACTGAATGTATCGTTGTTTTCCCCGATGGTATCGGCGTTCTTCCCTGGATGGTTTGCGGTAACAACGAAATCGGTATTGCAACTGCAAAGAAAATGGAAGAATACAGACTTGTTATCTGGGGTCTTCACGGTATTTATGGTGCAGGTAAAGATATGGACGAAACCTTCGGTCTTATCGAAACTGTTGAGAAAGCTGCACAGCTTTATATGCTGGCAACAGCAAGTGGCAAAAGAATCAACACAATTACAGATGAAAATCTCTGGGCAATTGTTGAAAGATTCGCTTTAGAAGACCAGTGCAAAAAAGAGTTTTTAGACCTTTAATAATCCAAAAATTACAAAAAGATGTCCAATTGTTACATTGGACATCTTTTCTTTTGGCTTTTTTATATACTGTAATTGAAAGGAGAGGTAAATATGAAAAAGAATAAAATGGTTGCTATCATTTTAACTATAATCAGTTTTATTTTTTCGTTAATCAACATCATTCCAAATATGTTTGTGTTTTTAGATTATACATTTGACCCATTCAGCGAAAGCTTTTCTGCTTGGGTATTAGACACAGATTATTTGTTTTTCAATTTCTATATACTTACTCTACCCGCATTACTTATCGGTTTAATTTCGATAATTGCCAATATTCACGCATTTTCAAAAAGGAAAGAAAAAGAAAAACTTCAAGGTGTGTTGCTTTTCAGTTCACTCATTCTCACTTTAACAGTATTTCTTTTAGCTAAAAACTTTATTGAATGTGCTTGGTAAATACAGAGATTGGTTTTGATATATTGATTGTTTCATAAAATGGTCCTGTAAAAGTTTTGCGAAGCTTATCCCTCTTTTTTGCTTGCAAAAAGGAGGGGGGACCATTCTTGAACAAAGTCAATTTTCACAATAAGTATATTTCGGGTGAAAAGCATATTTTTGATTATATTCGGACGGAATGGTGGGTGGTACCACTTTTACATTTTCCATAGCTTCGTACCACCCACCGCTAACGCGGTCCCCCCTCCCTTTTTTGTTTTCAACAAAACAGGGATGATAGACCCGCTTCACTTTTATTTATGTCAACATATAAATTAATGCCATTATTAAAAGCTCATCCGCTTTTTCTTCCGACAAAAGAAGAATTAAAGATAACAGAAGTGCTTTATCGCTATCTATATTCAAATCTCCGAAAACACTTTTTATTTTATCTTCAAAGCTACTTTGAAATTTTGGTTGATTGCTGTTTTTTTGTTCGTTTTTGTATTCCTTTCTACTCTCTTTTTTATTCTCTTCCTTTCCGCTCTGTTCAATCTCATTTTTTGAGGAATTTGAGCCATATTTCTTTAAATTTTCTAAATAATCATTTGGCATGGGAACTCTTCGGGGTTCTTCTTTTTCTTTATTAACCTCTTTATTTTTCTGTTTTTCCTTTTCTAGCCCTGCGCTCTGCCTTGCTCTTCTTTGCATATCTTCTGCTCTGCGGATTGCATCATTCTGCATTTTCATAAGGTCCTGGTATGAATAATCAGCCATTTACATTATTCCCCTTTCCCTTAAAAGCGGTAAAACGGACATCAACTTCACAAGCTTTGTTGCTTCATCCGCTTTTTTCTGTCGTTCTTTAGATAAAAGTGGTTTTAAAGCATTTATAAAATCCAACCTTTCATCGTGAGAATTAAAGGCTTGTAAAATAGGAACAATTGCAGAAAGCTGACTTAAATCGGGCATACCAAGATTACTTAAATCCCCAAGACCACCTAAACCACCCAAACCTTTCAACAAATCATCAAGCTGTGGTTGATTTTGTTCTTGCTTTTGTTTTGGCTGACTTTCTTGCTTGGGCGGCTCTCCGTTGCCCATTCCGCCAAAAACCGATGCGGCTGTTTGTTTTAAATTTTCGATATCTTCAGGCGTCAGAGAATTTAAAATGGCATTCAAGTCTAAATCAGCCATTGTTTTTTCCTCCGAAGAATTTGTTAAAAAG
>JAZSBI010000007.1:0-3315 GCA_045602345.1 Acutalibacteraceae bacterium | reverse complement strand
AAAAGTGGCGACCCGGAACGGGCTCGAACCGTCGACCTCTAGCGTGACAGGCTAGCGTTCTAACCAACTGAACTACCGGGCCACCTTTTGGTGGGAACAATAGGGCTCGAACCTATGACCCTCTGCTTGTAAGGCAGATGCTCTCCCAGCTGAGCTATGCTCCCATGCCGTTGCTCACTCGCAACGTTAGATACTATACACTATTTAGATGTATTTGTCAACACTTTTTTTAAAGTTTTTTTATTTTTTTGAGTTTTTTATTTCGGCAACAATGGACATCATTTCGTCGTATTTTGCTTCAATATCTTCAACCAACTTAAACTGTGTTCTTGCTCTCACAAGGTTATGCTCAGGGTACTCAATTTTAAAATAAACATCACCATTGATATAGTCACCCAAAAATCTCATACCACATTCAAAGGTAAGAAGCTTTGCAGCAAAAGGTAACAACTCAATTTCAGTTTCCGTAAGGCTTTCCCCTGCAGCTTCAAGATAACCATCAACATATGCTTTGAAATATTCAAGACTTAAAGATACCTTTGATAAGTCTTTTTCATCCTCTGCTGCAGTATTAGCACCGAAACGGATGCTGTCACCAAAATCATAAAGGGCAGAACCAGGCATAACTGTATCAAGGTCAACAACACAAAGACCTTTCTTGGTTTCTTTGTCAAAAAGAACATTGTTGAGCTTAGTATCGTTATGTGTAACTTTAAGCGGAATTTTATCTGTGCCCAGTAAGTCTGTAATAACAGCACAATCCTTTTCTCTTGCAAAAGCAAATTCAATTTCAGGCAATGCATTGTCTTTTCTGCCTGAAGCGTTATTTTCAACTGCTGTTTTCAAATCCTTAAAACGGGATGGTGTATTATGGAAGTTAGGGATTGTATCATAGAGTGTGTCTATTGGGTAATCTGCAAGAAGATTTGCAAAATTACCGAAAGCAAGGGCTGCACTTCTAAAATCATCAGAAGAAGTTATTTCGCTGATAGTGAAAGTATTATCGACGAAATTATAAACTCGCCAACAACCTCCATCCTCTGCCATATAATAGTTTTTACCATCTTTTGCAGGGTAAACTGTTAATGTTTCTCTTGTGGGGTCACCACCGTTTTCTTTTATTTTATTTCTCAGGAAAGATGTGACACCACAAACATTTTCCATAAGCTCAACGGGCTTTTTGAAAACATTAACATTAATTCTTTGCAAAAGGTAGCGTGAAACAGAGCCATCCTCCATTTCATATTCAACTATATATGTATCATTTATATGCC
This sequence comes from Acutalibacteraceae bacterium, assembly GCA_045602345.1. GTDB lineage: Bacteria > Bacillota > Clostridia > Oscillospirales > Acutalibacteraceae > DTU089. Next base: position 2,041 of record JAZSBI010000007.1, on the reverse strand, counting down.
CCTCAGACACAGGTTTATAACCGATATATTTACCAAAATCGGGAAATGCTTTAATAATTTCAAGAATATTTGTTTCAACTATCATACTCATAAACTAAAATACCTCATTTTTTAAAAATTGCAAAACACTCAGGGTTGTGAAATCCGGGTGGTAAAGTTGTTACAGGAGAAAAAGCCAGATAATGCTGAACTTCGCAATCGTCACCACATTTATAGAAATTAGCCTTGACTGTTGAATAATTGATTTTTTCTGTTGGAATATCATATAGTTCACAAAGGAAATCCTTTGTTAACTTAACTGTAACACCCCAAAATGCACCATTCATATCTTCGCCCTTAAATGCTTCAACTATTGGCGAACGCTCCGTTAAAGAACTTATAAAAACTCTGTCGTATTTACCTTTACCAAACTCACAAAGAAAAACACCTTTGGAATTCATTTCAACGTTAATATATTCTTCTCTGTCCTCAACGGGTACAATAAAGAACTCAAGGCAACTATCTCTATAGATAGGGTCGTCACGTTTTTCAAAAACTGCTCTTGGATTTTCTTCATAGCATTGAAGTTTTGCAACCAACTCATCACCAATAACACCCATTTTAAAATATGTATTGGGTCTGTATGGCGGGTCACTTTCCCAATGGTAATTGGTTAAGCGATGGAAACATGCTTTATCAAATTCTTCAAAGCTATCATAAACACAAAGTTTATTATATACAACTAATTCCATAAAAAATCCTTATTTCATATATTCGGTAATACCGTTTGTTTCATCCATAGATGCCATAATCATATAGAGTCTTGGAATATGAAAAGGACCTTTGAAGATATTACCTTTTAAAGTGGTGGAAACGGTATTATCATAATGAAGATAGCCGTACCATTCGCCACATTCGTCATCACAGAAATTCTTTTCACAATACTCTTTGATTTCCTCATACAAATCATTGTATTTTTCTTCTTTAAACTGCAAGTAAGCAAGGCGAAGAGCGATCATAGCTTCGCACTGAGGCCACCAGAGCTTCATATCCCATTCAAGCTGAACGGGAGGTTTGCCCTCCAAATCTGTGAAAGCGATAATACCGCCATTCTTTTTATCAATACCCAAGGGTAAAGTAATGTCAATTATATGCTTAGCAACATTTACTGCTTCCTCATTATCAGTCAAAAGACCTTCAGCCATAATAAACCAAGCAGCTTCGAGAGAATGACCGGGGTTAACAATTCTGCCATTAGGACTATCAATAAACTCCCCTGCTTTTGTTACACTTTCAAGTAGTGCTCTTTCAGTTAAATAGCCACCGTGAAGAATTTCATCAAGACATTCTTTGCAAAGAGGATTATATTTGTCCCAAAGACCATCGATACTACGAAGCACCTGTGCAGTTGAAAGCATAATCATAACAGGTGAAAGAGCTTTAGAATCAATATTTGCAGGGTTGATTTTAGGCTGATTTTTACGGACACCCGTAAAGCATTCATAAGCTACATTAAAATACATTTCTGCACTTTTAAGAACTGCCTTGTCCCCTGTTGCTTTATAAAGCTCTGCACAACCGATTGCAGCAAAGGTTTCGGAGAAATAGTACCTTCTTTTCTGGAGCTCTCTGCCGTCTGCGGTAACTGTAAAATACATTCTTCCGTCAATATCTGTGCATTTTGGTAAGAATGAATAAATATTCTTTGCCGCTTTGAGATATTCCTCATTTTTGTCTATAAGGTTATAAGCTTTACTGAAAACCCATAATGCTCTGCCCTGAAACCAAACGCTTTTATCTGTACCGTAGATATTACCTTCACGGTCAAGACAGGTATAAATACCGCCATTTTCATAATCAATGGCAGTCTTAAGCCAGAAAGGCAAAATATTTTCAACTAAATTTTTTCTGAAATCCATAATATCAACTCCAAAGTTAATATAAATTTATATACTAACTTAATATAACACAATAGTTAAAAAAAGACAATATAAATAAAAAGAAAAACGCTTCATCAAACGACAAAGCGATTTATATATAATTAATATTCAAACCGAATTTT
>JAZSBI010000006.1:0-5523 GCA_045602345.1 Acutalibacteraceae bacterium | reverse complement strand
TGTAGACCAGCTTGAGTCTGTACTCGCACTTTCCGAGAATGACCTGAACGAAGCATTTTACGAAAGAGTTACAAAACAGATTTTCGTATATCCTCTTAATTTGTTAGAGTTTCGTTTGTCATTTATCCCAATGCCGATTTACATGCAATATAAGACATCAGGCAGAGGAAAAGACTATACAGCAGAGTTCACTATCCTATCAAAAGAACAGTTTGAAGAACTGCTTGAAAAAGCACCTAAAAACGAACTCGAAGAACAGGAAGCAGAATAACAAAAAGATATGCAGAACATTACTTGCTCTGCATATCTTTTTATGCTTTCTCATCATTATATATCTGTTCTGCCTGTTCGTAAGTACAGGTCATTTCTTTTCGTATTTCTGCTATACGGAGTGCCTTTTTCCATTTATCAACATTGCACCTTTTGCACTCGTTTTCATAGTTAGAATCTACATACACAAAATCACCTCAAATCATCAAAAATATCATTTTCAAGGGTTTGTGTGGTGGTTTCTTTTTCTTCTGCGAAAATGCCCTCTGTCATTTCTTGGAGTTCCTTTTCCAACCTCTCACACTCTGCCTGTCGCCATTCTTGTAGTGTTTGGTGTCTTGCCCCTGTCTGCTCTTTGCTTTCGCCACGAACAAGACCGAACGGTGCCATCGCGGCCGCATAACTATCCTGTAATGCAATGACTTGACTTTTCTTGTTAAAAAATCTTGATGAATTGAACTTGCCTTGCTCATCTGTCATTATCACAAAGCAATGCAAATGGGTTGTAGTTTCATCTCTATTTAAATCTGCCCGTATCATTTTACCTTTTCCAAAGGTATCACGAACCCAAGCAAAGTTCGCCTTTACCCATTCTACCAAGTTGATTTTATCTTCCATTTCCGGTGAGAATGTCAAAACCAACTCACAAAGCACATTCGCATCTTTGCGAACCTTTCGCCCTGTTGCTTGTTCCTGTTCTTTGATTGCCTTTTTTATTGTTCGTGTCATTGTCTGCTCACCCCTTTGCCAAGTATGGTTTTCCTTTTCTCGTTCAGGGTGTTTTCTGTTTCGTAGTCGCTCTCTGTGTTTTTGGTGTCGCTCTATGTTCGCAACAGAACCCACCTTGTATTTTGCAAATCGCATTATCGCATAATTGCTCATGCAAAACACCCCCTTTGCTCTTAATATGCGAGAGCAAAGGAACGGCAACACACACGAAAGGAAAAGGGTTGCCGTTTAACCTTATTGCAAAATAATTGGCGACTAGATCGCCGATTTTTTGCAATAAGGTCATATCTCTGCTCTACAAAATCAGTATGCTAAAACAGGTTTTATTTCGCAGAAATATGACTTACTACGACTTGCATGCAAGTCAGTAAGGTCTGCCGACAGCATTTGCAAAAAATATCATTCATATTTATTGCAAAGAAAACGAAAGGAGCGGACACGATATGAACGAAACCTTATATGATTTGGAACAAAAACGAAATGCCGTTGAACTAGATATACAGGCATTATACGAAACCTTAATGGAAGAAATGAAAACTGCCCTAACTAATTAAAGTTAGAGCAGTTTGTTTTATTTTTCGTTAAGCATTTTTATGTAATACTCTTCCGCCAAAAAGTGTGAAATGTTTTGTAATTTCTCATATTCATCATAAGCACGATACATTCCCAAAGGTTTTTCATTATCATCGTAAAAATGAAAGTATCTGCCTATTTTTTCCACACCGTTAATAACACGAGGTTTCTCTTGCCAATTGTCTGTTACTTTATAATATATTTTAATGTTTTGGTGTGTAAAACAACCATCCATATCCAAAAAATCTTTCATACTATCCCTCATATCTCTGCAATAGTATATTTAATTCTTATATACTGCATTATCTAATTCTTCGTTTGAAACAATATTTTTACCAATTTTTCTTGATTTTGTATAAGGGTTATATCTTATATCATCATCACCAAAATCTACAAAAATACTACCATCTTCTAATTTATACATTCCTTTAAAGTAATCATCACTATCTTTACTTATTTCACCAGATTCTCCTGTGCTTAAATCCAAATATTTTAAACGATAAAATTCACTACTGCTTGAAAAGTCACCAACAACACATTCTTCGATAAAAAACAAACAGTTGTTAGCATACATACACCATTTTGGATTTAAGTAGTAATTCGCTGAAATGTAGGAGTTTCCGGTCATATCCCAATTTCCTTCAGGAACTTCATACAGAATAGTGCGGTCATCATTTTCCCATGTGTATATGTAGGTATATATTTTATCATAACTGTTAGCGAGAGATTCCCCATCATAGAAATAATACTCTGTGCCATCAACAATTAAGGATAAGTTATCTTTTTTTGATTTGCGGACATCTTCAAATATTTCTTGCATATGGGGGATTACGATTTCTCGATATTTTTCCACATTCTTGTCTGAAAGATAACCACTATTTATTTTATCAAAAGCATACTCATATTCTTCGTTTTCAATGTGATTTTCTATCGCTTCTAATGTTTGTACTTCCATTTGCTTGTTATGTATTAAACATATCACAATCGTTACTAAAACAATTATAGCAACCGAAACACAAATTATTTTAAGTGCATTTTTGTTCTTTATAAGAGTTTTAAAATTTATTTGTTCTTTTACTCTTTTACCAAATGAATGTGAATAAATATCGTTTGATTCATTATATATGGGTTCTTTTTTCATAGATATAGGAGAACCGCATTTACTACAAAAATTGGAATTGTCAGGTAATTTGTTACCGCATTGACTACAATACATTATCGTTATCCCCTTAATTTTAACTGCCTATTATTGAACATAACTATTATAGCATAATTGGAAGAACTTTGCAATTAAATAGAAAAACTTATGCAGAAAAATTGTCTGTGTTCCTTATCTGTCATATTTCTTATATCTCGCAAGAGAAATATTTTTTAAGGAGTTTTCAAATGAAAATCAACAATTATTATGAAAATCTGTCGCAAGTACAGAAACAGAAGAAAGCAGAGAAATTAGGAAACCTCTGCTATTACGAATGGTTTGACCCATTGTATGAGGAATACACCCTTGAAGAATCAGGTGCTATTCTTTTGGGGTTAATGTTCTATGACCGCACAGGTGGAACACAACCCTTACCAAAAGACCTTGAAGAAATTATTGACAAGGATAGAGCAACCCGAACCCTTTTTGTTACCCTTATGGACAAAACCGCTGCCGCGACAAAGGAATGGATAAACAAACACAAACTCAAAAACAAGGAAGAAAAGGGAAACGAAGATGAAGAAAAAGAGGAAATAAAGGACACCCCAAAAGCACCTGAAATTGTTCCTATAAGGTCAACTGTAGTTGAAAAAGTACACGTACTATATCCCGATAATGATAAATATACAATCATTTGCCCACCTAAAAATGAAAAGAACACCCCAACAACTGAACAATTACAAAAGGTATTTGAAGAGGTTGGGGGCGATACAGGATTTATAGAAGAGTTGGTTGACAGGGGTAATAGAGAAAAATGGGAACGAACCTACACGGCATATAAAGATGAAATTATGTTAGATATGGGCGAAGATTATACCTAATAACATTCTTTGACTGCAGTCAGGCAGAGAGAAAAGAGCAGAGCATAGAAGTAAAGAACCTTGAAGAAAAGAAAGTGGCAGGCCATAGAGGTGCAGAGGGGTAAGAGAGAGCAAGAGGAACGAGCAGGGCAAATAAAACAACAAAACAAATACAATACAAGATATGAGGAATCACACAATCCCTCATATCTTTTTTATTTATGCACAATAAAAATCTTATTTAGGTACAGAGGAGCTCGCCCATATGGAAATGGTTGGCGCTATGGTTCAGCAGCTAACCCGTAAGATGACACCCGAAGAAATTGCGGCTTCGGGCTTCGACACCTACTTCGTTGACCATACTGCAGGGGTTTACCCAATAGCCGCCTCAGGTGTGCCCTTTACAGCCGCCTATATCGGCGTTAAAGGCGATGTTATTACCGACTTACACGAAGACCTCGGTGCTGAGCAAAAGGCAAGAACAACCTATGATAACCTGTTAAGGCTTATCGATGACCCCGATATTCGCGACCCGCTAAAGTTCTTACGTCAAAGGGAAATTGTTCATTATCAGCGTTTCGGCGAAGCTAGGCAACCGAAGTGGAATGGCAAAGGCGGAGCAGCTGACAAAACCGCTTGAAATAAGGCTTTTTTAGTACATAAAAGGAGGATTTAAAATGAAGCTATTTAAGTGTATTGTTATGCTGATTTTAATATTAATTACTGTTCGGACAGGCTATCTTGCACTTTTATATAAGGTCTCAACATCAACAGGTGCTTTTCTAATATGTTTAGGTACCACCTTGTTTGTTGCAAGTGATGGCGGTCTTGAGAGAAAATCAAATTGAATAATTGCTATCCTAATTACAGCATAGTTATATTTAACCTACAAATTTTCAAATTTTTGTTGATTTGTAGGTTAATTTGTGATATACTATTAGTAGTCAGGAGGTAATAGTATGACTGATATTATTTTTGAGTATAAAGAATTGCTTGCATCAAAACTTGAAATTGAGCAAAAGCTTAGTGTTTTGCCTAAGGGATATATATCAAAAAAGACGATTGGCGGTAAGCAATATTTATATTTGCAAACTCGTAATGGCGATACTGTGGAGAGTAAATATATTAAGGCTGAAGAAGCGGATGAAATAACAAATCAAATTTCTTTAAGAAAAGAATACGAGGCAGAGCTGCCTGAAATTTTAATCAGACTCGCTGATATTGAAACTGCCGCAGAGTTATTGGATAAAGCATTGCTTCGCAAACTTAAAATGTTAAAGCTCACAAGCGGTATGGATAGCATTTCTGCTGACGAAAAAGAAAAACGGATTTCCTTTTCCGATGCGATGACCTCAATTGAGGGCGTTCCCGTAAGTGATAAGGTTAAAACTGACCTTGCCAATTGGAAGAACGGCAATATTACGTTCTTGTCGGTGTTTGAACAAACACTCAGAAGATACGGTTTTGTAACGGAGGTATAACAAATGCGTGACCCTTATTTATATGATGATGTTAACGTGCTTAAAAATTTAGCAGATATAAAAGATTCTGAATTGCTACGCAAGGCAGAGGCTGACATTACCGCTCTTTCTATGGCAGCTATTTATGATTATAAATATGACAAGTTTAACACCGAAACCTTGCAGGATATTCACCGCAATATTTTTGGGCAAATATTTGATTGGGCAGGAGAATTCCGTACCATTCAAATGGTGAAATATGAAGATGTTCTTGGCGGTGATACCGTTCGTTATGCTTATCCTAAAGAAATTAAAAAGCAATTAAACGAAACGATGAAAGAAATCGCCAAAATCAAAAGAACCGGCGATAGCGATAAGGATATAGTGTTCAAACTCGTTCGTATTATTGCAAGCATTTGGCAAACCCACCCTTTCCGTGAGGGTAATACAAGAACTGTTATAGTGTTCGCTGTTTTGCTTGCAAAATCATTGG
>JAZSBI010000005.1:0-3488 GCA_045602345.1 Acutalibacteraceae bacterium | reverse complement strand
CTGAACCCTGAAATAAGCTGCGGCACTTCCTCAGACAGTCTTGCAACTACGGCATTGACCTCATCTGTGACTTTGTCGGTCAGTACTATCACCTTAGGAATTTTATATTCGGGATTGATTTTTATTTCTATCTCCACAACCACACCTCCTGTTGCGATTTTATTATATCATTTGATTATTACAGTTTCAATCGATTTTTAATAAGTGGTTGATTTTGAACTATAAGTGGCAGATATACATAATGAATGTGATTTAGAAGCAAAGGAAATATGACTGCTTTCCTTGCTTTCAAAATGGTAGTTTATCAGACTCAATGCACCCCCGCTTTTATCAGCAATAACACGGGCGGTAAGGTAATTCACAAAAGTTTTACACCAGATAAAGTATAATTTCTTCCTGTATCGTAAACAATATTCCAAAAAGGCAGTACCTTTTGACAGTTCCGCTGCACATTAAACACATTAAACAAGTGCTTTTTATACATTGCTTGTGCGGCGGTTTCAAAACTGATTTATGTCACCAATATTAAAGGAGGCTGAATTTATGTTCAAACACGAAAAATTGCTTTTTCATCCCGTTGAAATTGAAAAGCCAAATCCACAGTACGCCGCTTTATTACAGGAACAGCTTGGCGGTGCAAACGGCGAGCTGAAAGCCGCTATGCAGTATATGGCACAGAGCTTTCGCATCAAGGACCCCGAAATAAAAGACCTGTTTCTCGATATTGCCGCCGAGGAATTAGGACACATGGAGATGATTGCACAGACCATAAACCTGTTGAACGGACACTATGTTGACGCTGAAAAAACACCCGCAGGCGAAATTCAGACACACGTGCTGACAGGATTATGCCCTGCTCTTGTCAACGCCTCGGGCTATTCCTGGACAGGCGATTATGTCAGCGTTACAGGCGACCTTTGTGCCGATTTACTGTCAAATATTGCGTCTGAACAGAGAGCGAAGGTTGTATATGAATACCTCTACCGTCAGATTGAAGACAAGAAGGTGCGTGAAACCATCGATTTTCTGCTGAACCGCGAGGAAGCACACAACGCTATGTTCCGCGAAGCCTTCAACAAGGTTCAGAACAGCGGTTCTAACCGTGATTTCGGTACAACGAAGGCGGCAAAAATGTATTTCAGCATGTCAGAGCCTTCGCCTGCTGATTCGTCTTTCCCGAAAACAGATGTAAAGCCCACATCGTTTAATTGAAACAACAAAACCTCGGCTTAAGCTTAACGCTTTTGCCGAGGATTTCTGTTTCCAGCAGGAAACTGCCGTTTTTGTTGTATTGAATTTCAGCTATGAAAATAACCTGCAAAGATTGGTCTTTGCAGGTTAACTTCATACTGCTAAATTGGGATTTACCCGCCCAGTTCATCAAGAAAATCCTTGATGATATCACCACATTCTTCGGGTTTCTGCTCATAAATCATATGGTCTCCGCCTAGGCAGATGAGCTGGCAATTACCCATTTTATTAAGATAAGGAATCAACTCAGAGGTTCTCAATTCTTCGCATTGTTCCAATAATTTTGTAACTTTTTCATCTGTTGGATTCTCATTCCATGCTTCGCCAAGTTTGTTGATTTCTATCTGTCGATTAATCCACTTGATGTAATCGATATAATCATCCCTTTTCTCAAATCCCCAGCTTGCACATATGTAAAGCTTCGGCACATCATTGGTAACAATTTCCTCAAATGCTTTTTGTCCGTTGCTTGGGGTATTCGCACTTTCAGACAATTGTGCAATTGAACCCATATTTCTTATACTTAATGCATCTCCAAGGTATTGTTCATTTGGGGTGTAATTGTCTGGATACAGATAGAAATCGTATCTCAACGTATATCTGCTGAATCCCAAATTCATCAGGGAAGCTATCGCATAATCTGCCCATGTACTTGCGTATTCATCTTCGTCGCCCACATAAGCATTTTCTGAAAGTTGTGTGCCATCTATGAAAACAACTGCTTCAATTTCCTCAGGATACTTTGACACCCAATACGTTGCGTATACACCGCCAACAGAATGCGGCATGAGAATATATGGTCCTTCTAATCCAGAGTTTTTCAGAGCTTTTCTGTAATCTTCAACGATATACTCCAATGTCATCTCGTTGTTTGTATCATCGCTCAGTCCATAACCAGCCCTATCTACAAAGACAACCAGATTGTCTTCTTCCAGGCATGCAGTCATTTGTCTCATAGATACTGAGCAGTCTCCCATTCCGAGTCCTGCCATAGCCACAATTGTGTGTTTTCCATCTTCCTTGCCGAATTTAGCGACATTGAGAGAATAATCTCCAACAGAAACCGGATTGTAAAGGCTGTTTTGTTGTAAAACATCAAGCTCCTTATTGGTTTTTACACGATGAACAATGTATGTCACAACAGTAAATATAAGTAAAACAGCGAGCAGTATGAGCATGATTTTGCCTACAATCTTCCGTACTTTATTCATTGCAATAAATCTCCTTCAAATTCAAATCTGTCATTGATTTTATTATAATGAAAACCCTCTCAAAAGTCAACAACATAAACAGTAAGCATTCCCCACAAAACAAGCCTTGCAGAAATTTTCATCTGCAAGGCCTGAACCATTTATTTTCCTGCTCTTATATTCTTTACAGTAACTTTCTCAATGCTGAGGTTTTCATATACTCTGATACCGCCGTTGCCCACAGGTGCCTGTGCTAAAAGTCCTACCTTTACAACAGGGTCAACAGGCAGATGGAAATATCTCATCATATAAAAATTCTCGCCGTCTGTTGAGTAATGGAATGCAAAATTATTTCCTACTCTTGACACCTGGAGCCACGCTGAATTGCCCTCTAAATTACAGCCGTTGGCATCGTCGGAATCGCCCTTTGTTACAACGCTTACAGCAGCGTGTGTACCGAAATCGGTCAACTCATAACAGCATTTTGCCCAGCAGGTGTTGTCCTTCATTACCATTACCGACGCAGAATCATAGGTGTCCTTGAAGTCGTGGGAAACCTTGACTTTAAGCACAAAATCCCCTTCCACCTCTGTGTAGTAATAGGGTGCGTTGCAAAGTGACTCAGGGAGAATTCCCTCCTCACATTCGTCAATGCTTCCGCAGAAAAAGTCTGTCTGTCCGGGTGCCTTGATTTCAATTCTGCCGTCTGTTATTTTAATATCGCTTTCATTTAACCACTTGAATTCCAAAATGTTCTCCTCGGTTCTGGTTTTATACTTGAATGTATTATATCATCAAATAACTTCGAAAACAAGGCATAAACGTGTCAGAATTAAGCACTATTTACCCAACTTTCTGTTGTGACTCGGTGCATAACCATAATTAGCACGAAATCTTCGGCTGAAATAGTTTACGGAATTGAAGCCGCAGGAACAGCTTATTTCCTGAAGAGAAAGCTCCGTTTCATCAAGCAGCCTGTGTGCTGTCTGAAGTCTGTACTGAATAAGAGCGTCAACAGGCGAACAGTTCATATATGACCTGAAACAG
>JAZSBI010000004.1:0-18813 GCA_045602345.1 Acutalibacteraceae bacterium | reverse complement strand
CACTTTGTCAAACATATAAAATCTTCTTTCAGGCATTTATAAAAAGTATTGAGGATGCGAGCATTATCTGTCCCCAGAAGTATGTAATGATATTGAATATTTTTAAGGGATAATTCTTTTTTTGTCCCCCAAAAATTATTATACCTAATGTAGCATCGGAAAGCACAAAGAACATAGAACCTAAGCTTAAAACAATAAAACAAACTATTCCGTATTTACCGCCATTCTGCCAATAGTTATAGCCTAATGCAGATGCCTTGGTAAACATAAATGTTATTGCTATAAAATACACGGCAATAGCATATTTTACAACCTTAGGACTGAACTTCACCTTAAAAATCTTTGCATTAACCAAAGCTACTGCTATAACAAAAAGTCCTATTATAATTTCGGGAGCATTGAACATTTTGTAGTCGGGAAAAAGCCTTGGTAAAGCTTTTACATAAGCTGCAATATAAAAAATGTGACCTATTAAAAAGCTTATAAAACCTGTCGCAAAATAAGCTTGTGAAGGCTTCGCATGAAGAAAATAATCCCCTATCCAACCAAAAACCAAACCAATAAGCATAGTTATTGCATAAGTTGAAAAGTTATCAGCAATAAACATTGAAAGTACACCAATGCTTACAAACATTGTTGAACAAATCATTTTTAGTATCAGTGATTTTCGGCATTTTTCAGGCCACAGGGCCTTCAAGTACCATGGGGTACAAACCGCCTCCACCAAAAGACACAAAGCAAAAACAATCCAAAACGCCATTTTTATTTCACTCCACATAAATATTCCCATACATAATGTAATTATAGCATAGTAAAAGAGGATTGTAAACTATAAAAGGAAAACGACATAACAAGTTAAAAGATAATAGATTAAAGTTAAAAGGCAACTTATCTTTTAATCTCTAACTTTTACCCTCTGACTCCACACGCCTAATTTTGTACCACCCACCGCTAACGCGGTCCCCCCTCCTTTTTCGTTGCACGAAAAAAGAGGGATAAGCTTCGCAATGCTTTTACAAAAAAATCCCCTTACCACCATCTGGTAAGGGGAAAAGTTTTTGATTAATATTTGAAGTTTGAGATAATCATTGTATTGAAAAGTTCCTGTTTGTCTATCTGGATTTTGGAGAAACCAACTTTACCGCCACCCTGAATAGCAACATTCATGTACTGTTCAAGTTTAATGATTTCGTTTGTCTTTGTGTTGTATTCAACAATAGCTTTACAGTCGTGGTATGTAAGGCTATATGTAACGTCTTTAATAACAGCAGAAACTACGCCGCCGTTAAGAGTGTTATCAATTTCTGCCTTTGAGAGGGGTGAGAACATTGCACCTGTGTAGCTGGGTGATTTTGATGCACCCTCTGCCATGGGTTCGGGGTTAGCTTCGTTTTTAAGTTCAATTGTAATTCTTGCTTTGCCGTTACCAAGGTCCTCATATTTTGTGCTTTCAATAGCATTTACATCTGTAAGATAGCAACCCTTTTCACATTTGTAAACAGGGAACCATCTCATATCGCTACCCTTATCAACAATTTCGGGATCTGCTTCAGCAGCTTCTTTTGATTTGATAAGATCAAGTGTATCAACAAGGTTAAGAAGAACGCCTACAAGACCTTCACCTTCTGAAAGAACACGGTTCTGAGCATCGGAAGGAAGTACCTGGTACTCAACCTTTTTGTAACCGGGCTTATCTTTTTTAGCCTTGTTCATTACTTTTGTATAAATATCAAGAACTTCTTTATTTGATTTTTTTGCTGAAGTTGTACCACCATTGTTTGTACCTGCATTATTTCCATCGGGAGTTGCAGTACCTGTACCACCATTACCGGCATCAGGATTTGCTGTATCGGAACCGCCGTTGTTACCATCGGGAGTTACAGTATCTGAACCATCGTTGCCACCATCGGGAGTTACAGTGTCTGAACTGCCATCATCACCGGAGAAATCGGTGCTTGTACCCTGCTGTTGGCCTTGAGTCTGTTGCTGCTGAGTCTGCTGACCCGCGGGAGCACCTGCAATATCTTCCTTTGCAAGGAAAATAATGGAAGCTACAGAAACAGCGTTACTTGCAATTACAGTAAAAACAAGAGCAACCGCAAGAATGACAGCAATAACTTTTAAATCTCTGCTATTCATATTTCTAACCTCTTTCATATTTGCATTCTATAAAAATGCATATTTTTTAACACTATAAGAGTAAACCAATTTCCATTAAAAGTCAATACTATATATTACACAAAAGAAATACATTTTTGTTGTGCAAAAGAAAAAGCCGACTCTTTCGAGTCGGTTTTATTTGCTTCAAATTAATATTTGAAATCCCAGTATCTAACGTTGAACTGAAGAACACCGTTACCGCTAAGAGGAATATTGAAGGCAAGAGTAGCATCTGCAACAAGCTGAGCTGAACACTTGTGAGTGATTTCAACAAATTTGCCGTCTTTTGTCATTGTAGCTGTGATTGTGTAAGCCTTGTATGTAATTTCACCTTTGTTAAGGCTCTTAACAAGAAGCTTAACAGCACTATCGGTCTTAACTGTGTTATGAACGTCTTCCATGTAAAGGAAGTCTCTTGACATAAGGTTAAGACCGTCTTTATCGTTTTTACCGGGGTTAGTAACGTCTTTCATAACGAGTGTTATAACAACGTTTGAACCGGAAGCTTTCTTTGAAACGCTTTCGATTGTGCTTTCAGAACAGTTACTGATGGGCATACGGCGTTTTGCATCGTCAGAGCCTTTAGCCTGAACCTTTGTTTCAGCATCTTCTTCTTTTGTAAGGAAGCCTTCAATAAGACCTTTAATTTTATCATTACCGCCAACATCGATGCTCTCGATTGCCTGCCATGATTTGTAAGAATAGCCTGCTACACCTTTAGAGTTGATGTCTTTAGCAGCTTTCTGGAACATAGCAAGAGCTTCTTTGTCAATCTTGGAGTTTGAAGAAGTGGTGCCACCGTTGTTTGTGCCGGTGTTGGTGTTTGTATTTGTGTTTGTGTTAGCATTTGCGTTTGCATCTGTGTTAGCATTTGCATTAGCATCAGCGTTTGTGTCAGCACCTGTGTTAGCATCAGTGTTTGTGTCTGCACCTGTGTTAACATCAGTACCTGTGCTACCGTTGTTGCCACCGGGTGCGTTTACATTACCTTGCTGAGCTGTCTGACCTTTTGCAAGGAAAACAACAGAAGCGATGGAAACTGCGTTGCTTGTTACGATTGTGAAGAAAAGTGCTATACTGAGAATTATAGCAATAACCTTCATATCTGAATTTTTCATTGGTATAATACCCCTTTCAACTTCGTGGTACTGTATATACAATAACACATTATTTTTCAGTATCTTTAGATTACTCTAAAAAGCGAAAAAAGTCAAGTGCATTTTTTCCAAATGCACTGACTTAATCCAATTTCGTCAAAAAGACCAAATTAACTTACATTTTTTGTGTATTCCATATATTTCGAGCATATTCATTAATAGCTCTATCTGCAGCAAATCTGCCTGAATACGCAATATTGAGAAGTGACATCTGATTCCATTTCTTTTTATCGAGGAAAGTTTCTCTCACTTTTTTCTGTGCCCTCTGGTAATCTGCAAAATCTGCAAGTACCATAAAGGGATCGTGGTGAATAATTGTGCCGGAAATATCGGAGAAATCTTTACCGTCAATTCCGTTATGGGTAATGAAATCAAGAACCTTGCGAAGCTCGGGATTATTGTTGTAATAATTCTGAGGATTGTAACCGGCTTTGCGAAGCTCGTTAACCTCCTCAGTTCTCATACCGAAGAGGAACATATTGTCATCCCCTACAGATTCGTGAATTTCAACATTTGCACCGTCAAGTGTACCGATAGTAAGAGCACCATTCATCATAAGCTTCATATTACCTGTACCGCTTGCCTCTTTACCTGCAAGAGAAATCTGCTCGGAAACATCTGCAGCAGGCATAAGTCTTTCTGCATTTGTTACGTTATAATCCTCAACATAAAGAACCTTAAGTCTGCCTCTTACATCGGGGTCTTTATCAATCATTTCACCTAAAGCAAGAATAAAGCTGATAATTCTTTGTGCAACAAAGTAACCGGGAGCTGCTTTAGCACCAAAGATATATGTTTTCGGAACAAAATCGCCATCAGGATTTTCTTTAATTGCAAGGTATTCGGAAACAATATTGAGGGCGTTAAGGTGCTGACGCTTATACTCGTGAAGGCGTTTTACCTGAACATCGAAAATCGAATTGGTATCAAGCTCAACCCCTGTTGTTTTCTTGATACGCTTTGCAAACGCTTCTTTGTTTGCTTTTTTGATTTCGCCTATTCTCTTAAGAACCTCTTCATCGTCCTTGAAATCTGCAAGCTTGGAAAGATGTTCTGCATCATAAACAAATTTATCGTTACCAAGAAGTTCTTTAATATATTCTGTTAAAGCAGGGTTTGCCTGACAAAGCCAACGTCTGTGAGCAATGCCATTTGTAACATTTGTAAACTTATCGGGAGTAAGACGATAGAAATCATTAAAGAGAGTGTCTTTAAGAATCTGACTGTGGAGAGCGGAAACACCGTTTACCTTGTGGCTTGCAGCAACGCAAAGGTTAGCCATTCGCACTGCACCGCCTGAAATAATAGCTGTACGTTCAACATAGTCTGCATCGTGGGTGCTTTCCCATACATAAGAACGGAAGCGGTTGTCAATCTCTTTGATAATATTGTATATACGGGGAATAAGTCTTTTTACAAGCTCCTCACTCCAGCATTCAAGAGCCTCGCTCATAACGGTATGGTTTGTATATGCTACTGTATTTGTCACAATTCTCCATGCGTCATCCCAACCATAGCCGCACTCATCAAGAAGAATTCTCATAAGCTCGGGAATTGCCATTGTGGGATGAGTATCGTTAATGTGAATTGCGATTTTCTCGGGAAGATTGTCAATTGTGCCATATTCGCGAAGATGATGACGGACAATATCCTGAACGGATGCAGAAACAAGGAAGTACTGCTGACGAAGTCTTAAAGACTTTCCTTCAGGGTGGTTATCCATAGGATAAAGAACCTTACTGATAACCTCTGCCATTGCCTGACGTTCCATAGAACGCATAAAGTCACCCTGGTTAAAGGCTTTCATATCAAATTCAGGTGCTCGTGCACTCCAGAGTCGAAGGCAGCTGATTCCCTTTCCGTCTTTACCGGCAACAAACATATCATAAGGAACAGCCTGAATAATATTCCCGTCCTCAATTTCAACGTTGTGATACTGGTTGTCCCAGGACTCTTTAAGAGTACCTTCAAAGCAAACATCAACTGCGCTGCTTTCACGGGGCTGTAACCATACCTCGCCACCGGGAAGCCAGTTATCAGGAAACTCTGTCTGTCTGCCCTCAACAAGCTTCTGGCGGAAGATACCATATTCATAAAGAATAGAATAACCGCGAGCAGGGTAACCCTGTGTTGCAAGGCCATCAAGGTAGCAAGCAGCAAGACGACCAAGTCCGCCGTTGCCAAGACCTGCATCGGGCTCACAGTCGTAGAGTTTTTCAAGATTAATACCATAATCCTTCAAAACGCTTTCAAATGTTTTTGTAAGGTTAAGGTTGAAAAGGGAGTTTTTAAGAGAACGACCCATAAGAAACTCCATTGAAAGATAGCAAACACGCTTTTTGCCTTCTTCGTCCGCTCTTTTACCAAGCTCCGCTCTGCCCTGAGCCATCATATCACGGACAATCATGGAAACCGCTTTATAATACTGGTCATAGGTAGCGTTTTCGGTAGAAATACCGAAAAAGTGGAGAAGTTTATTTTCAAGCATTTCCTTTGCTTGCTTCTTTGTAAGCTTATAATTCATACAAATCCTCCAAAAATATTTTAAAAAAACGTAGTTTTTTACTGTTCAATTATACATATTACACTAAAAACACGCTAAAATCAACTGTAATAACGCGAAAAAATGTATAATATATGCTGCTAAATTTTGGACAGTTTTTCGGTAACCTGACCTCCCTGGCGAAGGGAGGGGGACCGCGCCGAAGCTCGTCTTTGGCGTGGTGGAGGGTTCTAGTGCCGTAAGGCGCGTATAATAAAATCCTTTACCTTATAACAGAAACGTTTTACAAAGAAGCAAAAATATTACCCCCGGAACCGAAAAAAACACACTGAATACAAGGGAAAATATATTAATCCCCAAAGAGAGAGGAACAAAATAATTTACCGCCCAAACCGCACACAAAGCTCCTATTCCACCAATGGCACTTGTAAAAAAAGATTTAAAAAAGCAACCGCTGTTTTTAAAAATCAAAAGCACCGCAACTAAAAGTAATGCACCGATAAAATATATCATTTTTCCACTTCCTTTAATTTATTCAACAAATGGGCATGTTTGATTTCAAGACTTCTCAATTCAAGTACCGCCGACTCTATAAGCGCATTTTCTGTTGCCTCGGAAAGCTTGAAATAGGCAAGCTTTATCAAAAAACGGATTTCCTCAATTTCATTTAAAATCATTTCTTTTTCGCTCATTTTTATCATTCTTGAATATTTTTTAATTTTGGTTATCCCTTTCACCCACCTATGTTTTATTACAATTATTTTTATTCACACAAAATAAATTTTATTACTGATTATTAAAGCCACTTAAAGAGCATAATTATTATAGATATAACTTACGAAATAGCAACTACTACGGGACGGTCAAGACCGTCCCCTACGGTTATATTAAATTTACAAATTATTATACGGCGCATTTTTGCGCCCCGAAATTCCGTGTTATTTGGCGATATACAAGCAAGCTTGTGCGATATATTTTGCTGCACAAAATGCGATATATTTCGCTACGCTCAATGCGATATAATATAAATCCCTATTGTCGCGTGCTGTCAGGCACATATCGCGCCGCAGGCATATCGCATCGTCAGATATATCGCAAATCCGTCAGGATTTATATCGCTGTGGTTTCGCCACAACTTTCCACTTACAACTACTAAATTTATAAGAGGTGCTTATGAACAGACATTCCTTTACTTACCAGCAATACTGTCCGGTTGTTGATAAAAACGTTATTATTGAAGAGCTTACCTTTTTAAGCGGACGAAAGAAAATCCGTTGCCTTTATTACCACAAATGCAACTGCAAGGAAATGGGCGGTTGTAAAAACAAATATGTAAAAAGGCGTATTGATGCAGTTGAAAAAAAAGATAAGGAATAGTATAATTGTGTTGCTTTTACGAAAAGGTAATGTTGTACCACCCACCGCTGACGCGGTCCCCCCTCCTTTTTGCAAGCAAAAAAGAGGGATAGACTTTGCAAAAGGCAAGTAAAATGTAGCATGGTAAGGAGTGAGAAAATTGTCGGGAGTATACATTCACATACCATTTTGTAAATCGAAATGTCCTTACTGCGATTTTTATTCTTACAGGTGTAAAACCGATGAAATGAAGCTATATGTTGAAGCTCTTTTACAAGAAATCAACACCCTTTCACGAGCAGATGAATTTGTTAAAGAGCCTTTTATTGCAGACACTCTTTACCTTGGTGGCGGAACACCCTCTGTTTTACCGGGCGAAGAGCTGTACAGAGTAATTACGGCTGCAAAAGAAAAATTCTCAATTCCCGACTCAGCAGAAATCACTATTGAATGTAACCCCAATTCTGATATAGAAAGCATTCTTCCACACCTTTTAAAAGCGGGAGTTAACAGAATTTCTTTAGGTCTTCAATCTGCAGTTGATAAAGAGCGAAAAGCTCTCGGAAGGCAAAGCGATAAAAAGAGGGTTCAAGAGGTAATTGCGCTTTTAAAAGCAAATGGTATAACAAACATTTCACTTGATGTTATGCTGGGAATACCATACCAGACAAAGGAAAGCCTGAAGGAAACCCTGGATTTTGTCATTGAAAGCGGTGTACCCCACGTAAGCGCATATATGCTTAAAATTGAGGAAGGCACTCATTTTTATAAAAACTACAAAAAATACGATTTCCCCGATGATGAAAAAACCATATTCTTTTACAACCAATGTGCCGATACCCTTGAAAAGGCAGGATTTAACCACTACGAGATATCTAATTTTGCAAAAGAAGGTTTTGAAAGCCGTCACAATACTAAATATTGGGAATTAGACAACTACCTTGGAATAGGACCGGGGGCACATTCTTATTTTGATGGTAAAAGGTTTTATTTTGAAAGTGACACCGAAAGCTTTATAACCGGTAAAAAAGCTGTATTTGACTCGGTTGGCGGTGATGCAGAAGAATACATAATGCTCAAATTAAGGCTAAAAAAAGGGTTATGCCTTACAGAGCTTAACAAGCTTTACGGCAAAGAGGCCTCAAGAAAAATAAAAGAAAAAGCCCCGTTCTTAAAAGAACAAGGCTTAGTTGTTTTTGATGGCGAAAGACTTTCCCTTACAAGGCAAGGGTACCTTCTTTCCAACTCTGTTATTTGTGAATTTATTTAATTGTAAAGCTTTTATCGGAAAGCTCCAACGAGGAAACGCCCTCTGTTGCAATAATCTCTTTATTTTCAGTAATAAAAATATATTGAAAGTCGTTATTTTCCTTTGCGAATTTAACGGCTTTTTCTTTACCCATTGAGAAAAGCGCTGTTGAAAAAGCATCGCAAAGCGCACCATCCTCCCCTATTACAGTTACACTCAACAGGTCACTTTTTGCAGGTTCACCTGTTTTTGTGTCTATAATATGGTGGTAGGTCTTGCCATCCTTTTTAAAGCTTCGTTCATAGCCACCCGAGGTAACAATGCTTACATTTCCCTTATGCTTGAAGGTGCAGACCATTTCATTTTTTACAAGTGGATTTTTTATTCCCACAGTCCATTGCCCTTTTTCGGCATTTTCCCCACAAAGCACAATATTGCCCCCAAGGGAAATAATGCCGCTGACACCATTCTTTTCAGCAATTTCCAGAAGCTTGTCACCTGCATAGCCTTTGGCGATTCCGCCTAAAGAAATTTCTGTATTTTCCTTTTTTGTTACAATGTTGTTTTTTACAGAAACTGAATTCTTACCCACAAATTCAAGAGCACCTTTGATTTCCGCCTTTTTCGGCACCCCGTAATTGCCGTTATCAAAGCCCCAAAGCCTTAAAACCGGCATTATTGTAATATCAAAGGCGCCATCTGTAAGTGTATTTGCAAGTATGGATTTTTCTATTATTTCCGCGGTATATTCGCTGACTTCTATTTTGGTTTTTTCACCGTTCACCTGAAACACTTCGCTGGTTTCTTTGTTGGCATCAAAAAGGCCATCAAGTTCATTCACCTTTTGGGTAAAAAGCTGTAAAATCTCGTCATTTTCACCCTTTGAACTACTGAACACCCTTATACTTATAAGGGTGTTCATAGCAGTTAATTCAGTTGTAGCTTCTTTCTTGAAATCACAAGAACACATTGTCAGCAAAAAGCAACCGCAAAGTAACAATGCAATAGCTTTTTTCATATCAGCTTAAACCTGCCTCAAGTTTGTTTACCTCATGCTCACCTTCCGTAACAGCATAGAACACTTCGCCTGTGTCGGTATTGTGGCAGAAGAAGTAATAATTGGTATCCGCTGGATTAAGGGCTGCCCTGATTGCAGCATCACCGGGGTTAGCAATTGAACCAACGGGAAGACCTTTACAATCCGCATCATAGGTGTCGTATTTTTTAATATACTCAACATATTTCAGTCCATCTTCCGTTGAACCGGTTAATGTTGGTTTAATTGTTTTTACAACATACTCTGATGTTGAGTCACAGTTAATCCAGGGATACACAGCCGGTCTTGCAAGACGATTATATAAAACCGAAGCAATATCGGGCATCTGCTCGTTTGAAGCGGCTTCCTTCTGAAGAATTGAAGCCATAATAATTACTTCATCAAGGCTTACTCCTAATTCATCAGCTTGTTTCTGATATTCATCTGTCCATCTGTTCTGGAAGTTATCTAAAAATCTTCTTGCAACACTGGATGCATTTTCACCTACATAAAACTCATAGGTATCGGGATACATATAGCCCTCAAGCACCCTGAAGCGTTGCTCCTTATTGGGAATAGATTTTATAAAGCTGTAATCCTCAGAAAAATCAACACTCTGAAGGGTGTTTATAAAACTTGCGGCGGTACAAACCCCGTTAGCCTCAAGTTTATCTGCAATCTGGTCAATTGTCCAGCCTTCAGGGAATGTAAGGGTAACTGTTTCAGAAAGGGTTATATCCGCTTTCATTGTGGAAAGCATTTTTTCAATACCCATACTCGGGGAAAGGGTGTAAACACCTGAAACATATTCTCTTTTACTGTCATCACCCGAAGTTATATCCAAAAGCTTAACAAACAGCTTACAGAAAAGGCTGTTATTTATAAGGTCATTATCATCAAGCACATCAATAACCTGTTCATCTGTCATACCCTTAGAAACCTGCACTTCTACAAAGGTATCCTTATCAACATCTATTGAAAGCACATCGTTAATACAGCCGATTCCGTAAATGCAGATAAGTACACTTGACAAAGCAATAATACCAATAGCAAGAGCAAAACGGGAAAGCCTTCCTAACCAAACTGAATTCTGGCGTTTTTTATTACGGGCATCCTTTTCTGCAATAGCTTTTTTCTGTTTTTCTGTTGCAGGAGGAGCAGAAACCTTGAATTTTTCCACAGCAGGTTTTTGTTGCTTCTGATTTTTTCTTACAGTAGCTTTCTTCTCTCGTTCCGCAGCTTTTTCTATATCTCTTGGCGGATTAGAAAAATACACGCCACCTTTATAGTTAGGGTTTTCATAAGTGCTGTTGGAGTTTATATTGATTTTAAAATCATCAACTTTTTTCTGCCTTTTACTTTTAAGCTCATCCTCTGTTGATGCTTTCACGGGGACAGTTTTGTTTTCAGCTTTTTCCTCTTCAAACAAGCTTAAAAGCTCTTCGTAATCGTTAAAATTATCCTTTGACACTTAAATCACTCCTTTACTGTTAAAATACTTTTTTCGGTCACTATCATATCCACGGTTCTGTCATACTTTCCGTGGAACAGCTCATCCTTTATGTTATGTGAATAGCAAATTCCGATAGTAGAGCCTTTGTATCTGGAAAGATAGCGGTCATAATAACCCTTACCATAACCAAGGCGATAACCCGATTTATCAAACATAAATGCAGGAACAACACAAAGGGTATTCTCTGTTTCAGTA
This sequence comes from Acutalibacteraceae bacterium, assembly GCA_045602345.1. GTDB lineage: Bacteria > Bacillota > Clostridia > Oscillospirales > Acutalibacteraceae > DTU089. The sequence goes on along the minus strand of JAZSBI010000004.1, from coordinate 7,644 downwards.
AGCATTTTTTCTTTGTTACACTCAGGCTCAAGAACACCGAAAGAACCTGAAGAAAGCTCCTCGAGAGAATCTATATAATAGAAATTCATCTCCGAGGGACCACCCTCGCAACGGGGAACTGCCACTCTTTTACCTGCGGACAAAAGAGCCTTTATAAACTCCTTTGTATCAACCTCAATATCTGTTGAAACATAACACAAAAATATATCTGTTTCACGTACTGCCCATAAATTAAGTAGCTTGTTGCAGATTTTTTTATCAAAAGAACTTTTAGTTGAAGGAGCCATTGAAAGTCGGCTTTCTTTAGCCTCGGCTCGCATTTTCTTTTTTATGGGCCTTATATCAATTACTTTCTCCATTGAATACCTCTGAGTATCTGCAAGGCTTTTTCTTCACCTGTAATTATGGAGCATATTGCAGCACCGAATTCCCAGGCAACACCTGCACCCTTTGCAGTAACAATTGCACCATCTGTAATAACGCCTGCTTCTGCAAGACTTGCACCAACAAGCTCATCCTCAAAACCGGGGAAGCAGGTGGCATTTTTGCCTTTTAAAAGACCTTTTCTTCCGAGAATGAAGGGTGCGGCACAAATAGCTCCGATTATTTTGTTGTTTTCAGCACAATAGTCGATTACTTTCTGTACACCTTCACTATTATTAAGATTTTCCGCGCCGGGCATTCCACCGGGAAGTATAATACCTTGAAGGTTATCATCAAGCACTACATCTTCTAAAAGAATGTCTGCTTCAACATTTATTCCGTGAGCACCACGGCAAAGCTTGCCGCTGACACCAACGGTTTTAACCTCTACCCCTGCCCTTAATAAAAAGTCAACAGGAGCAAGTGCTTCTATTTCTTCAAAGCCATTTGCAAGAAAAACGTAAATCATTGTAATTCCTCTTTTAATTTGAATATGGTATTCCGAAAAATCCATTTTGAATTTCAGGAACATCCTTAAGTTTAAAATACATTCCGTAGGGAATTTTGTTTTTATCGGCTACGTGTCTGTATATAATTCTTTCCTTTTCTGCATTTTGAAAAACTTCGGTCAAAAGCATTTTTTCATTACCAAAAAGCTCGTAAACCGTAAGGCTTTCTTTTGTTTCTTCATAAAGGGCATAGCCTTCATTGGGGACAAAAACAGCTTTAACTTCTCCGCTTACGGAATTAAAGAAAGATTTAAATGTGCTTTCTTTAAGTATTGCAAGGGGCACATTTGGGGGATTTCCGGTTATACATTCCCTGTACTTTTCGTAAGTGAGTTTTTCAGCTTTTATAGTTTCTTCTCTTTGAAAATCGCCTTTAAGCAATTCTTTTTCAGAATAGTAAAAGCCGATTTCAAAGCCAAGCTTTTTATATATTTCAAAAAGATATTCTTCTTCGGGTACAAGAAAAAGGTAGTCAATTCCCCTGGCCTTTGCTACCTTGAAAAGCTCTTGGAAAAGGCTTTTCATAAGACCATTACCACGATAATTCGGGTGGGTGCAAACTGCATAGATGTAATATGCAGAATACTTCTTTTTATTTATGACAATGTCGCTTTCAAGCATATACAAAGCACTTACGGGTTTGCCCTCTTCAAAGGCTGCCAACACTCTTTCCGTTGCAACTGTGTTTCCGAAGAAAAAATCGAGGCTTTCTTTACTGTCGTCAAATGCGGTTTGCCAAAGAGCTTTTAATTTTTCATAATCGCTTTCAAGGGGAAAGCATATTTCAAAGGATTTTTCCATAATACTTTTTCACGAGATATTCCGGGTGGTAAGAGGTTTTTGCTTTACGCAGATTCTCCACTCCCGCATCATCTTCACGATTAATATATTCAAACTCTCCCAAGGATTTTTCTGCAAACAATTTGTTGATTACCGCATAGGCGGTAAGGTAATCGGGAGAGGCTTTTTCAAAATGGGTACAATAGGTTTTTCCGTCAGGCATTTTCTCACCTAAGGAATAGGCAACAATTTTACCGTCCACCCTTAAAAGAGCACCTGACAAATGCAACTGTTTGAAATACTTAAAGGCTTTTTCAATAACAATCATTTCCTCATCAAGCTTGGGGTTCCTTTCGCCCCCCTTGTGCCAAAGGCGGGAAAATTCCAGGCACTCCTGCAAATTATTCTCATTTAACTCTTCATAAGAAAAATTGTTTTTCTTACAAAAGGAATTAACATGATTTTTCTTGGAGTGATATTTTCTGCCACCAAGGGTTGCAAGCTTTTCGCGAAGGTATACATAGTCAAAAAAATCTCTCTGCTCTTGGAGAACAAGTCTTTCCCCATAAAAACCTTTGAGAGTTTCCGCTTGTTCTTCGCTCAGGCAATAGAAACTGAAGTCCGCATTTCTTTCTTTTGCATCTTCCTCTAAAATTTCAAGGGCGGTTTTTATGTCGCCCTTTCCCCAAGGGAAAGCGTAGCTTTTAATTCCATTAAACCGGGAACGAAGGAAGATAAAACCATCCTTCTCTGCAATGCGGGTATTCTCCCCCACACTCCAGCAGAAAATATTACCAAAGGAAAAATCACATATCTGCCAAGCACTTTGGGGAATATTATTTAAAATCAAATCTCTGTTTTCAATTTTTACAGGTTGAAAATCAAGCATAATTATTTGTTTATTGTTTCAAGTAAAATTTTATATACTGTGTTGTTTATTTCTTCAATTGAAAGTGGCTGCCCATCCTTTGCACAGGGTACAATCACCCAACCGCATTTATCTGCTGCATAAAGTGCAGCCTCTCGACAAGCATTGAGAAATTCAACATTCGCTTCGTGAACATCCTTTTTGTTCTCATCCCCCTCATAACGCTGGGTCATAAGACGCTGTGAAACCTCAACGGGCATATCAAGGAAAATAACCTTATCGGGAGCGGGAATTCCGATTTTGTTATATTCAAAATCAAAAAGCCAATCAAGGTACTCATCCCACTGGGACTTATCAAGCTTTGTCATCTGATAAATGGCATTTGCAGGAGTATAGCGGTCCGCAAAAATCAATTTACCTTCAAGATATTCTGTTTTCCATTTTTCTGTATAGGAAGCGAATCGGTCTGCCGCATAAAGAACAGATGTTGCATAGGCATTTACATCCCCTGCATTTTTGCCGAAATCCCCTGCAAGGTATTTTCTTACAAGAATACTTGAATCACTTTCATAATCGGGAAGCTTGATTTTTTTATAATCAATTCCATCAGCAGAAAGTCTTTTACACACAAGGTCGGTCTGGGTAGTTTTACCGCAACCGTCAAGCCCTTCCAAATCAATAAACATAAGCCCAATAACAGCCCTTTCAAAATATGAGCATAGAAATACATCATATTATTCCAATTATACCCATTTATAATACAATAAATCTTGTCAACTGTCAAACAATGTGGCTAATTTGTAATAATTATGTAATAAAATAAAAAGAGAAAACCCGAAACAACAGGTTTTCTCTTGAAACTCAGCCATCTATAAGCTTTAAAACATTTGCTTTGGGAAGAAGTCCTACTGCCTGGTTAACAAGCTTTCCGCCTTTGAAAACAAGGAGTGTGGGAATACTTGCAATACCAAATTTCATAGCAAGCTGCATTTCTTCGTCAACATTAACCTTACCCACAACAATATCTGCTCTTTCTTCCGAAATCTCATGAATTGTTGGTGCAATCATCTGGCAAGGACCACACCAGGTTGCCCAGAAATCAAGTAAAACGGGCTTTTCGCTTTTTAAAACCAATTCTTCAAAATTAGCACTTGTAATTGTTAACTCTGCCATATTAAAACATCCTTTCGGTATATTAATCTTTTGATTTGTAGTAAAGCATACAGTGGCAATAGCCTTCAAAACTCGGGTCTTTTATCTGTTCACGGAATTCTTTACATATACATTTGTTATCTTCTGTTCTTTCAAGTCTGCAAGGACAATAACCGCCTTTCATTTTAAGACCTTCCTTTATTCTTGCAACAACTTCTTTATCTTCATTGAACTTAACCGCCATTGTAACACCTCTTTTACTTTTTCTTTTCTATATTTTAACAAGAAATTATTAACATATCAATAATAATACTTTACTTTTTTTTAAAAGAGTGTAAAATACAATAGTAATTTTAATTTTGAGGGTGTTATTATGAACACAATAAAAGAACAGGCTTTTGCTGCTGCAAAGGAAATAATTGAAATCGGCAAACTGAAAAAAGGACAGATTCTTGTTATAGGCTGTTCTACAAGTGAGGTTATTGGTGACACTATAGGTACTAATTCCTCACCCGAAACTGCAAATGAGATTTTTGATGGCATTTACGAAGCCGCCAATGAAAGTGGTGTTTTTGTTGCAGCACAATGCTGTGAGCACCTTAACAGAGCAATTATTGTTGAAGCGGATGCAGCTCCCAATAATGAATATGTTAATGTTGTACCCCAACCAAAAGCAGGCGGTTCATTTGCAACAGCTGCCTATAAAGCATTCAAGAACCCTGTTGCACTTGAAGAAATCAAGGCGGATGCAGGACTTGACATTGGCTCAACCTTAATTGGTATGCACCTAAAGAAAGTTGCAGTTCCCGTAAGACTTAAGAACAACAAAATCGGCAATGCCACCCTTACCGCTGCAAGGGTAAGACCGAAATTTATAGGTGGCGAAAGAGCACATTATAATGAGGATTTGATGTAAAAAGCAAATCACTCGGTTGAGAAAACTCAATCGAGTGGTTTTTATTATTTATGCTTTTTGTGTTTTGTTTTTTTACCGCTCTCGCCGCCACCTACATCAAAGCCTTCAAGAATTTCGCCCTCGGTTATAATAAACAGCACCACAAGTGATATTATTATAAACGCACCGAAGCTACCAAATGAAATATCTCTTAAAGCATCTCGTTTATTGTTTGCGGTAACAGCCATTACACAATGAGAAAAAAGTGAAAGCAACACAGAAAAGAAGCTGAAGCTGAAAAGCACTGTTGTACTCTTAATCCATAAAACCATAAAGGCAACAAGCATTGTGCACCCTATAACAACACCGACAGCACAAATATATTTCTTAATTGCAGGAAATAACTGAACTAAAAGAAACACAACAAATAACAATGCTATAGGCAAAACACAGGCTTTGAGCATATCTTCAGCATTTAATGCTATGTTTTTAGAGTTATAGTATGCTGATAAGGAAAAGCCGTTGGCAACTGAATTTACAAGAAAACTTAAAGCATAGCCGATTTTCATTTTATTGCCAAAGCAATGAATTGGTATAGCAACAAGCATTAATATAAAACCTATAACTAAACCATACCATTTTGTGCAAACAGAGGTTGCAAACAAAGTTGAAACAACGAATATACCCATTGCTGCCAACAAGGAAAGGAAAACAACAATCGGTTTTAAATTAGTGTTAATTTGTTTTGTTTTAGTCATAGGTTCACCTGATTTCTTGCAAAATTATTTTGCAGGACGGTCAAGACTGTCCCCTACTTTTGCACTTAATTTATTTTATTTCACAAACAATGTACCACCCACCACCTGCGGTGGTCCCCCCTCCTTTTTGCTACGCAAAAAAGAGGGATAGAGCTTCGCAATACTTTTACTAATCGCTAACATCCGGCATCTGGTATCTGGTATCCGGCATCTAATCGAAATTAATCTAAATTAATTTCGATTATAATAGGGCAATGGTCGCTGGTGTAGTCACCATTTCGCATACCTGAAAGGACGTTGTAGGAATTAACCTTTATGCCCTTTTTGGAAATCATAAAATAGTCAATTCGTTTGAATGTTTCAGGGTTGTTCCAGCCGTTGTAGGTATGGGCATCGGATGTGTTTTCTGTGGCGTGTTTAGCATCAAGGAAATTTTCTGTAACGCTGTTATAGGTAACGGAGCCCTCAACTGCATTGAAGTCGCCCATAATAACTGCGGGAAGTGAGCCAAATTCACTTATTTTATCAAGCACAACCTGAATACCGTTGATTCTTGCTTCGTCACTTACGTGGCTTAAATGAGTATTGAAAACAACAAAATCCTTCTTTGTTGCTTTATCTGTAAGAATGATATAGCTGCAAACCCTGTTATACTGTGCACCCCAGGATTTGCTTGGAACATCGGGTGTTTCGGAAAGCCAGAAGGAGCCTTTGTCAACAAGGCTGTAAAGCTCTGTATTATAGAATATGGGGCAACCCTCGGAATTGAAAGCATCGTCACGGTATGTAATAACGGAATCGTAGCCCTCTAAAGAGTCAACAAGGTAGGAATAATGCCATTTTGTTGCTTCCTGAAAGCCGATTATACCAGGCATTTCTTCTTCTATATCGTCAATGATTAAATCCGCACGGTAAAACCAACCTTTTTTGCCCCAGTCTGTGGGACTGATACAACGAAGGTTGTAGCTCATCATTTTGATATTGTCTTCCTTGGGTTCAATATTGACAGCTTCTTTATTTTCTTTGTAGTGAGGGTAATACATAAAAGTGTTACCGACAAGAACAATTGCCACCACAAGAACAAGGGCTAATATACTACCAAGAATAATTAAAATTGCTTTTTTCATAATACACCTCAAACACTATTAATTCTTTTTATATGAGCTTCATAGTTTACTATATAATTCTTAAAAAACTCGTAAGACTCTTCAGTGTAATACACCTTAAATAATCTTTTGCCGTCCTCATTTTCAAACAGAATTTCGTAAGGTCGGTTTTTAGGATGCATAAGGCTGCTACCTTTAACACGTATGGGTTCAATATATGCCTCATGTATTTGAGAAAAGCTGATGTGTTTTTCTTTTTTTATAAAAAGAATATAATAAACCACTTTAATATTTGTACCATCAGCTTCTACATAAGACTTTGGTCTACCAACAAGCACAATAAACAGAGCATAGGTAAAAAAGACAAACGGTAAAACTAAAATAATAGATTCCCAAGCATCAGAAAAACAACAATATATACACAATCCTATAACAAAAATAACTGTAGCCGCAAAAATAAATGTAATAAGCCTTGCTGTAACCCTGCTTACGCTTTGAAGCATAGAAGGCATATACACATTGAATTTCATAACTAATCACCCAAAATATAATAGCATATATAAATTCAAATAGCAAATGGAATTGTATAACACGATTCAACAACAAAGTAAAGATATACGAATGTTGTTAAGTTGTTTTTGCCTTCCTTCGAAGGAAGGTGGCGCGAAAAAGCTTGATTTTTCGTGACGGAAGGTTCTTTGTTGCATAGCAACATTTCCGCTAAAAGCGGAACTGCCATAGTGTTCTGTTTAATTATATCAAAACAGAAGAATGTGTTAATTGAAGCTTACGCTTCAACTACGCTCCTATAGTCGCGTAGAGAACAACCCACCATTCCGCTCAACTCTATTCACTACTTTCACAATTGGCTCGCTTAAAACTAAATTCAATTCGTTTACATATTCAAGATGGTCCCCCCGCCTTCGAAGGCAGGTTCAACAAACGACAACTTTTTCAACTCATTTTTATATATTCAAACCAAAAGCAAAAACCACCCTATTGGGTGGTTCTGTTTTTGGCGGAGAGCAAGGGATTCGAACCCTCGAAACGGTTTTGGCCGTTTACACGATTTCCAATCGTGCTCCTTCGACCAGCTCGGACAACTCTCCATCTGTTCAAAGAATTTAGTTATTAAATTCCGCACCTCTCACAA
>JAZSBI010000003.1:0-9358 GCA_045602345.1 Acutalibacteraceae bacterium | reverse complement strand
GGGGTTATCGGTCATACCGCCATCAATGGCAACATAGTTTTTATAACCCTCAATTCTCTTAACATTACCAACCTTGTAAAGGGTGATACCTGCATCTGCAACAATGCTTCTGCCCGGCTCCATACTAACAAAAGGCTCGTTAATATTGAGTTCTACACATTTCTTTTTGAAATACTCTGCAACCTGACGGATGTTATCTTCAATATCAATTGTAGGGTCGTTTTCGGTATATCTAACACCATAACCGCCACCAAGGTCAAGCTCTTTTGCTTCATAGCCTAAGGTATTTTTAACCTCCGCGATAAATTCAAGCATAATTTCTGCAGAGCGAATGAAAACGGATGACTCAAAAAGCTGAGAGCCCACATGACAATGAAAGCCCGCAAGGTCAATATTCTCTTTTGTAAGAGCATATTTTGTTATTTCCATAGCAGCGCCTGTTTCAATGGGGAAGCCGAATTTGGAATCGACCTTACCAGTGTTAACCGCCTCGTAGGTATGTGTATCAATACCGGGAGTAACTCTGAAAAGGATTTTTTGCTTTATGCCCCTTTCTCCTGCAAAGCGGTCAACTGCGTCAAGCTCTTCAATGTTATCAACGACGAAGCAACCAACACCTGAGTCCATAGCAAAATTAATATCATAATCATTTTTGCTATTGGAATGGAAGCACGCATTTTTCATATTGTAGCCAGATTTAAGAGCTGTGTAAATTTCGCCAACGGAAACCACATCAACGCCCATACCCTCAGATTCTACAATATTATAAATCTTCTTAAAGCTACAAGATTTACTTGCAAAGAAAGGCTTTGCATTTTCGCCGAAATACTTTTTCATTCCGTTAACATATTTACGGCAATTTTCTCTTATCTTTTGCTCATCCATTACATAAATGGGTGAGCCGTATTTTTCGACAAGGTCTTTTGTGCTGTGACCACCGAAAAACAAGGTATCATTCTTGATTATTAAATTTGAACAAATCATATTAAACATTTAAACCCTGTTCTCTCATAAGTGCACGCATTTTTGCTTCGTTTTCGGGTTCCATTGTTGTAAGGGGAAGTCTTACATAGTTTTCACCGAAGCCCATAGCTGAAACCGCAGCTTTTGCAGGAATGGGGTTAACCTCGCAGAAGAGAGAGTTAATAAGAGGAAGCATATCAAGCTGAATATCACGGCTACCCTCTAAATCACCTGCAAAGAATTTGTCGCAAAGCTCAACAGTTTTCTTGGGAAGAATGTTTGAAACAACGGAAATAACACCCTTGCCACCCAAGGACATAAGGGGAACTATCTGGTCATCGTTACCTGAATAAATATCGAACTCGCCTTTTGTAAGTGCTGCAATTTCTGCAATCTGAGAAATGTTGCCTGAAGCTTCTTTAATACCAACAATGTTGGGATGCTCTGCAAGAATTGCACAGGATGCAGGAGTAAGGTTACAGCCTGTTCTTGAAGGAACATTATAAAGAATACAGGGTTTTGTGGAAGCATCTGCAATAGCTCTGAAGGACTCAATAAGACCTCTCTGAGTTGCTTTGTTATAGTAAGGTGTAACAAGAAGCATTGCATCGCAACCGATTTCACTTGCAAATTTAGTAAGGTCTATAGCGTAAGCGGTATCGTTTGAGCCTGTACCTGCAATAACAGGAACTCTACCTGCAACCTTTTCAACGGAGAAACGGAGAACTTCTCTGTGTTCTTCGTCGGTAAGGGTTGAACCTTCACCACTTGTACCTGCAATTACAAGGGCATTAATACCCTCTTCAATCTGCCATTCAATAAGTTTGCCAAATGCATCATAGTCAACGCCGTTTGCGTTCATGGGAGTTACAAGAGCTGTTGCAACACCTGTAAAAACTGTGTTTTTCATAATTTTTACCTCACAAAAAAATAATAGTTGCCGAAAAGCAACTACCCACACAAAAATAGATACTCCAATACGAGTACAATATTATGTAAGATAGCTCTCCACCAAAACGGTGACAACAGTAAAGATATTATTCCGTACTGCCAGACCAGCTTTTTACCATAAGCTGACTTCGGCACCTTGCTCCTTTCACCGTAACGGTTTTGGTAACCCTTTGTGTTACAGTTACTATTAACAAAATGCACCTCTATCGGTTGTTAATACTATATCATAGAGAATATACAAAGTCAATTATAAAATACAACAAATAACAGTATTTAAGAACCTTTTTAATTATATAAAGTAGCAAAAACACAAGTCCGTTTTCACGAACTTGTGTTTTTATTGTTCTATTAATTATTATTCTTCAACAAAGGCTACGCTTTTTGCCCATTCAATAAACATAGGCTTATAGGTATCATAATTAGCATCATCTATTGCAAAAGTGATAGCCCAGAAGGAATCCTCTGTTTTATAAACTGCTACAAAGTAGTTGTAAACTGTGTCTGTGTCCTGGCTTTCGCCCTGGTATTCAAAATACATAATACCATCGTCTTTTATGATTTTTGAATCCACTTCCCAATACTCAATAAGTGATTCCCCATATTCTTTAAGTGAATACTCTTCCAAGCCTTCAATGCCTGCAAACTTTTCTTCCATACCGAAAACTACTGCATCATTTGTACCATAAGTAAAAGTGTAGCCGTCAGAGTCCAGCTTTTCAAAGGAATCTGTAAGGGTCATTACAACACCGGATTCGTCAACAATTTCGATGGGGTCGCCATCTTTTGCATATACGGGTGGGTCATATGTACTGAAAAATCCACCTACAAGACCAAGTATTGCACAAAGTACCAGGAATACTCCGAATTTTTTTGATGTCTTTTTTCTGTTTTCAAGAACTCTCGGGTCAGTCATACCATGGAAGCGGAAATTATTACCACCGAATGGATTGTATTTACACTCACCCATCAGGTAAATATTCTCTACACCTGCAGGAATATAGCAAACCTCGTTGCACATATTCTTTGAAAGCTTATCCTGAATAACATATATTTTTGTTTCTGCATCGCCGATAACGAAGGTGTTTTCTTCACCGTTTTTTAATTCACCAAGCTTACAGCACTTGTCACCATTGATTTTGGTATCTCCTGTAACTTCATCGCAAACATAAACCTTTGCCCTTGTAAAGCGACCGGCAAAGCTTTTTTCTCTTTTTATAGTTAAATATCTCATATAATTCACTCCTTTATATTTTTATTATATCACAAAAATCTACAGTATACAACAATTTTCGACTATCGCATTAAACAAAGTTGTGCATTATTTTTATAGCAAGACAAACAAAACGGGACGGTCAAAACCGTCCCACACGATTATACTAATCAACAATGGGGTACCTTTGCGGGGCAATCAACCACTATCACAATACTTTTCCACCCACCGCTAACGCGGTCCCCCTCCTTTTTGCAAGCAAAAAAGAGGGATAGGCTTCGCAATACGATTACTTTATTCTATGGCACAGGCAAGCCTGTACCTTACAATTTCGATTCTTAATTCCGCATTTCTAACTCCGCATTCCGCATTCAATCAAAACGCCATCAATACTGATGCAACAAATGAAATTCCTGCTGCTATGTAGTCGATTTTTGTAAGCTTTTCTTTTCTTAAGGCACTGATAATGGTTGAGAAAACCATTACCCCACCGGTTACCAATGGATACTGAACAGATGCAGGTAAATGAATGAGAGATATAAGCAAGAACCAGTTACCTACACCATTGAAAACGCCGTAGCCACCTGCAAAAAGAAGAGATTTCCCTTTAACAAGGGGTATTTTCTTATATTTAATAAGAAGCCAGATTCCGCAAATGATAATGCAAGCCAAAGAAGAAAGGAACATAAAACCTGTACTGTCTGTATGGGGGATTTCGGATGACTGATGGATTTTTGAAATAACACCAACCCCACCATTCAGTACGAACACCGCCATATAGTACAAAAATGCTTTTTTACTTTGTTTACCACCTTTGAGGTTAAGAAGAACTGAAACTACGATTAATCCGCAGCATATAACTTTAAATATTGTCAGCTTTTCATTGTAGAAGCCCACGCCCAAAAGGAAAGGCAAAAGCATTCCGCCAAGCATTGAAAAAACAGAATAAACCGAAAGATTTGCTATTGTAAAGGCTTTTAAACTGAAATAGGTCATCAGTATACAAGCCACAGCATAAACCGTTGCCAAGGCCACGCTGAAAGGCGTTACAATTATTTTAAAGCCACTAATTAAAAGCATCATAACAACAATCACAATGCTTTTATATAAAGTAAATTCCAAAGCTGATTTTAAATCGCTTCCCCTGCTCTGTTCAAATTTTTGATTAAACAAAAATTGTAAAGCAAACAAAATTGTTGCACTGAAAACAAGTATGTAGTTAAGCATAAATTCTATTTAACATTCCCTTTATAATATTTTTGCAAAAGATTTTTCGTTCTTTTAGTTCTGCATATTTCACCGTTTAAAAACAGACATGCTTTTTGGTGGCGATAGTAAATTTTATAATGATTGTAGCCAAGACCAATACGATAAAACCAGCCACGATATATTTTTATGCTGCGAATTCTCCCCCAACAAATTGTTTCTTTGCGTTTAAAGGGATGACAAATTACAACATTCTCCTCGGAGAAAATATAATGAGTGGGAGAAATAAGTAAAACCGCAACAAACACAACAGCAAGTATTATGCCAAATACAATGAAAATAATTTCATTACTCCATAAGCCGAATGAAATCAGCAGAAAGCCAAAAAGCACTAAAAAAGTATGTGGCAAAATATGACTATTAAAAGCCATCTGCTTTTCTGTTGCAACAGGTGTTTTGCTTTTCATTTCTGCCACATCCTTTCACTTTACGAGTTTATGATTTCTAAATATTTTTCAATTTGCTCATCAGTCGGTTTATAATCTGTTACTGAGCAACAAGGCATATTGGGTTTTCTACCATCTGAATAGTAAAATGGTGTAAGTCTGTCATCCTCGTAATCCTTGCGACACTCTTCTTTTGTAAAATCAGGAATATCATAAGTTTTACCCCCTTCAAGCATAGAACGATGAGCAAGAATTGCAACAGATGACATAGTTACTGCAGAGTGGATATCGTAAGGGTGTTCGGGTTGCTTTCCCTCTCGTATACATTCAAGGAACATTCTTGCAACTATGTAATCGCCGCCACCGTGACCTGCTTGATTGATGAAAACTTCATCTTTATCATTCCAGTTAGGCTCGTAAAGGTTTACTTCCGCTTTACCTTCGGGAATCGACCAATCGTTGTAACGAAGCATAACCTTGCTACCCATACCGCGAAGATTTTCAATCTGTCCGTTTTTTCCACAGATGCGGTATGCATTATGGTGAGCACCAAATGCTCCACACCCGGTAAATTTAAAGACAGAGCCATCATCATTCTGCGTCATCATAATAGTTGCACTGTCACCAACATAGCGAGTTGTACCGTATTCTTCTATGGGAGAGAAAACTCCGTACGCACAAACTTTTTTGGGTGTTGCACCGGTTGACCACATAAGGGGGGCTAAAGAATGAGTTACATAATATGAACGCGGAAGGTAATTCCTCCAGTGCTCAGGGAAATACATATAGCCTTTATAAAAATCGTAATCATTCGGGTTAAGAGGGTGATTATATTCACCCTCAGCATAAAGGATTTTACCCAAGGTGCCACCATCACAAACTCTTTTCATTTCACGGTTAAAAATCATCTGAGGATAGTTTTCAGCCAACATAAATATTGAATTAGTATTTTCATAGGCACGAAGAAGCTCAACCCCCTCTGCCATTGTGCCGTTACTGATACATTCGCAGAAAACGTGAATACCCTTTTCAAAGCATTTTATTGCATAGGGTGTATGCTCGTGGAAATAGTTTGCAAGAACAACTGCATCCATTGGGGTTTCAATAAAATCATCAAAACTTTCAAAAGCCTTAACATCTTTACCAAGTTTCTTAAGACCTTCATTAAGTCTTTTTTTGTTAAAATCGCAAAGAGCAACAATTTCACAATCAAGAAGCATTAAATTCTGTGCAATGTCAATTCCTCTGCCTGCACCTAAAATACCGATTTTTATATTTTTCATGTGTTTAACCTCCCCGAGTGAAACAATTCAACATTTTCAGTTTACCAAATTAAAAGCTATTAAACAATAGAAATTTTCTATAATTTTATTAAATTAAGTTTGTTTTATATTGATTTCACACGATTTATGTTGTACTCTATATTAAACTAAAAAACGAGGTTTAGTATGGCAAGTAAAAACATATGTAAATTTTCAACACCACTTATTTCAAACTCTTTCTGGACTCGCCGTTTCATTTTAGAGTCGGATGAAGAAATTATGAAAAGATTCATTACATTGGAAGAAAATAGAGTTTACCTTATTTCTAAAGGTGCTGGAATTTTCGTTATTAATTCAAAAAAACACCATTTTCAAACAGGCGATTTACTCTTTGCTTTCAAGGGTGAGGAAATATTTGCGGAAAGAACAAACAAATGCGAATATATGTACATAGATTTTGACGGAACACGTTCACAAGAGCTTTTCAGGCGTTTTGGAATAATTGACAGCAACAGAATATTCTCAGGCTTTGACGGTTTAATTCCCTTTTGGCACGAAAGCCTTTCAAGAGCTTCCTCAGAAAACATTGACCTTTCTGCAGAAAGCATTTTACTATACACCTTTTCAAGACTTTCAATAACTACACCCAAAGGAAATCCGCTTGTAAATAAAATCATTGAACTGTCCGAAGAAAGTTTTAAGGAAAATGATTTTTCTATAAGTTTTATCGCTAACGAATTGGGTTACAATGCAAAATACCTTTCACATATTTTCAAAGAAAAAACCGGTGTTACATACTCAGAATACTTAAGGGATTTAAGAATAAAATACGCTGTGTCCCTTTTTGATCACGGCTTGGATTCAGTAAAAAATGTTGCTGTTTTATCGGGTTTTTCAGATCCATTGTATTTTTCAACAGTATTCAAAAAATGTATTGGCGTAACACCTAAAGAATACAAAAAAGGAAGAGCGAGTTAACTCTCTAACTCTCTCTTCCTTTCTTCATTGTTATATCAATAATATTTCTCAACAAATTCAATTAAGGGCGTATTATCTTCTAACCCGTGTGGATGGTGGTCGCAGCCCTCTTTGAGAACTTCAAAAAGGATTCCACCATTTCCATTGTAATACTCGGAAAGTATTTTTCCGTTTTCCTCATAAGGCACAACGGCATCGCTGTCACCGCAAATAAGGGCAACCGGAATGTTACTTTCAAGAAGTTTCGGAATATTATCAACAGGGTGATTACGGTAATTAAGCATATCAACCAAAGTAAATCCTGTTGCATCCTCAAACTCTTTTTGGCTGTCATCGTGACCATTACCAAAAGAATACGGGCAGCTTAAAAAATTCATTACAGGTGCATCTATGTACGCAACAGCAACACACTCGGGGTTATTTGCAGCAAAATATACCGCCTGCATACCACCACAGCTCATTCCCACTGGAACACATTTAGAATTAAGACCTAATTCTTCTGCCAAAAACTTGCAGAAAAGGGGTCTTAATTTATTATCTTCTTCGCAATTCCAACGGGTTTTAGTATCAAAATGAGCTACAAAATAACCACGTTTAAGCATTTCAATTTCAAACCCGGGAAAAGCACCAAAATACTCGGTTTTATAAAGCCACTTATTGCCCTCAACCGCTTTTTGGGGACAAACAAGAACAGCTTCTCTGCCACAGAAAGAAAA
Source organism: Acutalibacteraceae bacterium (assembly GCA_045602345.1). Classification (GTDB taxonomy): domain Bacteria; phylum Bacillota; class Clostridia; order Oscillospirales; family Acutalibacteraceae; genus DTU089. The sequence continues at coordinate 1,626 of JAZSBI010000003.1, read as the reverse complement.
AACAAACTCTTTAAAACCGTACCATTCTTTAAGGGTGTATTCTATTCCTGCCAAATCAAAAAACTTTTCCAAAATCATTTCCCCCATCTTTGGTTAGTCTTCAACAAGTAACACTTTACTACCAAAATAATACCACGACAAACTTAAATCTTCAACGAATATTAAAAAGTTAATCTATTATTCTTCCGTCGGTTGAAATTGTTACTACCTGCCAGGGAATAAATTTTCCGCTTGCCTGAAGGGCACGTTTAACGGCATTCTCTATACCACCACAGCAAGGCACTTCCATTCTTACTACTTTCACGCTTTTAATGTTATTGTTTGTAATTATCTGTGTAAGCTTTTCTGTGTAATCACCTTCATCAAGCTTAGGGCAGCCTATTAAAGCAATGTGATTACGTATAAAATCGTTATGGAAATTGCCATAGGCAAAAGCTGTACAGTCTGCAGCAATAAGTAAATTAGCATTTTCAAAATACGGAGCATTAATGGGTACCAGTTTAATCTGGCAAGGCCATTGAGAAAGCTGACTTGTTACACTCGTAGTTTTTACAGGGTTAACCTGTGCTTCCCGTTTAAATGACTTGGACTGTGTACCCGGGCAACCACAAGGAAGCTTTGCTCCGAATTTCTGCATTTTTGCCATACGCACCGCCTCCTCGTTATAAGCATGTGCTTCCCTTTCCTCAAAGGTAATTGCATCTGTTGGGCAAGCGGGTAGGCAGTCACCAAGGCCATCGCAATAATCCTCTCGAGTAAGCTTTGCTTTCCCATTTATCATTTCTATTGCGCCTTCGTGACAAGCTGCGGCACAAGCACCGCAACCATTACATTTTTCTTCATCTATTTTAATTATCTTTCTTATCATCTTTATTCCTCACAAAATCACAAACTAAAAGCATTTTCCTTTTTTGCAGTCCTCTGTCTTTTCGCAACGGTAACAAAGCTCGTTAGGACATTGCTTTGTTTCAAAGAAGGTTACAAGGTTCTTAACTGTTGTTTCTGCAATATTCTCAAGAGCTTCTTCGGTTAAGAATGCCTGGTGGGATGTTACAATAACGTTGGGCATTGAAATAAGCCTTGCTAAAGTATCATCCTCCATAATGTGGCCTGAATTGTCCTCGAAAAAAATATCGGATTCCTCTTCGTAAACATCAAGGCAAGCAGCACCCACTTTTCTTGACTTGATTCCTGCAAGAAGGGCTTCTGCATCCACAAGTCCACCTCTTGAGGTATTAAGGATTACAACACCTTTTTTGCATTTTTCCAATGCTTTTTCATCAATTATATGGTTGGTTTCTTCGGTCAAAAAATGTTGCCAACAGGCTCTCAAGACCCATACGCACTTCGCCGTCAAGCTAACGGTATCTGCCAAACCATCATCAGACATCAACTCGATCTCTCTTTGGCAGAACTCATTGAAGAAGCATACAAACTTTATGCTAATGTTAAAATGGTTAGCAATGCTGATGAAACCAAAGCTGACCTTTTGAACTTCTTCAAATCCCGTCTTGACACAGTATTGGGTGATGAAGGTGTTTCTTATGATGTTGCCAATGCAGTTCTTTGCAAACCTGTTGACAACCTTAAAGAAATCTTTGATAAAGCAAAAGTTATCAAAACCTT
>JAZSBI010000002.1:0-2935 GCA_045602345.1 Acutalibacteraceae bacterium | reverse complement strand
CTTATTGATGCTCTTGCAGACAGAGAACCTGATAAGCTTGCAATGCTTCATATTTCAAGAGATAAGACCGAAAGAAGATTTACTTTCAAAGATATGAAGAAAGGCTCTGCTCAGGCGGCTAACTATTTCAAATCCTTGGGTATCAAAAAAGGCGACAGAGTTATGCTTATACTCAAACGCCACTATCAGTATTGGTTTGCAATGCTTGGTCTTAATAAATTGGGGGCAATCGGTATTCCTGCTCCCAACCAACTCCAAGAGCATGATTTGGAATATCGTTTCCAAGCTGCAGGAATTAAAGCAATTCTTTGCACAACCGATGGCGATGTTGCAAATCAGGTTGATATGGCGGCAGCAAAATGCCCCGATCTTAAAATCAAAATCGCAGTTGGCGAGGACCGCGAAGGCTGGCGAAACTACGATGAAGAAAGTAAGCTTTTCAGCTCTCATTACGAGAGAGGTGAAAATGCTCCCGGTGGCGACGATTTAATGCTTATGTTCTTTACATCAGGAACAACAGGCTACCCCAAAATTGCCGCTCATTGCTATAAATATGCTCTCGGTCATTTCCATACTGCAAAGTATTGGCACAATGTTGACCCTGACGGACTTCATTTCACAATTTCCGATACAGGTTGGGCAAAGTCTATGTGGGGTAAATTCTACGGACAATGGCTCTGTGAAGCAGCTCTTTTTGTTTATGACTTTGACCGTTTCGATGCAGCAGACATTCTTCCAATGTTTGCAAAGCATAATATTACAACCTTCTGTGCACCACCCACAATGCTCAGAATGATGATTAAACAAGATATTTCAAAATACGACTTCTCCTCTGTTAAGCATATGACAACAGCAGGTGAGGCACTTAACCCTGAGGTTTATCGCCAATTTGAAAAGGCAACAGGTCTTCAGATTCTTGAAGGCTTCGGTCAGACCGAAAGCACAATGATTATCGGTAATATGACAGGTGCGCCTCATAAAATCGGCTCAATGGGTAAACCTGCTCCCATTTACGATGTTTGCCTTGTTGATGCAGACGGCAACAAAGTAAATGTTGGTGAAAACGGCGAAATCGTTGTTAATGTTAAAGACGGTGCACCTTGCGGTCTTTTCAAAGGTTATTATAACGATGAAGAGAAAACCAAAGAGGTTTGGCACGATGGTTATTACCACACAGGCGACGTTGCCTGGATGGATGAAGATGGCTTCTATTGGTATGTTGGTCGTGTGGATGACGTTATCAAGTCCTCAGGCTATCGTATAGGACCATTCGAAATCGAAAGCGTTATTATGGAGCTTCCCTATGTTCTTGAATGTGGCGTTTCTGCTGCACCCGATGAGGTTAGAGGACAGGTTGTTAAAGCAAGTATCGTTCTCGTTCCCGGAACCGAGGGTACAGAAGAGCTTAAGAAAGAAATTCAGCAGTATGTTAAGGAGAAAACAGCTCCTTATAAATACCCAAGAATTGTTGTTTTCCGTGACGAATTACCAAAAACTACAAGCGGAAAAATCCAAAGAAATAAATTATAATGAAAGGAAGAGTTTAGGAAGAAGTGTTTGTCGCTGTCAGCAACGTTAAATAATGTTTGGAAGCTTACTTCACCGACACTCCTCATTCCTAACTAATAAAAGAGGTGAATTAAGATGCAAAGTAAACGAATGACCCTTTTTGCAGGGCACTATGGCAGCGGCAAAACAAATATTGCTGTAAACTATGCTTTGTACCTTAAAAGCCTTGGTGAAAATGTTGTTATCGCCGACCTTGATATAGTAAATCCCTATTTCAGAACCCGCGATAGTCTTGAAGATTTGAATCATGCAGGAATCAAGCTTGTTTCTTCCCAGTTTGCAAGTTCCAACGTAGATTTACCTGCTTTACCTCAGGATGTATATTCTCTTCTTGACAAACGTGAAGAAAAGGCCATAATGGATATTGGCGGTGATGACCGCGGTGCTTATGCTCTGGGAAGGTATGCGGACTCTATTAAAGATGAAAATGATTACGAAATGCTTTTTGTCTTCAATAAATATCGTCCTTTGACCCCTGATGCAGAATCTGCATTTGAAATAATGCAGGAAATTGAAGCGGCGTGTAAAATAAAATTTACAGCAATTGTTAATAACTCCAACCTTGGTGAACTCACCACAGCGGAGGATGTTATAAATTCGGTTGACAGTGCCGAAGAGCTATCAAAGTTGACAGGGCTTCCTGTTAAAATGACAACTGTCACAGAAAAATTAGTTAATAATCTCAACGGAAAAGTCGAAAATCTGTTTCCGCTGACTTTACAAAAAAAGATAATTTAGGAGGCAGAAAAATGGCAAAAGTAACATTCGCAGAAAATGTTTGCAAGGGTTGCGGTTTGTGCGTAACTGCTTGTCCCAAGAAAATCGTGGAGCTTGATTCCACAAAGCTTAACGCAAAAGGACATCATCCTGCACATTGCATCGACGAAAGCAAGTGTATCGGTTGTGCATTCTGTGCAACAATGTGCCCTGACTGTGCTATAACTGTTGAAAGGTAAGGTGAAATAAATGGGTGAGAAAGTTTTAATGAAAGGTAATGAGGCTATTGCTGAAGCTGCAATCAGAGCAGGTTGTATGCATTATTTCGGTTACCCCATTACACCCCAGACAGAAATTGCCGCATATATGGCAAAAAGAATGCCCAAAGTAGGTGGCGTATTCCTTCAGGCAGAAAGTGAAATTGCTGCTATTAATATGGTTCTTGGCGTTGCTGCAACAGGCAAACGTGTTATGACATCATCTTCAAGCCCCGGAGTTTCTCTTAAGAGCGAGGGTATTTCCTACATAGCAGGTTCCGATGTTCCTGCACTTATTGTTAACGTTCAGCGTGGTGGTCCCGGTCTTGGTGGTATTCAGCCCTCACAGTCTGACTATTTCCAGGCTGTTAAAGGCGGTAGCCACGGTGATT
>JAZSBI010000001.1:0-2093 GCA_045602345.1 Acutalibacteraceae bacterium | reverse complement strand
GTGAAAAAATTCTTTAATATATTTATTCATAAAACCCAAACCTTTCTTTAACAATTTTTATTTGCCTGCGTGAAACACAGTCCACATATCCGTTTTTAAATTCAACTGAAAGAGAACCACCAAAAGAAGCTTAAAATCTTTTGATTTTACTGATATTTCCTATGCAGGATTGATTGAGCTTAACAAAATTCTGCGGCAGCTTCTCTTCCAACTGATAAAGCCTTAATTTAATTTTATATTTTTCTTTTTCAGTAATTGCATAAACCTTGTTATTCTCGCAGATGAAGCAGAAAATATCCGGCAAATCAAGTCTTTCAGCTTCCTTTTCTTTATAACCTATGATTTCAATCCCCTGAGCATTAACAAAGCTTTCTAACTGTTCCACCAAAGCATTTCTATGATGCGAATAAATAATCACCTCTTCTTCGTGGTTTTTATCGATAAAAACTTTGCATTTCATTTCAGCGCCTCCTTGCAAAATCATATTAGCAAAAACACATTAAAATATTCAATAAAATTTAACCATTCGGTATTTATATTGAAGTAAACGGAAAAAACTGCCGTCAGCCTTCTGATTGACAGCAGTTTTCTTTTATTTCCTGATAAAACCATTAATTATTTCTGCGGTTTTCTTAATTTGCTCTTCATTGGTAATTGTCGGTGTTCCGTCACCCTCCTGTGCACCATACATTCCAAAATATGCATGGCAACCACCATCGATTATTTCTTCGGAAAAATTTGAGGGCAGGTTAATTTTATTTTCGTTATATTTTTCTTTGTTCATAACCTTATCTTCGCTGCCGAAAACAGAAAGAACCTTTATACTTTCTTCAGATAAATCTGCTGTAGAATAAGAACCCAATAAAACAAGACCGTCAAAATCCGCCACATTTTCTGCAAGGTATGATGCTGCCATCGAACCACCTAAGGAATGACCACCAATGTACCAGTTTTCTATTTCGGGGTGCATTTCTTTTATTCCCTCTGCACCGTTCACATTCAGCACTGCAAGGTTAAAAGGCATTTTTAAAAGCACACACATAATATCTTTTTTTGCAAGTTTTTCCATTAAGGGAATATATGCAGTATACTCAACCTTGCCACCGGGGTAAAAAATAAAACCTGCTTTTATGTTTTCGGGTTTAAAAATAATTGTTTCATCATCAAGAGTTTCTATCTGTATTTTTTCATTACTTGAAAATGCAGAAATAGCACCTAAATCTGCTCTGTAATAATCATTTACATAAAATGCACAAGCACCAAACAACAAAGCCAAAACAACTATTAATGCTACAAATCGTTTAATTGCTTTTTTACTTTTATTTTCTGTTGACTTTTCAATAAGTTTTTCTTTCATAATTATTTATGCAACTCCATAGAATTATTCACACTACGTGATATTATACCCTAAAACATAAAACTCCGCAAGGCTTTAACCTTGCGGAGTTAAGAACTATTTATTAGTTGATAACCTTATCGTCAACCTCTTTCTGAGCCATTTCTACAAATGCGTCAACGCTCATTGTACCCATATCACCGGCTTTTCTGCCACGGACTGCAACTTCATTATTTTCAATTTCCTTATCACCAAGAACAAGCATATAAGGAATTTTCTGAAGCTGTGCTTCACGGATTTTGTAGCCTGTTTTTTCTGCTCTGTCGTCAACAGTTACGCGGAAGCCTTTTTCTTCAAGCCTTCTGCAAAGATCAAAGCAAGCATCGTGGTGTCTTTCGGAAATGGGAAGAATTCTCATCTGCTCGGGAGCAAGCCACATGGGGAATGCACCTGCATATTTTTCAATAAGAAGTGCAAGAGTTCTCTCATAGCAACCGATTGAAGTTCTGTGAATAATGTAAGGATTCTTCTTTGTACCATCACGGTCAACATATTCCATACCAAATTTTTCAGCAAGCATCTGGTCAATCTGGATTGTAATAAGTGTATCTTCCTTGCCATAAACGTTTTTAATCTGAATATCAAGCTTAGGACCATAGAAAGCTGCTTCACCAATACCAACCTTGTAATTAAGACCGATATCATCAAGAATTTCCTTCATAACACCCTGAGCTTCGTCCCACTGCTCTTTTGTACC